>SCTR01000007.1:0-300000 GCA_004297305.1 Actinomycetota bacterium
CCCGCACGCGGTGCTCGCCGCGATCGCCGAGCGCCTGCCGCGGCCGGTACGACACGACGGCGCATGAGGCCGGCCGCAGCGTCCGGGGGTGACCCGATAGAAGGCCTGGTGATCGTCGACAAGCCGGCCGGGATGACGTCGCACGACGTGGTCGCGCGGCTGCGCCGGTTGTGCGGCACCCGGCGGGTGGGTCATGCCGGCACGCTCGATCCGTCGGCGACCGGTGTGCTGGTGGCCGGGGTCGGCCGGGCGACGCGGTTGCTGGGCCATCTGTCGTTGTCCGACAAGGAGTATGAGGCCACCATCCGGCTGGGCGAGGCGACGGTGAGCGACGACGCCGAGGGCGAGGTGATCTCCTCGGCGAGCGCAGTGGGGATCACCGAGGCCGCAGTCCGCGACGTGGTGTCGCAGTCGCTGACCGGGGCGCTGCTGCAGCGACCGAGCTCGGTCAGCGCGGTGAAGGTGGACGGCCGTCGTGCGTATGCCCGGGTGCGGGCCGGCGAAGCGGTCCAGTTGCCGCCGCGCCACGTCACCGTGCACCGGCTCGAGGTGCGCGCGTCGCGGCGGCCGGCGCCGCACTTGCTGGACGTCGACGTGGTCGCCGAGGTGTCCAGCGGGACGTACGTGCGTGCGCTGGCGCGCGACCTCGGTGACCTGCTCGGGGTGGGCGGGCACCTGATCGCGTTGCGCCGCACCAGGGTCGGGCCGTTCTCGCTGGCCTCGGCGCGGACCCTCGAGGAACTGCAGGAGCAGCTCGACGTCATGGCGCTGGCAGCCGCGGTGTCCGCGTTCTTCCCCTGCTGGCAGGTCGAGGCGTCCGTGGCGGACCGGGTGCTGCACGGCGCCCGACTGCCGTGGCCGGACGGCCTACCGGACACCGGGCCCGTCGGTCTGTTCGGCCCGGGTGGCCGGGTGCTGTCGCTGGCCCGCCGGCAGGACGACCAGGCGGTGTCGCTGGTCGTCTTCAGCTGATCTGGCAGGCTGACCCCGCCATGCAGCTGCCCGCCCCACTGCGCGTCGTGCCCGTCGTCACCGGTCCGCACGACCTGCCAGCCAGCTGGCGTGGTGCGGTGGTGACCATCGGGGTGTACGACGGCGTCCATCGCGGGCACCGCGCGGTCATCCAGGACGTCGTGGCGCGCGCCCGCGAACTCGGCCGTCCGGCGTTGGTGCTGACGTTCGACCCGCACCCGGCGGAGGTGGTCCGGCCCGGCAGCCATCCGGCAGCCTTGTCGACCCTGCCGCACCGCGTCGCGTTGCTCGGCGGGCTGGGCGTCGACGCAGTCGTGGTCCTCCCGTTCACCGCGGAGGTGATGCGGCAGACCGCCGCCGAGTTCATCGACGACGTGCTGGTGCGTGATCTCGGTGTCGCCGAGGTCGTCGTGGGCGAGAACTTCCGGTTCGGCAACCGGGCGGCCGGCCGGGTCGAGACGCTGCGTGAGGCGGGGGCGCGACAGGGTTTCGCGGTCCGCACGGTCGCCCTCGCCGGGGCCGACGCAACCTGGTCCTCGACGTTGGTGCGGCGGCTGGTCGCCGACGGCGACATGGCCGGCGCAGCCGAGGCCCTCGGTCGATGGCACCGGCTGGAAGGGCAGGTCGTCCACGGCGACGCCCGTGGCCGGCTGCTGGGTTTCCCCACGGCGAATCTGCACCTGCCGCCCTACAGCGCTGTGCCCGCCGACGGCGTGTACGCCGGGTACCTGGTCCGGCAGCCGTACGCCGCCGAGCCGGTCGCGCTGCCGGCCGCCGTCTCGATCGGGACCAATCCCACCTTCGACGGCACGACGCGCCGAGTCGAGGCGTACGTGCTCGACCACGACGACCTCGACCTCTACGACGAGCACGTCGCGCTCGACCTGTGTGTCCGGCTGCGGGAGACCCTGTCGTTCGGCACCGTCGAGGCCCTCGTCGACCAGATCGGCGTGGACGTCGCGCGGACGCGGGAGTTGCTCGTCGGGTCCTGACCGCCGCGAGCCGGGCCGCAACTGTCCCCAGTTCAGGGGACGCAGCGGGGTGGTTGCGGCGCGTAGCCGCCGAACACCGGAACGCTTCCCTAAGGTCGCCTCCGTCAACTCACGGGGACGGGGGTGCCGGTGTGGCCGCCGCACGGATCGCGATCGTCGACAGTCATGCGCTGATCGTCGCCGGCGTGCTGCAGTTGCTGGGCGCGCGGCGCCCGGAGTACGTCGTCGTCTACGCCGGTGCCGACGCTGCCGGGGCGGTCGTGGCGGGCGCCGACGTGGTGCTGTTCGATCCGGCTGCCGGCGCGCCGGAGCCGCCGCCCGTGGCGATCTCCCGACTGGTCAGCGGGGGAGTCAGCGTGGTGGCGGTCAGCCAGGTCGCCACCCCGGCCGACGCGGTCGTCGCGCTGGCCGCCGGCGCCTCGGGATACGTCGCGACCCGGGACAACCCGACCGGCCTGGTGGCCGCGCTCGACGCGGTGCTGGCCGGCGAGCGCTGGGTGTCGCCGGAGCTCGCCGCTCCCGCGGTGCGCGACGGGGTGCCGGCGCTGTCGAACCAGGAGCGACGAGCGGTCGTGCTGTACACGTCCGGCCTCAAGCTGGACAGCGTGGCGCGCGCCATGGGGGTGAAGCCCTCCAGCGTCAAGCAGTACCTCGACCGGGTCCGCGCCAAGTACGCCGCGGCGGGACGGCGCGTTAGCACCCGGTACGACCTGACCGAGGCGGCCGTCCGCGACGGCCTGATCCCGCCCCCCGGGTCGTCCTGACGGGTCGTCGCATGTCCCCTGATTTGCCGTCTTCAGCGGGGGACCTGCTGGCGTCGATGATCTCCGTGGTTGTACGCGGCCGCGCGACGGGGGCGGCCGCGTACCGATACCGGGATGCTGCCGCGGCTCCGCCCGTCAGCGGTGAACCGCGCTCGGGTGTCGTCGCTCTCCGTCGGCCGCGCGTCGATTCGGTCGTGGGGGACCGCGCTGTTACCCTCCCCGTGACGGTCCTGGGGCGGGCGCCCCTCGATCCGTGTCCCCAGCCGAGCGCATCCGTGCCGGCCGTCCGCGCCCGAGAGGATCCCGCATGTCGCTCGACACCGCCACCAAGGCCCAGGTCATCGCCGAGTACGCCACCGTCCCCGGTGACACCGGCAGCCCGGAGGTCCAGGTCGCGCTGCTGACCACCCGGATCAAGGGGCTCACCGAGCACCTGAAGCTGCACAAGCACGATCACCACTCGCGGCGGGGTCTGCTGCTGCTCGTCGGCCAGCGCCGGCGGCTGCTGCAGTACCTCGCCAAGACCGATATCGAGCGCTACCGCTCCCTCATCGAGCGGCTCGGTATCCGGCGCTGACGTCGGCGTGGCCGGCCCGTGGCGGGCTGGCCACGCGACGCGGACCGGCCGACGTGGCCGGCCCGTCACAACTGAACACCCCACCATCCGTGCTGGTTGCCAGCACACCCACCACCTGGGGCGGACGACGGTCGCGTACGTCGGTCCTCGGTAGTGGCTCGCGGGTCCGGGCGCTTGGGCTCCCGCCGTACCCCGCGCGCCTCGATCGAGAGCCGACAGTGTCTCGCCGACATTGGCGCACCTGCACCCCAACGCGTGCGACGCCCGCCCCCTGCACCGACAGGAGGGCACCCGTGGAGGGTCCCCAGATCCACTCGTCCGAAGCCGTCATCGACAACGGCGCCTTCGGCACCCGCACCATCAGGTTCGAGACCGGCCGGCTCGCCCGGCAGGCAGCAGGGTCGGCGGTCGCCTATCTGGACGACGAGACGATGCTGCTGTCGGCGACCACCGCCTCGAAGAACCCCAAGGAAAACCTGGACTTCTTCCCGCTCACCGTCGATGTTGAGGAGCGGATGTACGCCGTCGGGCGTATCCCGGGCTCGTTCTTCCGCCGGGAGGGCCGCCCCAGTGAGGACGCGATCCTCACCTGCCGGCTCATCGACCGGCCGTTGCGGCCGTCGTTCGTCAAGGGTCTGCGCAACGAGATCCAGGTTGTGGTGACCGTCATGTCGCTGCACCCCGACCACCTCTACGACGTGGTCGCCATCAACGCGGCGTCGATGTCCACCCAGCTGGCCGGGCTGCCGTTCAGCGGCCCGATCGGTGGCGTGCGCGTCGCCCTGGTCAAGGGCCAGTGGGTGGCCTTCCCGAGCCACGCCGAACTCGCCGACGCCGTGTTCGACATGGTCGTGGCCGGTCGCGTCGTCGACGCGGCGGACGGGTCCAGCGACGTCGCCATCATGATGGTCGAAGCCGAGGCCACGACCGAGACGGTCGCCCTGGTCGCCGGCGGTGCGGCCGCACCGACCGAAGAGGTTGTCGCGCAGGGCCTCGAGGAGAGCAAGCGGTTCATCCGCGTGCTCTGCCAGGCCCAGGCCGAGCTGGCCGCCAAGGCCGCGAAGCAGACCGCGGACTACCCGACGTACCCGGACTACCTGCCCGACGCCTACACCGCGGTCGAGACCGCGGTGTCCACCGAGCTGGCCGCGGCGCTCACCATCGCCGGCAAGGCCGAGCGCGAGGCGGAACTGGACCGGGTGAAGGACCTCGCCGCGCAGCGGCTGGCCGACACGTTCGCCGGCCGGGAGAAGGAGGTCGGCGGCGCGCTGCGGGCGCTGACCAAGAAGCTGGTACGGCAGCGCATCCTGCGCGACAAGGTCCGCATCGACGGCCGCGGGATCACCGACATCCGCACGTTATCCGCGGAGGTCGACGTGGTGCCCCGGGCACACGGTTCGGCGCTGTTCGAGCGCGGCGAGACGCAGATCCTCGGGGTGACGACGCTGAACATGCTCCGCATGGAGCAGCAGCTGGACACGCTCAACCCCGAAACGCGCAAGCGCTACATGCACAACTACAACTTCCCGCCGTACTCCACCGGTGAGACCGGACGCGTGGGTTCGCCGAAGCGCCGCGAGATCGGTCACGGCGCCCTGGCCGAGCGCGCGCTGCTGCCGGTCCTGCCGAGCAAGGAGGAGTTCCCCTACGCGATCCGGCAGGTGTCCGAAGCGTTGGGCTCCAACGGCTCCACGTCGATGGGCTCGGTCTGCGCCTCGACGATGTCGCTGCTGGCCGCCGGTGTCCCGCTGCGGTCGCCGGTCGCGGGGATCGCGATGGGCCTGATCTCCGAGGAGATCGACGGCACGACCGAGTACGTCGCGATCACCGACATCCTCGGCGCCGAGGACGCCTACGGCGACATGGACTTCAAGGTCGCCGGCACCCGGCAGTTCGTCACGGCGCTGCAGCTGGACACCAAGCTCGACGGCATCCCGGCCTCGGTGCTCGCCGGAGCACTGACCCAGGCCCGCGATGCCCGGCTGGCGATCCTCGACGTCATGCTCGAGGCGATCGACGCGCCGGACGAGATGAGCGAGCTGGCGCCGCGGATCATCACGATCACGATCCCGACGGACAAGATCGGCGAGGTGATCGGGCCCAAGGGCAAGATCATCAACCAGATCCAGGAGGACACCGGCGCCGACATCACGATCCAGGACGACGGCACCATCTACATCGGCGCGACCAGCGGTGCCGCGGCCGAGGCGGCGCGGACCACGATCAACCAGATCGCCAACCCGACGATGCCCGAGGTCGGCGAGCGCTACCTGGGGACGGTCGTCAAGATCGCGGCCTTCGGCGCCTTCGTCTCGCTCACCCCGGGCAAGGACGGTCTGCTGCACATCTCGGAGGTCAAGAAGCTCGCCGGCAAGAACCGGATCGACAGCGTCGAGGAGGTGCTGTCGGTCGGCCAGAAGGTCCAGGTGCAGATCAAGGAGATCGACTCGCGCGGCAAGCTCTCGCTCGTCCCGGTGCTGGACGAGGGTGCTGCGGCGGCGGGCGCCGAGCCCGTCGGCGCCACCGCGAACTGACCGTCGGTGAGCGGCTACTTCCCGGCCACGCAGCAACGTCCGGGCTCGACCCGGACGTTGCTGCGCGAGCCCGACGGCGGGGTGGTTCGACGGACCGTGCTGCCTGGCGGGCTGCGGGTGGTCACCGAACAGGTGCCGGGCGTGCGCTCGGTGACCTTCGGGATCTGGGTCGGTGTCGGCTCGCGTGACGAGACGGCGCGGCAGGCCGGATCGGCGCACTACCTGGAGCACCTGCTGTTCAAGGGCACGTCGCGTCGCAGCGCGCTGGACATCTCCAGCGCACTCGACGCGGTCGGCGGAGAGATGAACGCCTTCACCGCCAAGGAGTACACCTGCTTCTACGCGCGGGTGCTGGACGCCGATCTGCCGCTGGCCGTCGACGTCGTCAGCGACATGATCACCTCCGCGCTGATCGATCCGGTCGAGGTCGACAACGAGCGCGGCGTCATCCTGGAGGAGATCTCCATGCATGACGACGATCCGGCCGACGTCGTGCACGACGAGTTCACTGCCGCGGTGATGGGCCCGGCGAGCCCATTGGGCCGGCCCATCCTCGGCACCGTCGACACGATCACGTCGATCACCCGCTCGGCCATCAACGCCTTCTACCGCAAGCACTATCGACCGGCGAACCTCGTGGTGTCGGCGGCCGGATCACTCGACCACGCCACGGTCGTCCGGCTGGTCCGCAAGGCGTTCAACGCGGTCTCGGCGTTGGACTCGGACGCCGCACCGGCTCGCCCGCGGCTGGCGGGACGGGCCCGGCCGCGCCGCCGGCCGGCGGTCCATCTGCTGCCGCGGCGTACCGAGCAGGCCAACCTCGTGCTGGGTGTGCCGGGCCTGGTGCGCACCGACGACCGCCGTTTCGCGCTCGGTGTCCTCAACGCTGCCCTCGGCGGCGGGATGTCCAGCCGGCTGTTCCAGGAGGTGCGGGAGAAGCGGGGACTGGCGTACTCGGTCTACTCGTTCACCTCGCACTACGCCGACGACGGCATCTTCGGTGTCTACGCCGGCTGCCAGCCGCGCAAGATCGACGAGGTGCTGTCGTTGTGCCGCGAGCAGTTGGCGACCGTGGCCGCCAGTGGCATTCACGAAGCCGAGCTGGCGCGGGGGAAGGGGCAGTTGCGCGGGTCGCTCGTCCTCGGGTTGGAAGACACCGGGTCGCGGATGAGCCGGATCGCCAAGGCGGAACTGCTGTACGACGACCTGCCCGGCGTCGACGACACGTTGCGCCGCATCGACGCGGTGTCCCTCGACGACGTGCGGCAGGTGGCGACCGACCTGCTCGCCGCGGCGCCGACGCTGGCCGTGATCGGCCCGTTCGACGACGCGACCGACTTCGGCACGGCAGTCGCGTGATCGCGGTCGGGGTGCTGGGCGCCCGCGGCCGGATGGGGTCGCAGGTGTGCCAGGCCGTCGAGGCGGCCGAGGACCTCGAGCTCGTCGCACGCATCGACGAGGGCGACGAGCTGGCTGCGCTGGTCTCCGGTGGGGCGCAGGTCGTCGTCGACTTCACCCGGCCGGACGTGGTCATGGCCAACGTGGAATTCGCTGTGTCACACGGTATTCACCCTGTCGTGGGTACCACGGGCATGGATGCCGGGCGGCTGGCCCAGGTGGAGCAATGGCTGCAGGCCGCACCCGGCGTCGGGGCGGTGGTGGCTCCCAACTTCGGCCTGGCGGCGGTCCTGATGATGCGGTTCGCCGCGCTGGCCGCGCCGTACTTCGATTCGGTCGAGATCGTCGAACTCCACCACCCCGGCAAGGTGGACGCGCCCAGTGGGACGGCCCGGCGCACCGCGGCGTTGATCGCCCAGGCCCGCCGGGACGCCGGCGTCGGCCCGGCGCCGGACGCCACGGTGGCCGCGGACTCGATACCCGGCGCCCGTGGTGCCGTCGTGGACGGCGTACCGGTGCACGCCGTACGGCTGCAAGGTCTTGTGGCGCACCAGGAAGTGCTGCTGGGTGGGATGGGGGAGACCCTGACCTTGCGCCACGATTCCTCGGACCGCGCCGGTTTCATGCCCGGTGTCCTGCTCGCCGTGCGAGCCGTGGCGGACCGCCCCGGGCTGACGGTCGGCCTGGACGACCTGCTCGGGCTCGGCTGACGGTGACGCCACGCCGCTGGGCGGCTCTGCTGGTCGTCGTCGTGGTCGCCTACGTGGTGCTCATCGGCGTCCGCTGCGTGCAGCTGATCGCCACCGGTGATCCGGTCGCGATCGGGCTGGCCGTGGCGGTCCTCGTCGTACCGGTCGTGGCGGTGGGATTGGTCTGGCGCGAGGTGCGCTTCGGTTTCCGGGTGCAGGCGATGGGACGTGCCCTCGACGCCGAACGGGGACTGCCGGTGGACGACCTGCCGCGTACGCCGTCCGGGCGGGTGGAACTGGCTGCGGCAGATGCGGTCTTCGCGCAGCGGCAGGCCGAGGTCGACGCTGCGCCGCAGGACTGGCGGACCTGGTTCCGGCTGGCGGTCGCGTACGACGACGCCCGCGACCGCCGGCGCGCCCGGGCTGCGATGCGAGAGGCGATCGCGCGGTATCCCGTGCATTCCGCCGGATGAGCGGGACCGACTCGTCCCGGGGGCGACGTGCCTTGACAGACGACGAAGCGCCAGGAGGTCCGAGGATGCTGGGACGGATAGGAATCTGGTCGGCGGTGCTGGACCGGGTCGAGGTGTCGCAGACTCGTGACCTCGTCGCCGAACTGGACGAGACCGGTTGGCACGCCTTGTGGTTCGGGGAGTCGACCGGACGTGAGTCGATGGCCAACAGCGCCATGCTGCTGGGCGCCTCGCAGCGGCTGGTCATCGGGACCGGCATCGCGTCGATCTACGCCCGGGACCCGATGGCTGCCAACGGCGGCAGTCGATTGCTCGCCGCGCAGTACCCGGGGCGGTTCGTGCTGGGTCTGGGAGTCAGCCACCGGCCGCTGGTCGAAGGTGGTCGCCACCAGACATACGGCCCACCGCTGCAGGCGATGTCGGCGTACCTCGACGCGATGGATGCGGTCAGTTCCCGTTCGGTGGAGGCGGCGGGGCCGCGGGCGCCGCGGGTGCTGGCCGCGCTGGGACCGCGCATGCTCGAACTTGCCCGCGACCGCGCTGACGGGGCGCTGCCGTATCTGGTGACGCCGGACCACACCGCGGGCGCCCGGCAGATCCTCGGGCCGGACAAGACGCTCGCGGTGGAGCAGTCCGTCGTCCTCACCGCCGACCGGCAGGTGGCGTTGGCGCGTGGCCGCGACCACCTCGCGCAGTACCTCCCGCTGCCGAACTACGTCCGTTCCTGGCGCCGGCAGGGCTTCACCGAAGACGACCTCAGTGGCGGTGGCAGCGACCGGTTGGTGAATGCCCTGGTGGCGTGGGGCGAGCCGGACCAGATCGCCGCGGCGGTGGCCGAGCACCTGGCCGCCGGCGCCGACCACGTCTGCGTGCAGGTCGTCCCGACCGACGACGCGCCGATCCCGGTCGCGCAGTGGCGGGCGCTGGCACCTGCCCTGCTGGGCTGAGGCCCAGCCCGTTTCGCCGGCTGGTTCGACCTTGCCAGGTCGACCTGGCCATCGGCCGGCCGGCTGGAACCTGGACCCGGCCTGACCGACCGGCCGCCCCGCGGCGCTGTCCTCAGTCGGCCCAGGTGGTCACCAGGCGAGCCAGTCGCACGGTCGTGCCGGTCTCGTCGGCGACCTCGCGCAGCGCCCCGTCGGGACCCCAGCCGGCGCTGACGAGGAACTGCCGCCGGGGCTCGTCGGCCAGCGGGATCCACGCGATGCCCGTAGTGAAGCCGTCGTCGCGCCAGTAGTCGACCGCGGCGTGCAGCAGTCGCGAGCCGTGGCCTTCCCGCTGGTGATCCGGATGGACGACGAGGGCGACCAGCTCGCCGTCCCGGGTAGGCGAGGTGTCGGGGTCGGCTGCCGGTGCGGTCGCGGCGAATCCGACCAGCTGCCGGCCGGCGAGGGCGACCAGGACCCGATGGCTGCCCGGCGGTGGGTCGAGGATCGCCTGTCCCCAGGCGGCGGCGATTGCGGCCGGATCGAGCTCGGCGGCCGGCAGCACGGCGTCGTCCGCCGCGCGCCAGGCCGCGAGCTGGACGTGGGCCATGTCGTCGGTGTCGGAGGTCCGGCCCAGCCGTACCGATCCCTCGGCCACCGGATCGCTGGTCACCGGCGGATCCTCGCACGGGGATCGTGCCGGGCCGTGCGGGCGCCGAACCGGGCGAAGGGCCGGTGCGTCGCGAATCGGTTGTCGGAGTAGCTGCGTAGGGTGCCGACCAGTCCCGCTTCCGCCGCCCCGCTGCCGGCTGGTGCGGTCCGGGCGTCGCCGGGACGCTGCTGGATTCATGCCGTCGACGTTCGTGCACTGCTTAGGAGGTTCGGCCATGTCGATCGACGTCCCAGCCGTGGCGGCAGTCGATATCCGCGATGCCGGTGCCGACCTCGGTCCCACCGGCCGTCGCAGCAGTGCCGATGTCGGCCACACTGGGCCGGTGACGACGACGGCCGCTGACGAGGTGACGTTCCGCAGCGACGTGACCGTGGAACTGGTGAAGGCGAGCGCCGCGGACTCCGACGTGCTGTTCGCCGCCCGGGTCTCGACCGTGGGGGAGCGGTCGCTGGACGCCGTGGGGGCGGATGCCCAGAAGTCGCAGGGGCTGATCGGTTACCTGATGCGGGACCGGCACGGCAGCCCGTTCGAGCACTCGGTGATGACGTTCTACGTCGAGGCGCCCATCTTCGTGTGGCGCGAGCACATGCGGCACCGGATGACCTCGTACAACGAGGAGAGCGGCCGCTACCGGCAGCTGCGGCCGGTGTTCTACCTGCCTGGCCCCGACCGGCGCCTGGTCCAGATCGGCAAGGCCGGTGCCTACGAGTTCGTCGAGGGCAGCCCGGAGCAGTCCCAGCTCGTCACCGAGCAGGCGCGTGCGGCCTATCTCGCGGCGTACGAGGCGTATCGCTCGATGCTCGATGCCGGGGTCGCGCGGGAGGTCGCCCGGGTGGTGCTGCCGGTGGCGACGTACTCCTCGGCGTACGTCACGATGAACGCGCGCGCTCTGATGAACTTCCTGTCGCTACGGCGTCGCTCCGACGACGCGACCTTCCCGTCCTACCCGCAACGGGAGATCGAGCTGGTCGCCGAGCGCTACGAGGAGATCTGGGCCGGCCTGATGCCGCTGACCCACGCCGCCTTCGTCGCAGCCGGCCGGGTAGCGCCGTAACGCAGCCGGCGTCCCGCGCTGTCGCGGTGGGCCCGTGCCCGGGGCGCGTCCCCGGCTGATCCCGGGCGGGCGGCTAGCCTTGCGCCGTGCCCCTCGACTCCACGCCGGCCCGCCCGTTCGGGCGGATGCTGACGGCGATGGTGACGCCGTTCACCGACGACGGCGGCCTGGATCTCGACGGCGCGTCCCGGCTCGCCGAGCACCTGGTGGCGGCCGGCAACGACGGCATCGTCGTCAACGGCACGACCGGCGAGTCGCCGACCACGACCGACGGGGAGAAGGAGCGGCTGGTCCGCGCTGTGGCCGAGGCGGTCGGGGACCGGGCGCACCTGCTGGCCGGGGTGGGCACCTTCGACACCCACCACTCGGTCGAACTCGCCCGGTCAGCCGAGAAGGCCGGCGCGACGGGCCTGCTCGCGGTCACGCCGTACTACAGCCGGCCACCGCAGGACGGTCTGCTGCAGCACTTCGCGGCGATCGCCGACGCGACGGAACTGCCGGTGATGACCTACGACATCCCCGGCCGGGCGGGCGTCGCGATCGAGACCGAGACGTTCGTCCGGCTGGCCGAACACCCGCGAGTGGTGGCCAACAAGGACGCGAAGGGCGACCTGGGTGCCGCGCAGTGGGCGATGGCCCGCAGCGGGTTGGCGTGGTACTCCGGCGACGACGTCCTGAACCTGCCGCTCCTGGCGATCGGGGCTGCCGGCTTCGTCTCGGTGGTGGGACATCTGGTCTGCGACCGGCTGGTCGCCCTGCTCGACGCCTACGAGCACGGCGACGTGGTGACGGCCGCTGCGCTCAACCGCGACCTGCTGCCGGTCTACACCGGCTGCTTCCGCACCCAGGGCGCCATCCTGACGAAGGCGGCGCTGACCGACCTCGGCCTGCCCGCCGGACCGTTGCGCTCGCCGCTGGTAGCGGCCACCGCCGAACAGGTGGCGACGCTGCGCGCCGACCTCGCTGCCGGCGGCGTCGCCGGCTTTACCGCGTCTTGATCATCTCCGGTCCTGGGGCGCCCCGGCCGACTGTGACCCTCGGGAGGGCCTCCGCGTGACCCCGCACCATCCCCAGCTGACTGCGCCGCCGCCGCTGGCCGACGGCGCCCTGCGCATCGTCGCCTTGGGCGGGCTCGGCGAGATCGGCCGCAACATGACCGTGCTCGAGTACGCCGGGCGGCTGCTGGTCGTCGACTGCGGGGTGCTGTTCCCCGAGGACGCCCAGCCGGGCATCGATCTGATCCTGCCGGACTTCGAGTACGTCGCCGACCGGCTGGACGACATCGAGGCGATCGTGCTCACGCACGGGCACGAGGACCACATCGGCGCGGTGCCCTACCTGTTGCGCCGCCGGCCCGACATCCCGCTGCTGGGATCCCGGCTGACCCTCGCCCTGCTGGAAGCCAAGCTGCGCGAGCACCGGATGACGCCGTATACCCTCGAGGTGTCCGATGGACAGCGCGAGCGACTCGGCCCGTTCGCGCTGGAGTTCCTCGCTGTCACGCACTCGATCCCGGATGCGGTGGCCGTCGCGATCACCACTCCGGCGGGCGTGCTGCTGCACACCGGCGACTTCAAGCTCGACCAGCTCCCGCTGGACGGGCGGCTCACCGACCTCAACGGGTTCGCCCGGCTTGGCGACGCCGGCGTCGACGTGCTGCTGATCGACTCGACGAACGCCGAGGTGCCGGGCTTCCTGGCGCCTGAGCGCGACATCGCACCGGTGCTCGACCGGGTGCTCGCCGCGGCCAGCGGCCGGGTGATCGTCGCGTCGTTCGCGTCGCACATCCATCGCATTCAGCAGGTCATCGACGCCGCGGTCGCCCACGGCCGGTCGTTCGCGTTCGTCGGTCGCTCGATGGTCCGCAACATGGGAGTCGCCCGCGACCTCGGGTACCTCACGATCCCGGCCGGGGCGCTGGTCTCGCTGGACCAGCTCGCCGACCTGCCCGACGGCGACGTCGTGCTGATCTGCACCGGTTCGCAAGGGGAGCCGATGGCCGCGCTGTCGCGCATCGCCAACCGGGATCACGCGATCCGGGTCGGCAGCGGTGACACGGTCGTGCTGGCCTCCTCGCTGATCCCCGGCAACGAGAACGCGGTGAACCGCGTGATCAACGGGCTGACCCGCGAAGGCGCCGAAGTCGTCCACAAGGGCAACGCCTTGGTCCACGTGTCCGGTCACGCCGCGGCCGGTGAGCTGACGTACGTCTACAACATCGTCAAGCCGCGCAACGTCATGCCGGTCCACGGCGAGTGGCGGCACCTGCGGGCCAACAAGCAGGTGGCGGTCCGGACCGGCGTACCGGACGAGCGGGTCGTCGTGGTGGACGACGGCGTCGTGGTGGACCTGGTGGACGGCGTGCTGCGGGTGGTCGGCGAGGTCCCGTGCGGCTACGTCTACGTCGACGGCTCCAGCGTCGGCGACGTGACGGAGAACCTGCTGAAGGACCGCCGGATCCTCGGTGAGGAAGGCTTCATCTCCGTCGTGGTCGCCGTCGACACCGTCGAGGGCAAGGTGAGCGCCGGGCCCGAGATCCACGCCCGGGGGTTCGCCGACGACCCGTCGGCCTTCGACGACGTGCTGCCGCGGATCGCGGCCGCGCTCGAGGATGCGCTGCGTGACGGCGTGCTCGACTCCCACCAGCTGGAGCGCCTCGTGCGGCGGCAGGTCGGCAAGTGGGTCAGCGACACCCACCGGCGCCGGCCGATGATCGTGCCGGTCGTGATCGAGGCCTGATCGGTCCCCGGCGGCGGCGCCGCCGGCACGTCTCGACTCGCGGGACGCCTGTGATCTGCGGGGCTGGTGCGACGACGCTCGCTAGTCTCCGGTCATGGCTTCCCGGACGACTTCCCCCCCGCGTCCTGCCCGGAGCACCGCGCGGAGCAGCACGCGCAGTGCGCCGTCCCGCGGTACTGCCGGTGCCGCCGCGCCGGCTCGGCGGCCGCGTGGCCGTACCGCTCCGCAGCGCGACGCGCGTCGTCGTGCGGCTGCCCGGCGGCCACGCCCGTCCGGGCCGGGTCCGGTCAGCCTGCTGCTGCGGGCCATCGGACGCGGCCTACGGGCGCTGTGGCTGGGGCTGGCCCATCTGCTCGGCGGTACCGCCCGACTGCTGGGACGCGGCGCTCGTGACCTGGATCCGGCGCACCGCCGCGACGGCGCGGGCCTGCTGCTGGTCGCTGCGGGGATCCTGGTCGCGGCGGCCTGCTGGTTCGGCGCGGGCGGGCCCGTCCTGCACGCGGTCGACACCGTGGTGTCCGGGGTGGTGGGGGCGTTCGCCGTGCTCGTCCCGGTCCTGCTCGTCGCGGTGGCCTGGCGGGTGCTGCGCCACCCCGACCGCGGCCCGCAGACCGGCCGGGTCCTGATCGGCGCGGCGACGGTCTTCGTCGCCGTGGCCGGCCTCTGGCATCTCGGACACGGTGCGCCCACTCCCAGCGCCCCCGGCGACCAGTTGGCCGAAGCGGCAGGAGCGGTCGGCTGGCTGGCCACCGCGCCGCTGTCGGCAGCCCTCGGTGGGCCGGTCACCGCGGCCATCCTGCTGCTGGTCCTGTGCTTCGGCCTGCTGGTGATCACCGCGACACCGGTGCGGGCCATTCCGGAGCGTGCCCGAGCGCTGCGTGACCTGCTGAGCCCCGGGGCGGGTGGTGAACCGGTCCGGCCGGACGACGCGGCCGGCCATCCTGACGAGGCGGAGTACGCCGCAGCGCCCGGGGTGCTGCGTCGGCGGCTGCGCGGCCTGCTGGCCCGCTTCGGGGTTGAGCAACCCGGGATGGCGAACGGGTCGGGGGTATCCGGTCCGTTGGTTGGCGACGTGCCCTTCGATCGACCGCTGCTGGCCGACCTGGACGAGGACCTCGAGCAGTCCTTCGCCCAGGACGGTGAACACGACACCGACGGTGATCCCGGCGCGTCGCGCTCGGGCGCGGCGCAGCGGCCCGACATCGACCTGCGGGACGCCGCGATCGCCGAGCCGGTCGATCCGGATCGGGCGGACACCGTCGTCATCGACCCGGCCACGGGTCGACTGCTGGAGCCGTCGCCGGCTCGGTCCGCCGCGGTGGCCCCGGCCCCGCAGGTCCGTGCCGTCCAGCTCGCGTTCGGGCAGTCGGCGTCGTACGCCCTGCCGTCGCTGACCAACCTCAGTCACGGCGCCACGCACAAGACGTCCTCGGCGGCCACCGACCGGGTCATGGCGGCACTGCGCGGCGTCCTCGAGCAGTTCAACATCGACGCCGAGGTGACCGGCTTCCAGCGCGGACCGACGGTGACGCGGTACGAGATCGAACTGGGTCCCTCGGTCAAGGTCGAGCGGGTCACCAACCTGGAGAAGAACATCGCGTACGCGGTCAAGACCGCCGACGTGCGCATCCTGTCGCCGATCCCGGGCAAGAGCGCGATCGGTGTCGAGATCCCGAACGCCGACCGCGAATGGGTCATGCTCGGCGACGTCCTGTCGAGCAAGGTCGCCAGCAACGACCACCACCCGATGGTGGTCGGACTCGGCAAGGACGTCGAAGGCGCCTACGTCTGCGCGAACCTGGCGAAGATGCCGCACATCCTGGTGGCCGGGGCGACCGGCGCCGGCAAGTCCAGCTGCATCAATTCGCTGATCACGTCGATCCTGGTCCGCTCGACGCCGGACGAGGTGCGCATGGTCCTGGTCGACCCCAAGCGGGTCGAACTGACCATCTACGAAGGCATTCCGCACCTGATCACGCCGATCATCACCAACCCGAAGAAGGCCGCCGAGGCGTTGCAGTGGGTCGTCAAGGAGATGGACGCCCGCTACGACGACCTGTCGCACTTCGGTTTCCGCCATGTCGACGACTTCAACAAGGCGGTTCGGGCCGGGCAGCTCAGCGTGCCGCCGGGTTCCGAGCGGGTGCTGGCGCCGTACCCGTATCTGCTGGTCATCGTCGACGAACTGGCCGACCTCATGATGGTTGCGCCGCGCGACGTCGAGGACTCGATCGTGCGGATCACGCAGCTGGCACGCGCCGCCGGGATTCACCTCGTGCTGGCCACCCAGCGGCCGAGCGTCGACGTGGTGACCGGCCTCATCAAGGCCAACGTGCCGAGCCGGTTGGCGTTCGCCACCTCCTCGGCCACCGACAGCCGGGTCATCCTCGACGGGCCGGGCGCGGACAAGCTGGTCGGCCAGGGCGACTCGCTGTTCGTTCCGATGGGTGCGAGCAAGCCGATCCGGGTGCAGGGCGCGTTCGTCCCGGAGCACGAGATCCGCGCGATCGTCGAGCACTGCAAGGCCCAGCTGGCCCCGGTCTACCGCGAGGACGTGGCCGCCGCGGCCAGCTCCCGCAAGGAGATCGATGAGGAGATCGGCGACGACCTGGACCTGCTGTGCCAGGCCATCGAACTGGTGGTGACCACCCAGTTCGGCTCGACGTCGATGCTGCAGCGCAAGCTGCGGGTCGGCTTCGCCAAGGCCGGCCGCCTGATGGACCTCATGGAAAGCCGGGGCATCGTCGGGCCGTCCGAGGGGTCCAAGGCCCGTGACGTCCTGATCACCGCCGACGAGCTCGACGGAGTGCTGATCACCGTCCGAGGCGGCGCCTGACCGAGGCCCTGTTCGGCAGCTGGCCAACGTTGCCCGACTGCCTACAGTGGTTCCTTGCCGCAAGAAAGGGACACCGGGGTGACTGTCGGCCAGATGATGTCTGCTGCGCGGCAGGCCGCGGGCATGACGGTCGACCAGGTCGCCGACGCCACCCGGGTGCGTGCCACGCTGCTGCGGGCGATGGAGGACGACGACTTCTCCCTGTGCGGCGGCGACGTGTACGCCCGTGGCCATCTGCGCAGCGTCGCGGCCACTCTGCGGGTCGATCCGCAGCCGTGGCTGGATGCGTTCAGCGCCCAGGTGCCCCCTGCCGTGCCACCGCCACGCAAGCGGGGAGGCCCGCCGGCCGCGGCCGGATTCAGCCGGCCGACGCCGGCCGGCGCGGTGGAATCGCTGGAGTCCGCTGCTGACGACCAGACCGCTGTGATGGCGCGCCTGTCGACGAAGTCGCCGCGGGTGCGCCGTGGACCGAACTGGACGCTGGCCATGGTCGTCGCATTGCTGGCCATCGGCGTTGTCGTCGTCGTGTCCTTGGTGCAACGCGTACGCACGCCCGCCGACGCCGCGCCACCGGTGGCGTCCCTGAGCCCCACGCCGGCGCCGGCCACCACGGCGAGCTCGGCCCCCTCGACTCCGCCGACCAGTTCACCACCGGCGACTCCGTCCAGTTCGGCCCCCGGCGCCGGTACGACCGTGGTGGTCCGGGTCACCGGCCCCCGCAGCTGGGTTGCGGTGGGGCCGGTGCGCGGCGGCAAGCCGCTGTTCGAGGGGGTACTCGCAGAAGGTCAGACGCGCACCTTCACCGCGGCCGGCCGGCTCCGGGTCGTCGTGGGCGACGCGGGCGCTGTCGCCTTGACCGTGAACGGGGAGGAGCTCGGCACCCCGGGACGTCGCGGCGTGGTCGCCCGCCTCGAGTTCGGCCCCGCGCCGGTCGCCAGCGCCTGAGGGCCGCGGGGCCTGCGGGCCGCAGCGCCTCAGAAGTCGCGGGGCCAGAGGGTCGCAGCGCCTGAGGGCCGTGGCGCTTGGGGGTCGCCGCGCCGCCGTAGGCTTCGCGCGTGGCATCGACGACCGACGACCTGCGGCGCGTCGCGCTCGTCACGCTGGGCTGTGCCCGCAACGAGGTCGACTCGGAGGAGTTGGCAGCGCGGCTGGAGGCGGACGGCTGGCTGCTGGTCGCCGACGCTGACGAGGCCGACGCCGTCGTGGTCAACACGTGCGGGTTCGTTGAAGCGGCCAAGAAGGACTCGGTGGACACGCTGCTGGCCGCTGCCGACCGGCCGAACGGCCGGCAGCGTGCGGTCGTGGCCGTCGGCTGTCTGGCCGAGCGGTACGGCGCGGACCTGGCCGCGGAACTGCCGGAGGCCGACGCGGTCCTCGGTTTCGACGACTACGCCGAGATCGGTCAACGGCTGCGGTCCATCGTGGCCGGCGTACCGCACGTGGCGCACGTGCCGACCGACCGCCGTCGGCTGCTCCCGCTGGCGCCGGTCGAGCGCCGGGATGCTTCCGTCGCCTTGCCCGGACACGCAACGGGTCTCGACCACCGAGCACGGCACGCCCCCCTGACGCCGGCCGGCACGACGCCGGACGGCGCAACGCCGGACGGCGCAACGCCGAACGGCCCGACGCCGAACGGCGCCGCGCCCCACAACGCCACCGCATCGCCCGACGGCACTGCTGCAGCCCACTCCGGCCCGGCCAGTGGCCCGCCGGTGCTGCGACGCCGGCTCGACGGCGGACCCGTTGCGCCGCTGAAGATCGCCTCGGGGTGTGACCGCCGCTGCTCCTTCTGCGCGATCCCGGCGTTCCGCGGTTCGTTCGTGTCGCGCCGTCCCACCGACATCCTCGCCGAGGCCCGCTGGCTGGCCGCCGACGGCGTCCGGGAATTGATTCTCGTCAGCGAGAACTCCACGTCGTACGGCAAGGATCTCGGCGACCTGCGGCTGCTGGAAACGCTGTTGCCCGAACTCGGTGCGCTGCCCGGGATCGACCGGGTGCGGGTGAGTTACCTGCAGCCCGCCGAGACCCGGCCGTCGCTGGTGGCGGCCATCGCCGGTACGCCGGGGGTCGCGCCGTACTACGACTTGTCCTTCCAGCACGCCAGCGCGACCGTGCTCCGCCGGATGCGCCGGTTCGGTGGGACGGAGTCGTTCCTGGCGCTCGTCGAGGACATCCGCTCCCACGATCCCGCGGCGGGAATCCGCAGCAACGTGATCGTCGGCTTCCCGGGTGAAACCGAGGACGAACTCGCCGAACTCGAGGAGTTCCTCGTCGCGGCGCGGCTGGACGCCGTGGGTGTCTTCGGCTACAGCGACGAGGACGGTACCGAGGCCGCGACGCTGCCCGGCCGGTTGTCCGAGCAGCAGGTACGCGACCGCGTGGAGCGCGTCAGCAGCCTGGTGGACGAACTGACCGCGCAGCGCGCCGAGGACCGTATCGGCCAGGACGTCCTGGTCCTGGTCGAGCACGTCGACGGGGATACCGGCGAGGGCCGAGCCGCCCACCAGGGGCCGGAGGACGGTCGTACGACGGTGACCGGACTGGCCGGCCGGCCGGCCGGCACCCTGCTGCCTGCCGTCGTCGTCGGTGCCGAGGGCATCGACCTGCTCGCCGAGGCCCGGGAACTGTCGTGAGGCCGGCACCGGCTGACCATGCCGGCGACGCTGTCGCCGACGTGCCGGTGCTCAACCTGCCCAACGCCCTCACCATCCTGCGGCTCGCGCTGGTCCCCGTCTTCGGCTGGCTGCTGCTGTCCGGTGGCGGCGGGGACGACCGGCAGCGGGTCGCGGCGGCGATCGTGTTCCTCGTCGCGAGCCTGACCGACCTCGCCGACGGCGCGCTGGCCCGGCGCCGGCACCTGGTGACCACGTTCGGCAAGATCGCCGATCCGATCGCCGACAAGGCCCTGATCGGTGTCGCACTGGTGGGGCTGTCGCTGCTGGATTGGCTGCCCTGGTGGGTCACCGGGGTGATCCTGGCCCGTGAGGTCGGCGTGACCGTGCTGCGCTTCTGGGTTATCCGGCACGGAGTGATCCCCGCCAGCCGTGGCGGGAAGGCGAAGACGGTCGTCCAGATGCTCGCGATCTGGCTGTACGTCCTGCCGCTGACCGGCACCTGGCTGACTGTCGCCGCGCTGGTCATGGCCGTCGGGGTCGTACTGACGCTGGCCACTGGTATCGACTACGTCGTGCGGGCCTGGCGGCTGCGGCGGGTGTCGCGATCGCGGGGTCCGATCCGGGAAGCCCAGCCGCTGGTCGACCGGCGTCCATGACGACGACCGCTGCAGCAGTTATCGCGGCCCTGGTCGCGCGGGGTGTCACCGTGGCAACGGCGGAGTCGCTGACCGGTGGCCAGCTGTGTGCCGTGCTCACGGAAGTCCCGGGCGCGTCGGCGTGCGTGCGAGGCGCGGTGGTGTCGTACGCCACCGACGTGAAGGCCTCGCTGCTGGATGTGGACCCGCAGCTGCTCGCCGATCGCGGGCCGGTCGATCCCACCGTCGCCGCGCAGATGGCGGTTGGCGTGTGCCGCCGTCTCGATGCGACGTACGGCGTGGCCTGTACCGGGGTCGCAGGCCCGGCGCCACAGGCCGGACAGCCGCCCGGTGTCGTGTACCTGGCGGTGCACGACGCTGCTCGGGGGACGACAACGGGGTCCGCACTGCGGCTGAGCGGCGACCGGATGGCGGTGCGCGCCGCGACCGTGGACGCCGCACTGGCCGCGTTGCTCGCCGTGGCGGAGCGGTCCGACGCGGGTGTCTCGGGCCGGGAAGAAGTGCCCCACCGCGACGGTTGACGTGGTCGGCGACCGCCGCGCAAGCCACACCGTCACTCGAGCGCCGGCAAGCCTGCGATCGGTCGGACGCGCAAGGTACGGTGGACACCGCAGCCGGTCGCTCCGGTTCGCGACGGTGGTGTCCGCGCCGCGGTGGTGCCAGCCCGGCAAGGGTGACGAGCAACTCGGGAGGTGGCGTGTCGTGATCGTTCTCCGCAGCGTCATCGGCGACGAGTTGCGCCGTCGCCGGCTTCGCCAAGGCCGCACCCTGCGCGACGTGTCAGCTGCTGCCCGGGTATCGCTGGGATACCTGTCCGAGGTCGAGCGCGGTCAGAAGGAAGCCTCGTCCGAGTTGCTCGCCTCGATCGCCGTCGCGCTGGACATCCCGATGTCGGCCTTGCTGGCCTCGGTCACCCACCGGGTCGCTGGCCTGGAGGGCCTGCGAGCCGTCGACGGCGGACGCGTGGCCGGCGGGCCCGACAGCATGGCGGCCGACGTGGCGCAGACCCACGACCGGCACGCGCGCAACGCGGACCGTGACGTGGCAGCCCACGAGTTGCGCGCCGAGGATGTTCTGCTCGATGCCCTGGACAACGTCGCCGCCCTTGCCGTCAGCGACGGCGGCGCGGTCGTCGCCGCAGCCTGACGCCCTCGGTTCACCCGTCGACGCCCTCGGCGCACCCAGCTCGGCTGCGATCCGCCGGCGACCCGGGTTCCGCTGGTGGAAGCGAGTCCTACGCCGTCCCTCCGCTGCCCGGGACGGCAGCTGGTTGACAGCGTGGACACCACCAGGTGATCCGCTGGTACGGCGGCTCACCCTGCTCGGCTGAGGCGATCGGCGTACCGCAGCGCAGGCATGGCCGCCCACCGCGTTCGGTGACGAAGGCCGGGTGGCGGATGTCGCCGGTGGTGACGCGCACTGGCCGGGTCCGGTTCGCCAGCAGCAGCCGCCGGGCGGCGACGACCACCGCGGCCAGGTCGTCCACCTGGCCCACCGGTGTCCAGGGATGAACCCGGCGGATGAACAGCACTTCGTTCTTGTACACGTTGCCGATCCCGGCGAGATTGCGTTGGTCGAGCAGCGCGGGGCCGATCTCGCGATCCGGTCGGGCCCCGAGCCGCCGCACGGCTTCGTCAAGGCTCGCGTCGGGGTCGAGGTCCCAGTCAGCCCCGAGCAGATCAGGTCCCAGGTGGCCGACGATCCTGTCCTCGGCCCCGGTGGCGACGATCTCGAGCACCGGCATCCGGTAGGCCACGGCCACCCGGTCCGCGGTGGTCAACACCGCCCTGACCTGCCAGAGCGGTCCGCCTCGCCACCGACTGTCCGGCCGGTACAGGTGCCACGAGCCCTCCATCCGCAGGTGGGAGTGCAGCGTGAGACCGGTGGGAACAGCGTCGCCGGAGCGGCCGTCGACCCGCAGCAACAGGTGCTTGCCGCGGGCCACGACGGCTCGTACCGCTCGACCCGACAGGTCGGTGGTCGCCAGAGCCGGTACACGAAAGTCGGTGTGCTGCAGGACTTCTCCGGCGAGTGCCGCGTGCATCCGGTGGGCGGTCAGCCAGACGGTGTCACCTTCGGGCACCGGCCCGCCCCTTCCGGTTCAGACCAGTTCCGGTCAGACCGATTTCGGTCACACCCAAGTTTGGCCAGACCAGTCTTGGCCGGATCGGTTCCGGTCAGACCGGTTCCGGTTCAGACCCAGGCGGCCGGGTCTTCGAGCAGCTTGCGTACCCGCGCGGGCAGCCTGCCTGCGGCGACGTCGGCAAGCGACACGGCGTCGAGGATGGCCCGCTCGCTGGCCCGGACCGCAATCCAGACCTGCGACAACGACGCCGCGGCGCCGGCGTACTCCAGGTGCTCCGGCCGTTCACCGCCCACCTGCGCCAGCGCGCCGTCGAGGGCTCGGATGACGTCGGCCAGGCTGATCTTGTCGGCCGGCCGCGCCAGGGTGTAGCCGCCTTCGGGTCCCCGGTGACCGCGGACCACGCCGGCTCGACGTAACTCGCCGAGGATGTTGCCCAGGTAACGCGGCGGGATTTTCTGCTTGTCGGCCAATTCGTCGGTGGTGACCGCGGATCCGCCTGCGGCGGCCAATTCCAGGGCCGCCCGCAGCGCGTAGTCGGTTCGAGCAGCGAGGCGCACGGGCGGATCCTCGCAGATCAGCCGTCAGGCACGTAGCCGCAGGCCGCGCGGCGTGGCGCGGAAGCCCGCGCGTTCCAGCGCTTCGCCGAGTGGGGTGGCCACCACGGCGGCACCGTCGGCGCGTTCGACGGTCAGCCGCCCCAGGTTTCCGGCTCGTACCGAGCCGGCCAGCGCCGCTACCGCACTGTCGAGCGTGGCCGGGTCGCCGGACCACGTCAGCAGGCTTCGGCCCCCGCGTTCGACGTACAGCGTCAGCGCCCCGTCGACGAGGATGACCAGCGCACCGGCCTTGCGACCCGGACGGTGGCCACTGGTGCCCGGCGGATCCGGCCACGGCAGCGCCGCGCCGTACGGGTTCGCCGGATCGGCGGCCGCCAGCACGATCGCCTGCGGTTGCGGCAGCCCAGTCGTTTGGACCCCTGACAGCCCGGTCGATTGCGACGCCGCCAACGCGATCGCCTGCGACTGCGGCAGCCCGGTCGCCAGTGATTCCGGCTGCGCCAGTGATTCCGGCTGCGCCAGTGATTCCGGCTGCGCCAGTGATTCCGCCTGTGGGCTTGCGTGGCTGCGCAACTGGTCCACCGCACCCGGAACCGCAAACTGGGCCGCCCCGAGACCGTCGACGACGTAGCCCCGGCGGGCCCGGCCGACCTCCTCGTACGCAGCCAGGATGCGGTACGCCGCGGCGAAGCCGCCGGGGATCCGCTCGGCGGCGACGGCGCCGCGGGTGACCACGCCGTGCCGCGCCAGCAGGCTGTCGGCGAGCGCCGCGGCCCGCCGCGCGGCGTCGTCCGACGGTGCCGGCAGCAGCGACCATCGACCGGCCAGGGTCGGCAGGACGTGGGCCGCGGCGCCGGTCACCGCCCGGGCACGTCGGACTCGGCCGGCGGGGACGCGTGTCCGGTGCGGCCGGTGACCCAGCAGGGCCCGTAACGGCCCGAGGGTGTCGCTGGTGACCGCGCCGGCCCAGACCAGATCCCACAACGCGCTGCCGAGGTCCCGGTCCCCGACCGGGTCGGGCTGCGAACCGGCGACCCGGTCGGCCAGCTGCCGGAAGAACCAGGCGCCACCGCCGTCCAACGCCGCCAGGATTGCCGCCGGCACGGCGGGCGCCAGCAGCTGCGGATCGGGCGGCGCACGCAGCAGGTCCGCGATCCCGGTGGGGGCCAGCGCGATCCAGCCGTCGTCACCGGGCAGCGCGCCTGCGCCCCACCACTGCACTTCTCCGGCCGAGGTGAGCTCGTCCAGCATCGCGGGGGAGTAGTCCGCGATGCGTCCCGGCAGGATCAGCGACTCCAGCGCGCTGGCCGGAACGACCGCTCCGGCGAGCTGCTCGACGGCGGTCAGCACGCCGTCGACGCCGCGCAATGCGGCGGGCGCCCGCCCGCCGCCGGCAGTACGCACGTGCTGCCAGGCCGGCAGGAAGCGCCCGAGCACCACCGGATCGACCGGCTCGGCCTCCTTGCGCAGGGCCGCGATGCTGCGGCGGCGCACCAGCCGGAGCACCTCGACGTCGCACCACTCGGTGCCCGAACCGCCGGGGCGCAGCTCGCCGGTCACCAGCCGGCCGGCGGTGGTCAACCGGTCGAGCACGCTGCGGACGACGGCGATGCCGAGACCGAAGTGGCCGGCCACGTCGGCAGCGGCGAACGGCCCGTGGGTGCGCGCGTAGCGCATCACCAGGTCGCCGAGCGGGTCGGCCACCGGTTCCAGCAGCGACTCCGGGAGGCCGACCGGCAGGGCCGTGCCGAGCGCGTCGCGGACGCGAGCGGCGTCCTCCACGGCGACGACGCGATCGACGCCGCCGAGGCGGGCACGGAAGGCGCGCCGGGCCGCCACGAGTTCGTCCCACCACTCCGGCTCGACGCCGCGAGCAGAGCCCTCCTCGGCCGACAGCGGTCCCAACACGCGGAGCAGGTCAGCGGCGTCCTCCACGTGCCGGGCCCGGCGATCGGGTGCCAGCCGCCCGATCTCGGCCTCGACCTGCCCGATGGCCGCGGGATCGAGGAGTTCGCGCAGTTCTGCCTGGCCGAGCAGTTCTGCCAGCAGACCGGTGTCCAGGGTCAGGGCTTGGGCGCGGCGTTCTGCCAGGGGCGCGTCGCCTTCGTACAGGAAGGCCGCGACGTAGCCGAACATCAGCGACGACGCGAACGGGGACGGCGTCGGCGTCTGCACCTCCACGACCCGGACCTCGCCGTCGCGCACCCGCCGGACCAGCTCGACCAGCGCCGGGACGTCGTACACGTCCTGCAGGCACTCGCGGACCGTCTCCAGCACGATCGGGAAGGAGCCGAATCGCGAGGCGACGCCCAGTAGCTGCGCCGAGCGTTGTCGCTGCTGCCACAGCGGAGTACGGCGACGCGGATCCCGCCGGGGCAGCAGCAGCGCGCGGGCCGCGCACTCCCGGAACCGGGACGCGAACAGCGCCGAACCGCCGACCTCCGCGGTGACCACCGGCTCGATCTCGTCCGGATCCCCGAACACCACATCGGCCAGCAGGCGGTCTGCGTCGTCGTCGGCGTCGGTGTCGGGCAGCCGTACGACGATTCCGTCGTCGGCATGCATGACCTGGGCGTCGACTCCCCACTGGTCGCGTAGCCGGGCCGCCAGGACCAGGGCGAGCGGGGCGTGTACCCGGGCGCCGTACGGCGAGTGCAGCACGACCCGCCAGTCGCCCAGCTCGTCCCGGAACCGCTCGATGACCAGCGTCCGGTCGTCCGGGAGCTGGCCGATGGCGGCCTGCTGTTCGCTGAGATAGCCGAGCAGGTTGTCGACGGCCCAGTCGTCCATCCCGCTGCGCTGCAGCCGGTCTCGGGCTGCTGCCGCGGGCAGGCCGGCGACGTCTCGGACGTAACCGCCGATCGCCTGGCCCAGTTCGGCGGGCCGGCCGATGGCGTCGCCGTGCCAGAACGGCAGGCGTCCGGGCTGGCCAGGGGCCGGCGATACCAGCACGCGGTCGTGGGTGATGTCCTCGATCCGCCAGGAACTGGCGCCGAGGCTGAAGACGTCGCCGACCCGGGACTCGTAGACCATCTCTTCGTCGAGTTCACCGACACGGCTTGCCTTCTCGCCCACCAGGAATACCCCGAACAGTCCGCGGTCGGGGATGGTGCCGCCGCTGGTGACCGCGAGCCGCTGGGCACCGGGCCGGGTCGTTAACGTGCCGCCGATGCGGTCCCACACCAGGCGCGGTCGTAGCTCGGCGAACTCGTCCGCGGGATAGCGGCCGGACAGCATGTCCAGCACCGCGTCGTACGCCGACTGCGGAAGGGTGGCGAACGGCGCTGCCCGGCGGACGAGGGCGAGCAGCGCGTCCGCGTCCCAGTCGTCGACCGCGACGGCCGCCACGATGTGCTGGGACAGCACGTCCAGCGGGTTGCGTGGCATCCGCGTCGACTCGATGAGACCGGCGTCCATGCGTTCCACGACCACGGCGGTCTGGACGAGGTCGCCGCGGTACTTCGGGAACACCACGCCGCGGCTGACGGCTCCGACCTGGTGGCCGGCACGGCCGACCCGCTGCAGTCCGCTGGCGACGCTCGGCGGTGATTCCACCTGCACGACCAGGTCGATGGCCCCCATGTCGATGCCGAGTTCGAGGCTGCTGGTCGCCACGACAGCTGGGAGCCGGCCGGCCTTGAGGTCGTCCTCGATGAGAGCGCGTTGTTCCTTGCTCACCGATCCGTGATGGGCGCGGGCCAGCAGCGGGGCGGCGCCGCCGCTGGATCCGGCCTGGGCCATCACCGCCGCTGGCGCTCCGCGGGGGTCCAGGGTTTCCCCGCTGGCACGCTCGTGGGCGATCTCGTTGAGCCGGGCGGTCAGGCGTTCGGCGAGCCGTCGCGAGTTGGCGAACACCAGCGTCGAGCGGTGCGCCGCCACCAGGTCCACGACCCGTTCCTCGACGTGCGGCCAGATCGAGCTGCGGGCGGTGGCTCCGGCGGCCGGCCCCGTGTGGTCGAGCTCCTCGCCCAGTGCGCCCATGTCGGCGACCGGGACCTCGATGCGCAGCTGCACCTGCTTGTCCGCCGGCGGCGCCACGATGGTCAGGCCGCGTCCGGAGTCGTGGGAACCGGCACCGGCAAGGAAACGGGCGACCTCGTCGGGCGGGCGCACCGTCGCCGACAGGCCGATGCGTTGCGCCGGCCGGGCCAGCAGGGCGTCGAGCCGCTCCAGCGACACCGCCAGGTGCGCCCCGCGCTTGGTGCCGGCCACGGCGTGGACCTCGTCGAGAATCACTGTCTCGATGCCGCGCAACGACTCTCGTGCCTGCGAGGTCAGCAGCAGGAACAACGATTCCGGCGTGGTGATGAGGATGTCCGGCGGCCGGCGGACCTGCCGTGCCCGCTCGTTCGGCGGGGTGTCGCCGGTCCGGATCGCCACGGTGATGTCGGGTTCGGGAAGGCCGAGGCGGCTCGCTTCGCGCCGCAGGCCGGTCAGTGGGCTGCGCAGGTTGCGCTCCACGTCGACGGCCAGCGCCTTCAGCGGCGAGACGTACAGCACTCGGCAGCGGGCTCGGGCGTCGTCCGGGCGCGGCGTACTGGCGAGTCGGTCGACGGACCACAGGAAGGCGGCGAGTGTCTTGCCGCTGCCGGTCGGTGCCACGACCAACGTGTGGTCGCCCTGGCTGATCGCCGCCCACGCACCGATCTGGGCTGGCGTCGGAGCGGCAAACGCCGCGGCGAACCACGATCTCGTCGCCGCCCCGAAACCGGCCGCTTCCAGCGGGGAGGTCCCCGGGCCGGCAGCCGGTTGTGTCGCGCTCACGGTCGCCATCCTGGCCCAGCGGTCTGACGCCGGCCCGTCGCGATCATCGGGGGAGCACAGCAGCGAAGCGGCGGCCGCGAGCCGCCGGCGGGCGGGCGGTCGGGCAGGATGGCCGCGTGCGGTTGACCGAGTTCTGGGCCAGGCTCGAGGCGGCACTGGGCCCGTCGTACGCCCGGTCCTGGGCACACGACCACGTCGTCGCGGCGCTCGGCGGGCGCACGGTCGACGAGGCGCTGGATGCCGGGGTAGAGGCGAAAGCGGTCTGGCGGGCCGTCCACGCGGAGCTCGGCTTGCCGGCCCGGGACCGCTGACCCGATAGGAGCTGAGCCGGTAGCAGCCGACTCGGTAGCAGCAGCCGGGCCACCAGCCGCTGCGGCGTGTCGCTGTCATCGAACAGGTGTTCGTTCTAGGGTGAAGCTGTGGGTACGGCGCCCCCAGGGGTGTCGTGGCCGGCAGGGATGTCGGACCGCCGCCCTAGCGTGCGTCCGGCATCAATCGTTCTCGCCGAAGGAGCCCCTCATGGCTGCGACCCCTGACCGTTCCGTGGCCTCTCGGCCGAACGACAGAGAGAAGGCGCTGGATTCTGCGCTGGCGCAGATCGAGCGTCAGTTCGGCAAGGGTTCGGTGATGCGGCTGGGCGACGACGGCCGCGCTCCCATCGACGTCATTCCGACCGGTTCGATCGCCCTCGACGTCGCACTCGGGATCGGCGGTCTTCCGCGGGGCCGCATCATCGAGATCTATGGCCCGGAGTCGTCCGGCAAGACCACCGTCGCCCTGCACGCGATCGCCAACGTGCAGCGTTCCGGCGGGATCGCGGCCATGATCGACGCCGAGCACGCACTCGACCCGGAGTATGCCAAGAAGCTCGGTGTCGACCTCGACAGTCTCTATGTCTCGCAACCGGATACCGGCGAGCAGGCACTGGAGATCTGCGACACGCTCGTCCGATCGGGGGCGCTCGATCTCGTCGTCATCGACTCGGTTGCCGCTCTGGTTCCGCGAGCGGAGATCGAGGGCGAGATGGGCGACAGCCACGTCGGCCTGCACGCTCGTCTCATGAGTCAGGCGCTGCGCAAGATGGCCGGCGCGCTGAGCCAGACCAACACCGCGGCGATCTTCATCAATCAGCTGCGGGAGAAGATCGGCGTCATGTTCGGTTCGCCGGAGACGACGACCGGTGGCCGGGCCCTGAAGTTCTACGCCTCGGTTCGTCTCGACGTCCGGCGGATCGAGACGTTGAAGGGCGGGACCGAAGCGGTCGGCAACCGCACGCGCGTCAAGGTCGTGAAGAACAAGGTGAGTCCGCCGTTCAAGCAGGCGGAGTTCGACATTCTCTACGGCGAGGGGATTTCCCGTGAGGGGAGTCTGATCGACATGGGCGTCGACCACGGCATCGTGCGCAAGTCGGGCGCGTGGTTCACCTACGAAGGCGATCAGCTCGGCCAAGGCAAGGAAAACGCACGGACCTTCTTGCGAGACAATCCTGATCTGGCTGACGACATCGAGAAGCGGATCAAAGAAGCGCTGGGCATCGGTGCCCGTGTCGATGCTCCGGCAGTGGACTCGCCGGCACCGATCGACATCTGAATGTGAGTTCTGTCGACATCGCCGGGCGTACGCCGATGCCTGTCGACCAGCACGATGGCGGCGCCGCCGATCTGGAGGCGGCGGCGCGCACCATCGTGCTCCAGCGATTGACTGCGTCCGCGCAGACTCGGGCGCAGCTGGAGGCCACGCTGGCACGCCGCGGTGTGCGACCGGAGATCGCAAAGACGGTGCTGGACCGCCTGACCGAGGTCGGCCTGGTGGACGACGTGGCATTCGCTCACGCCTGGGTCCAGTCCCGGCATGCCGGCCGAGGGTTGTCGGCCCGGGCGTTGGAGCACGAACTGCGGCAGCGGGGTATCCCGCCGGAGGTCATCACCGAGGCCGTCGCCACAGTCGATTCGGCGGCCGAACGGCAACGGGCGGCCGACCTGGTCGCTCGCGTGATGCGCCGGACCGCGGGTTTGGCCGTCGATGTTCGCCGTCGCCGGCTCACCGCGATGCTGGCGCGCAAGGGCTATCCGCCCGCGGTCGCGTACGCCGTGGTCCACGCGGCCCTGCGCGGCCAGGAGTCTGTCGATGCGGAACTGGCCGATCCGGAGTTCGTCGACTGAGCGCAGCAGTCGGACTGATAGGCGCGGTACTGACAGGCGGGTTATTACAGGCGCGCTGCCAACAGGGAAGGGGCGCGCGGCGGTCGCCGGAGCGATGGCGTCAGGTGTCGGTGGAGTTCTCACCGAGCCGGGCCACGCCGCGCGCGAACGAATCGGCCAGCGCCGTGAAGGTCTGCAGGTCGTCAGTCGAGAAGTCGGCGACGATGCGCTCGATCACCGAAATCCTGGCGTCGGTGAGGGCGCGGACGGCATCCCGGCCCGCGTCGCTGAGCGATACGACAGTGCGTCGCCGGTCGTGGGGGTCGGCATTGCGGACGACCAGACCCTCCGCCTCGGCATCGGCGAGCAGCCGGCTCGCCGTCGATTGATCCAGTTGCATGGTGGCGGCCACGTCCTTGACCGAGATCGATGTTCCGGTTGCCGAGAGGTCGGCGATTTTCTGACAGGCCAGAAGCTTGGCCAGGTCGATCCGGCGTCCCAGGCGTTCGGCGATGTAGCTCTGAACCGGCGGCCGGGTGAACAGCAGTCGAAGTCCGTCCAGCACGTCGCCGAGCAGATTGACCGCAGCCAATCGTTCGGCCCGCTCCGTTCCCGCTTCGTCCGGTCCCGGCGCCTCGGGGTCGGTCGGCGCTTCCAACGTGGCGTCGACGGAACGCGCAGCTGACGTCTGCGGAGGACCGGCAGACGGACGGCTCGGGCGCTGCCACACTGGCGACGACGATTCGGTGCCCGCAGCACGCCGGACCGCCGGTGCGACGGGAGTCACCCCGGGCGGCCTGGGCAAGTCATTTGCATGTGCCACACATACACTCTAGCCTCGGCGATCACAGGTGGCGACCGGAGCCATCACTGAGGGGAGCACGCGCATGGGTGGGTTGTCACGGTGGGCGGTCCTGCACCCGAAGTCGGCGATCTTGGGGTGGTTCGTCCTCATGGTCGTCGTCTTCGTCGGTGGCGGGGCTGCGGCCGGCACGCTCAACGACTCGTTCAACCTTCCGGACACCGAGTCCACCACCGCCCAGACGTTGCTCGAGTCCAACGGCACCTCCCAGGCGGCGTTCGGCAACACCGCCAAGGTGGTGTTCTCGCCGTCCACCGGCACCGTGACCGACCCCGCGGTGGTCCAGCGGGTGACGACCCTCGCCAACGAGATCGCGGCCGTCCCCTCCGTCGAGTGTGTGCAGAACCCCTTGGGCCAGAACGTCGGCGCCAAGTGTGCGGCCGATTCCGGTGTGCCGGACCTGTCGAAGCTCACGCCGGCGCAGCAGGCCGAGGCAGCCAAGGCCCTCGCCGTCTTCTCGCCGATCAGCCCGGACAAGTCCGTCGGCTACCTGACCGTCGACTTCGCCGGAGCGGCTGAGGACGTTCCGGTCGATGACGCCACCAAGGTGCTCAACCTGGTCAAGGCGGCCAACGGATCCACCGTCGGCAACGCCACGCTGACCGTGGGCGCCAACGGTGACGTCCTCACCTTCGCCGGTCAGGAGCCGCCCAGCAGCGAACTCATCGGCATCCTGGTCGCGCTGATCATTCTGCTGTTCGCTTTTGGCTCCGTCGTCGGCGCGATTCTGCCGATCTTGTCGGCCACGATCTCGCTGAGCCTCGGCTTGGTCTTGGTCAACGTCGCAGCGCGTTGGCTCGACGTCGCGACCTTCGCGCCGATCCTCGCCTCGATGATCGGGCTCGGCGTCGGCATCGACTATTCGCTGTTCGTGATCAACCGGTTCCGGCAGGCACTCGACGTCGGCCGGACCTCGCGCGAGGCCGCGCTCGAGGCCGTCCGAACCGCAGGCCGCGCCGTCCAGTTCGCGGCGGTCACCGTCGTCATCGCCCTGCTCGGCCTGTTCATCCTGCGCATCAACTTCTTCAACGGCCTCGCTGTCGCGGCTGCCGTGACGGTGTTCATGGTCATGCTCGGTGCCTTGTGGTTGCTGCCGGCCTTCCTGTCACTGGTCGGGCACCGTGCCTTCGGCGTGCGGATGCCGTGGGTGTCGAAGCTGGCGCCGCACGTCGCCCCGCCCATGAAGGGCGACAAGCACCCCGGCATCCTCGCCGCGTTCCGCGCCGTGGGGATCGGCGTTCGCTGGTTCTTCTGGATCCTGTTCTTCCCGATCTCGCTCATCGGGCTCGCCTGGCACAAGCTCACCAGTGGACGTGCCCACGAGCACGGCAACGCCTTCGCCCGGCACGGCAACCGGCTGCAGCGGCACCCGTGGCTGATCGGCGGTTCGGCGTTCATCGTCATGATGCTGTTCGCCATCCCGGCGTTCTCGATCCGGCAGGGCTTCGCCGATGACAGCGGTGCCCCGGTCGGCAGCCCGGCCAAGATCGGCTACGACCTGCTCAGCGAGGGCTTCGGCCCGGGCAGCAACGGGCCGTTCTTCGTCGCGGCGCAGCTGCCGGCACCCGGCCAGGCCGCGGGGGTACCGGCACTGGTGCAGGCACTCGCCTCGGCTCCCGACGTGGCTCAGGCCGTGGCAATCCCGAACTTCACCGATCCGGGCGCCGACGTGGTGTCGATCATCGTCGTGCCGAAGTCGGCGCCACAGGACGAGGCCACGTCGGATCTGCTCTCGACTCTGCGCTCCGACGTGATCCCGCAGGCGACGGCGTCGTCGGGGATCAAGGCCTATGTCGGTGGGACCCAGGCGATCACGCAGGACTTCACCACCGTCCTCGTCGAGAAGCTGCCGCTGTTCCTCGCGGTCGTCGTCGGTCTGGGCTTCCTCGTGCTCGTCGTCCTGTTCCGGTCTCTGGTTGTCCCGCTCACCGCGGTTCTGACCAGCCTGCTCTCGCTCGGGGCGGCGATCGGGATCACCGTCGCCGTGTTCCAGTGGGGCTGGCTGACCAGCGTGTTCGGTGTGACCGCGACCGGGCCGATCTTCCCGTTCCTGCCGATCATGTTGTTCGCGATCCTGTTCGGCCTCTCGATGGACTACCAGGTGTTCCTGGTGACCCGGATGCAGGAGGAGTGGCTGCATCGGGGCGACAACCGGGCCGCCGTTCGACGTGGCCTGGCCGGTTCCGGTCGGGTCGTGGCGATCGCGGCGGCGATCATGGGCTCGGTGTTCGCCGCGTTCATTCCGACGAACGTGACGTTCATCAAACTGTTCGGCGTGGCCCTGGCCTCCGCCGTGCTCCTCGACGCGTTCGTCGTCCGGCTCATCATCGTGCCGTCGCTGATGACCGTGCTCGGCCGGGTGAACTGGTGGCTGCCCGGCTGGCTGGACAAGATCATTCCGCATGTCTCGGTGGAGTCCGAGGAGGACTACGAGGCCGAGGCGGCGGCGATCGAGGATGTTCCGGAGGACGAGCTGGAAAGTGCCGGCGAGCGGTAGCGGCGCCGGCGCGCCGTAGCCTGTGACGGTGACACGCACCTACGAGGTCCGCACGTTCGGTTGCCAGATGAACGTGCACGACTCCGAACGCCTCTCGGGCCTGCTCGAGGACGCTGGCTACACCTCAGCTGCACCCGGGTCGACGCCGGATGTCCTGGTCCTCAACACCTGTGCGGTCCGGGAGAACGCCGACAACCGGCTCTACGGTAACCTCGGCCAGCTCCTGCCGGTCAAGGCCGGCCATCCGGGGATGCAGATCGCCGTCGGTGGTTGCCTCGCGCAGAAGGACCGCGGCGAGATCACCCGGCGGGCACCCTGGGTCGACGTCGTCTTCGGCACGCACAACCTCGGTTCGCTTCCGGTGCTGTTGGAACGCGCCAGGATCGCCGAAGAAGCGCAGGTCGAGATTCTGGAGCACCTGCAGGAGTTTCCCTCGACGCTGCCGACCCGGCGGGAGTCGCCGTACGCCGCCTGGGTCGCGATCTCGGTGGGCTGCAACAACACCTGCACGTTCTGCATCGTGCCGTCGCTGCGTGGGACGGAGAAGGACCGCCGTCCCGGCGATGTCCTCGCCGAGGTCGAAGCGCTGGTGGCCGAAGGGGTTCTGGAAGTCACCCTGCTGGGGCAGAACGTCAACGCGTACGGCGTGGAGTTCGGCGACCGCGGCGCGTTCGCCGACTTGTTGCGAGCCTGCGGGGACGTCGAAGGACTCGAGCGGGTCCGCTTCACCAGCCCACATCCACGCGACTTCACCGATGACGTCATCGATGCCATGGCGAACACCCCGAACGTCATGCCGCAGTTGCACATGCCGCTGCAGTCCGGCTCGGACGCCGTGCTGGCCCGCATGCGCCGCTCTTACCGGCAGGAGCGCTACCTCGGCATCGTCGAACGGGTACGTGAGGCGATTCCGCAGGCCGCCATCACCACCGACATCATCGTCGGGTTCCCGGGGGAGACCGAGGCCGACTTCGCCGAGACGCTCGCCGTCGTCCGGGCGGCCCGATTCGCCAGCGCCTTCACCTTCCAGTACTCCCCGCGTCCCGGGACGCCCGCGGCCACCATGCCGGACCAGGTGCCGGCCGAGGTCGTGGCGGAGCGCTATCAGCGGCTGGTGGCCATCGTCGAAGACGTCGCCTGGGCGGAGAACCGCGCCCTGCAGGGCGAGATCGTCGAGGTGCTGCTGGCCGAAGGGGAGGGGCGCAAGGACGCCGCCACCCGACGGCTGTCGGGGCGGGCGCGTGACAACCGGTTGGTCCACGTCGCCGTCCCGAGCGACGGGCAGCCGCGGCCCGGTGATCTGGTCACCGCGCGCGTCACGTACGCCGCGCCGCATCATCTGGTCGCCGATGAGGTGCTGGGTGTCCGCGCGACCCGGGCCGGCGACGCCTGGCAGTCGCGTGCCGCAGCGCCGCCGGACGTCGCGCCATCGCCCACGAGGGTTGCGCTCGGCATGCCGCAGGTCAGGCCGGCCGGCGCGACAGCCGATTCCGCCGTGGCCCTCGCCTGACCACCTGCGGGCGGCGGCAGGGCGGGCTCTAAGGTCGTCGCCATGATCGACGCGGTGGTGTTCCTTCCCACGGCGCCGATCGTCGTGCCGGAGATCGCCGGCGCTGCCGCCCCCGAACTGGACCATCTCCGGGCGGCGGCCGACGAGACGTTGGCCGGGGTCCTCGGCCCAGCTGCTCCCGATCGAGTGATCCTGCTGGCCGTCGCACCGCAGCCGTGGGACGTCACCGACACCACCAACCCCGCCGCGGGTGACTTCGCGGACCTGGGTCTCAACATCGACCTCACCGTTGAGGTCAACCACGGCGCCGCGGCTATGAATGCCGATTGGCTGGTCCCACTGGGGCTACGGCTCGGCGCCTGGCAGCTGCAGCGGGTGGGGTGGTCCGGCGCGGTGCGAGCAGTCGCGGTCGCGGCCACCGCGACGGATGCGGAGCTCGACGCGACGGGGTCGGCGCTGGCCACCGACCCCGGCGAGCGCGTGGTGCTGGTGGTGATGGGAGACGGTTCCGCTCGACGCGGAGTCGCGGCGCCCGGCTATCTCGATCCCCGGGCGGAGGCCTACGACAAGGAGTGGCTCGAGTCGATCCGCGACGGCGATCCGGCCGCTCTGGCCGACCTCGACCGCGACGTCGCTGCTGAACTGCTGGTCGGTGGGGCGCCTGCCTGGCGCGCCGCAGCGGCCGCGACCGCGCAGGCGGACTGGGACGCCCATGTCGCCGTCGAGGAAGCTCGGTACGGCGTGGCCATGGTGGTCGGCAGCTGGCGACGGGTGCCCGACACGGTGTCCCCGCGCCCGGCGGCCGCCCCCGGGCGCGAGGACCGGGAGCGGCCGTTGCGGCGCGGCTGACGCCCGGCCGGCGTCAGACCGACGGGTCAGCCGGCGGGGTCTTGTCCTCGCCGCTCTTCAACGCGTCGACCGCCTTACCGGTGAGGTCGTCGACCTTGTCGGTGACAGTGGTGATCTTGCCGCCGGTCTTGTCGTCGACGAAGTCCGTGCCCTTCTCGACCGCGCCAGTCACCTTGTCTCCGTGCTGGTCGGCGAGGCCGCCGACCTTTTCCTTGAGGTCGCCAGCGATGTCCTTGGCCTTCTCGGCAACCTCGCTGGCGACGTCCTTTGCCTTGTCGGCGAACTCGCCGGCCTTCTCCTTGAAGTTGTCGAACGTTCCGCTCACGACTGAGCTCCTTCCCTGACGCCTGAAGGGACCAACCTAGGGGAGGATCCCGGCCATGACACCCGACCTGGGGACACCCGACCTGGGGACACCCGACTCGGGGGAGCCCACCCCACGGTCGGGTGCGGTGCACCCGGGCACGCCACCGGATCGGGCGCCAACGACAGCCGGACGGCCGACCGGTGACGCGCCGAGCGTCGTGGCGATCGTCGGCCCGACCGCCACCGGCAAGTCCGACCTCGGCATCGCCGTCGCCGAAGCCGTCGGGGGTGAGGTCGTCAACGCCGATTCCATGCAGCTGTACGACGGCATGCGGATCGGTACCGCCACGGTCCCCGAGCAGCAGCGCCGGGGCGTGCCGCACCATCTGCTGGGCGTCTGGGACATCCAGGATCCCGCCAGCGTCGTGCGCTACCGCCGCCAGGCCCGCGACGTCATCGACGAGTTGCTCTCGCGGGGCGTCACCCCGGTCCTGGTCGGCGGTTCCGGGTTGTACGTCAGCGCGGTTCTGGACGACCTGGAGTTCCCGGGCACCGATCCCGCGGTGCGGGCGCGGTGGGAGTCGGCCCTGGCCGACCGCGGATCGGTTGCGCTGCATGCCGAACTGGCCGCCGTCGATCCCGCGGCGGCCGCGGCCATCCTGCCCAGCAACGGCCGTCGGGTGGTCCGGGCGCTGGAAGTGGTCGAGCTTCACGGCTCCTTCGTCGCCACGTTGCCGCCGTCGCAGCCGGTGTACCCCTCGGTCCGGCTGGGCTTGGAGTTGTCGCGGCCGGAGCTCGACGCCCGCATCGACGCCCGGGTGCAGCGGATGTGGGCCGAGGGCTTGGTCGACGAGGTACGGCGCCTGGTGGAGCGTGGCCTGCGAACGGCGCCGACCGCATCCCGTGCGCTCGGCTACGCCCAGGTGCTCCGCCTGCTCGCCGGAGAGTACGACGAGGCCACCGCCCAGGCCGAGACCGCTCGCGCGACAAGGGCTTTCGCCCGGCGTCAGCAGCGCTGGTTCAGGCGCGACCAGCAGGTGCACTGGCTCGACGCCGCCGCCGGCGACCTCGTCGACCGCACGGTTGGCGCGGTGGCTCAGCGCGCGGGGACCTCGCGGTAGAACTCGGTGCCGAACACGTATCGGTACAGCGGCATCGGCAGGCGCAGGAACGCCGCGAGCGTGCGGTCGGCGCCGTCCGCACTGGCCTGGCTGGCGTGTGCGGCCATCGCGGCTCGTTTCGCGGCGGCGAACCGGCGTACGTCGACCCGGTGGGTGATCTGCGCACGCGGGGTGAACGCCCGCTCGAAGGTCGTCGGGTCGAATTCCGGTGGGAACCGATACACCTTGCCCACCAACGAGATCGCCCGGGTCAGCGCCTCGCGGGGAACTGTCGCCTCGAACAGTCGTGGTGTCCCCGCGATCGCCGCTGCGGCAGTTCCGACCCGGTGTACGGCGACGTGGTCCGGGTGTCCGTAGCCGCCCGCGGCGTCGTACACCGTCAGCACGTCGGCGGACTCCTGCTGCAACAACGAGGCGAGACCGCCGGCCGCGTCGGCCGGGTCGGCCCGGCTGAACGGGACGGGGCCGCCCGGCGGCGGTGTGGCCGTGCCGTCCAGGCCGGAGTCGGCGTACCCCAGCTCCACCACCCGGGCGACCCCGAGCGCGGCGGCAGAGGCGCGCAGCTCGGCCCGGCGGCGTTCGCCGAGACCGTCGCGTAGCGCGGCGGCGGCCAGCCCGGCTTCCCCAGCGGTCGCGACGACGAGGACGACCCGGTGTCCCGCCGCCGATGCCCGGGCCATGGTTCCCGCCGTCAGCAGTGCCTCGTCGTCGGGGTGAGCGTGAAAGAACACCAGCGTCTGCGGCACGACCCCATCCAACCCGAGCGGCGTTTCCCTCCGCGCAAGGCGTTCCCGTCCGCGCACGCCGGCTCCCCGTGGCGCCCGGCCTGAGCTCCGGCCGGCGGCAGCGGCCCCCGGTATGGCGTGGCCGGGGAGAGGAGGTCGCGCCGCCGCTGGGACGTCCCGGCGGTCAGGACCGGCGACTACCCTGCCGCCCGACACCGAACTGACGACGCGGGCGGCTCGACGAGGCCCGTCCCGGACCAGGCGAGGAGCGGCGTGAGGATCGCGCACGTCAGCGACTGCTACGCCCCGCGGCTGGGCGGCATCGAGGTCCAGGTGGGCGAACTGGCCCGTCGCCAGGTCGAGGCCGGCGACGAGGTCCGGGTGCTCACCGCGACGCGGCTGGGCGCGGACCACGACGGCGCGGACGGTGTGGTGGTGCACCGGATCACCGCCCGCGTCCCCTTCGACCTGCCGGTGGCGCCCCGCACTCACCACCACGTCACCGACGTGCTGCGCCGCCACCGCGTCGACGTCGTCCATGTCCACGCCGGTGTCGTGTCGCCGTTCGCCTGGTCCGGGCTCAAGGCCGCGCTGGACCTCGGCATGCCCACCCTCGTCACGGCCCACTGCGTCTGGGGTCCGCTGGCCACACCGGGCTTCCGGCTCGCCGAGAAGGTGGTGCGGTGGAGCAGCGCCGGCGCGCAGTTGTCGGCTGTCAGCGACGTGGCCGCCGCACCGATCCGTTCCGTCGCCGCTGACGGCGCGTCAGTGTTGGTGCTGCCCAACGGAATCGACCCGTCACGGTGGCAGGTCGAACACCGGCCCCGTGAGCCAGGTGTGCTGCGGGTCGCCGCGGTCATGCGGCTGGCGCCCCGCAAGCGGGCGGTCCCCTTGGCGGTCATCCTGCGCAACGCCGCCGACGCGCTCGCGCCCCAGGTCCGACTGCGGGCCACCGTCGTCGGGGACGGACCTGACCGCGCCCGGCTGCAACGCCACGCCGGCGGCGCCGTACGGCTGCCCGGGCGGCTGTCGCACGACGCGATCCGGTCGCTGTACGCCACCACCGACGTCTTCGTGCAGCCGTCGGTACGAGAGTCGTTCGGGCTGGCTGCACTGGAGGCGCGTGCCGCGGGCCTGCCGGTCGTCGCGCGGAGCCAGGCCGGTATCGGCACCTTCGTCCGTGACGGGGTGGAAGGCCTGCTGGCCGCCGACGATGCCGGGCTGACCGCCGCGCTGGTCCGGCTCGGCCAGGACCCGGTGCTGCTCGACCGGATCAGCGACCACAACCGGCAGACCCCGGTGGTCCAGGACTGGCCGCACGTGCTCGCTGCGACCAGGGCGGCGTACGCCGCCGCCGGAGCGACGGCGGCTTGACCCCGGACCACCGCTTGACCTGACCGGAGCGGGCCCGGGACGCCTAGGCTGCCAGCGTGACTGCCGACGCCCACGCCTTCGTCACCGGGCTGCCGCCGGCCGACGGCCTCGGTCACCGCGGGCTGCCCTTCCTCAAGGCGCACGGCACGGGCAACGACTTCGTGATCCTCGACGACTCCGACGGCCGGCTCGACCTCACCCCGGGCCTGGTCGCCGCGATCTGCGATCGCCACCGCGGGGTGGGTGCCGACGGCGTCCTGCGCGTCGTGGCCAGTGGGGCCGATCCGGTCAGCGCCGGCCAGGTCGCCGCCGCGCCGTACTTCATGGACTACCGGAACTCCGACGGCTCGCTGGCTCAGATGTGCGGCAACGGCGCCCGGGTCTTCCTGCGGTATTTGGTGGCCGCGAAACTGTGTCCTGCCGGCTGGATCCCGTTCGCGACCCGCGCCGGCGTCCTGCGCGGCTACGTCCCGCCGGTGGGCGACGTCGTCGTCCAGATGGGACGCCCGCAGCCGGGCGAGCCGACGGCCGCGCCGCAGGTCGCCGTGCCCGGGAACCGTTGGCCTGCAGCCGCTGTCTTCGCACCCAACCCGCATGCCGTGGTGTTCGTCGACGACCTTGCCGACGCCGGCGACCTGCGGCAGGCGCCGAGGGTCGAGCCATCCACGGCGTTCCCGGACGGGGTGAACGTCGAGTTCGTCGTCACCCGCGGCCAGGCCCACCTCGCGATGCGCGTCCACGAACGCGGCTCGGGGGAGACGCTGTCGTGCGGGACCGGGGCGGTCGCGGCGACCTGGGCCGCCCGGCGACGTGACGGCGCGTCGCCGGAGGCTCGCTGGCGGGTCGACGTGGGCGGCGGGACGCTGTGGGTGACCGAACGCGAGGACGGGTCGTTCGAGTTGGCCGGGCCGGTCTCGTTCGTCGCCCGCGGCGTGCTGAGTCCCACCTGGCTGGCCGAGGTCACCGGCTGAGCCCCGCCTGGCTGGCGGAGGTCACCGGCTAAGCCTCCCGTGGCTGGCCGAGGTCACCGGCTGAGCTGGGCCGGCGCGACGTTCGCCGGCGGCGAATCGGCACTGCGCCGGGCGGCGTCGCGTGCGACCCTGGAGCCGATGACTGAATCCGTGCCCCAGGCGCCCCTGCGCAGCGCGCCGTACGACGAGGACCCCGACCTGGGGTCGTTGCAGCTGGAGGACCGCCAGGCGCTGCGACGCGTCGCCGGCCTGTCGACCGAACTCGAGGACGTCAGCGAGGTCGAGTATCGGCGCGTCCGGCTCGAGCGCGTCGTGCTGGTCGGAGTCTGGACCGAGGGGACGCTGCGCGACGCGGAGCGTTCGCTGCAGGAACTCGCCCGGCTGGCTGAAACTGCCGGCTCGATCGTGCTCGACGGCGTCGTGCAACGCCGCGACCGCCCGGACGCCGCGACGTACATCGGGTCGGGCAAGGCCCGCGAACTGCGCGACATCGTCGCCGCGACGGGAGCGGACACGGTGATCTGCGACGGCGAACTGACCCCCGGGCAGCTGCGCGAACTGGAGGACGTCGTCAAGGTCAAGGTCGTGGACCGGACCTGGCTGATCCTGGACATCTTCGCCCAGCACGCCCGCAGCCGAGAGGGCAAAGCTCAGGTCTCGTTGGCGCAGATGCAATATCTGATGCCGCGGCTGCGCGGTTGGGGCGAGTCGCTGTCCCGGCAGGCCGGTGGCCGGGTCGGTGCCGCTGGCGGCGGTATCGGGACCAGAGGCCCGGGCGAGACGAAGATCGAGACCGACCGGCGGCGGATCCGTACGCAGATGGCGCGGCTGCGCCGGGACATTCGCGATATGGCGACCGCCCGGACCACCCAGCGTGCGCACCGGCGCCGCCACGCCGTCCCGGCCGTGGTGATCGCCGGGTACACCAACGCCGGCAAGTCCAGTGTGCTGAACCGGCTGACCGGCGCCGGCGTGCTGGTGCAGGACGCGCTGTTCGCCACGCTGGATCCGACCGTACGGCGGGGCCGCACCGTCGGTGGACGCGAGTTCACGTTGACCGACACCGTCGGTTTCGTCCGGCATCTGCCGCACCAACTCGTCGAGGCGTTCCGGTCGACCCTGGAAGAGGTCGCCGAGTCGGACCTGGTGCTGCATGTCGTGGACGGGTCCGATGAGGCTCCGGAGGAACAGATCCGGGCGGTCCGTGAGGTCCTCGCCGATATCGACGCGACGACGGTCACCGAACTGATCGTGTTCAACAAGGCCGACGCCGCCGACCCGTTGGCGTTGGAACAGGTCCGCCGGCAATACCCCGGCTCGTTGGTGGTCTCGGCACGGACCGGCGCGGGTTTCGAGGAGTTGTCGCGGCGGATCGAACAATTGCTGCCACGGCCCCGCGTCGAGGTCGAGGTCGTCGTGCCGTACGACCGCGGTGACCTGGTCTCCCGGGTCCATCGTGACGGCGAGGTTCTCGAACTCGATCACCTGTCGGCCGGCACGCGACTGGTCGCGCGGGTCCCGGCCGGGCTCGCCGGCGAACTTCGCGCCCTCGCCTGAGCGCGCAGCGGCCTCGCTCGCCGCGTCGGTGTCCCCAGGCCGCGACGCCGAGCTGGTTGCCGGCGATGACTCTGCGACCATGCCGGGGTGACCGGTGCCTCCGATGGACGTCGATCCAGCGCAGCGCCCGGCGAGCTGGCCGCCGACGGCCCGGCGACCACGTCGACCTCGAATGCGGCCACAGCGGGCCCGCACGTGCTGCGGGCGCTCGCTGCCGCCGTCGACGCCCTGGGTGGCGAGCACCGCAGTGGTCAGGTGGCGATGGCCGAGGCCGTGGCTTCGGCGCTGGACGGCAACCGACATCTGCTCGTGCAGGCCGGGACGGGGACGGGCAAGTCGCTGGCGTACCTGGTCCCCGCGCTGCTGCACGCCCGCAGTGGCAGCGGCCGGGTCGTCGTCGCCACGGCAACCCTGGCCTTGCAGCACCAGCTGGTCGAGCGTGACCTGCCGCGGCTCGTCGATGCCATCGAGCCGGTGATCGGGCGTCGGCCGGTCTACGCCGTACTCAAAGGCCGGCAGAACTACGTGTGCCTGGACCGGCTGCACCGAGCTGGCCCGGACGACGACACCGCCGCGCTGTTCGACGCGCCGCAGACGGCGCTGGGCAAGCAGTCCGTGGCGCTGCGGGAGTGGGCCGAGCAGACCGACACCGGCGATCGGGACGACTATCCGGACCCGGTCGACCCTCGGGTGTGGCGCGGCTTGTCGGTGTCGAGCCGGGAATGTGTCGGCAAGGCCCGCTGTGGGTTCGGCGAGGAGTGTTTCGCCGAACGCGCCCGCGATCGCGCTCGCGAGGCCGACGTCGTCGTCACCAACCACGCGCTGCTCGCGATCGGTGCGCTGGAAGGCATTCCGGTCCTGCCCGAACACGACGCGGTGGTCATCGACGAGGGTCACGAACTGGTCGACCGGGCGACGGCGGCCGTGACGATGGAGCTGAGTTCCCGCACCGTCGAACGCGCGGCCGGACGTGCCCGGCGTAGTGCGGAAGACGAGGTGGTGGACCGACTCGCCGACGCCGGCGACGACCTGGCAGAGGCGCTGCAATCGCTTGCTGGCCAGTCAGTACGCCGCATCCAGGGCGCCGACGGACCGTTGGCCGCGGCGCTGGTCGAGGTGCGGGACGCCGCCCACGCCGTGATCACCGCGATCAACCGGACGAAGCTCGACGCCAGCGACGCCGAGGGAATCGCCCGGCGGCAACTGGTCCGGGCCGCGCTGGACGAGGTCCACGATGCGGCGGTGCGGCTGTCGGACCTCACCGAGCACGACGTCGCCTGGTTGGACGCGGGCGAACAGCGGACGCCGGCACTGAAGTTGGCCCCGTTGTCGGTGTCCGGGTTGCTCCGGCTGGCCCTGTTCGAGCAGTCCACCGTCATCGTGACCAGTGCGACGCTGACGCTGGGCGGGTCGTTCGACCCGCTGGCCGCCTCCTTCGGTCTGGCCGGACCTGCCGCCCCGCGGTGGGACAGCCTGGATGTGGGTTCGCCGTTCGACTTCGCCCGGCAGGGCATCCTCTACGTCGCAGCGCATCTGCCGTCGCCGGGCCGTGACGGGCTGCCTGAGGAAGCGCTCGACGAACTCGGAGACCTCGTGGCGGCGGCCGGCGGCCGGACCCTGGCGCTGTTCTCGTCGTGGCGCGCCGTCGACCGGGCGGCCGACTACCTGCGGGTCCGGTTGGGGGAGAAGGCACCCGGTCCGCTGCACGTGCAGCGCCGAGGCGACAGCGTCGGAGATCTGGTCAAGCGCTTCGCCGCGGACGAGCGTTCCACGCTGCTGGGCACGCTGTCGTTGTGGCAGGGCGTCGACGTCCCGGGACCGGCGTGCACGTGTGTGGTGATCGATCGCATCCCGTTCCCGCGTCCGGACGATCCGTTGGTCGCCGCCCGGCAACAGGCCGTGGACGACAAGGGCGGCAGCGGGTTTCGCGCGGTGAGCGTGCCTCGGGCCGCCCTGCTGCTGGCCCAGGGGGTCGGGCGGTTGATCCGGGGCGGTGACGACCGGGGGGTGGTGGCCGTGCTCGACCCGCGGCTGGCGACGGCCGGCTACGGCGGTTTCCTGCGGGCCAGTTTGCCGCCGTTCTGGTACACCGTGGACGGCTCGCTGGTCCGTGCCGCACTGACCCGGCTGGACGCCGGTTTCACCGAATCCGATCGTCCCGGTGCTGTTCTCAGCGGCGCTGGTCGTGCCGGCTCCGGGGCGAACGAGGACTCCACCGGTTAGCGACGATGATGGGCGCATGGATCAGGACGACGTACGCCGGATCGCCCTTGCGCTGCCGGAGACCGAGGAAGCGACGGACCGCTTCGGAATCGGAATCCGGCACAACGGCAAGCTGAAGAAGCTCGCCTGGGTGTGGCTCGAGCGTCTGCAGCCCAAACGGTCTCGGGTGCCCAATCCGACGGTGCTGGCCGTCCGGGTGGCCGGTGAGGCCGAGAAGCGCGAACTGGTCGCTGCCGACCCACGGATCTACTTCACCGAACCGCACTACGACGGCTATCCCGCCGTCCTGGTGCGGTTGGCCGAGATCGACGAGCCGGAGCTGACCGAACTCCTCCTCGACGCCTGGCGGGCGGCCGCGCCACCGGCGCTGCAGCAAGCTCACCGGGCGGAGTCGCCGGCCGATCCTCGGCAGCCTCGCAGCTGACGGCAGCCGACGGCCGCTGCTCCGCGCCAGCCAGCGACCGGCTGGCGAGTCGTCATGGAGTGGGCGTTCGAGCTCACACTGAGTAGGGCGTTCCAGCCGACACTGAGTGGGGCGTTTGAGCGGACGGTGAGGGGGAATCCCCAGCGCACCGGTACCGCCGTGTGGCGGTGCCTGCTGCGGAGGTGGGACATGTCGGATACGCGCCCAACGTGGTCGAACGATCCCGGTGTGGTTCCCCGGACGTTGGCTCTGGTCTTCGGGATTGTCTACCTGGTCGTCGGGATCGTCGGCTTCTTCATCACCGGGTTCGACAACTTCGCCTCGCACACCGACGAGCATCTGCTGTGGTTCGAGATCAACCCGCTGCACAACGTGGTGCACATCGTCATCGGTCTCGCCGGAATCGCTCTCGCCAGTAGCCTGACCGGTGCCCGCACCTACGGCTGGCTGCTGTTCGCCGGGTACGGCATCGTGTTTGTGTACGGCCTCTGGGCGGTCGGACGGACCGGGAACGAGAACTTCCTCAGCATCAACAGCGCGGACAATGTCTTGCACGGCGTGACCGCACTGATCGGCCTGGTGATCGCGCTGTGGCCGATCCGCGCTGACGCCCGGTCGTCGGTCGACCGCAGCATCAATCCCACGCTGTAGCCCGAAAGCTCGCTCCTTCTCGGCGGTCGCTCGGTTGCGTGCTCGGCTCGGCGGTCGTTCGGGGGTTGCGTGCTCGGCGTTGCTAGACCTTGCGCAGCACGGCGACGACGCGGCCGAGCACCCGGCTGTGATCGCCGAGAATCGGCTCGTACGCGGGGTTGTGTGGCATCAGCCAGACGTGGCCGTCGCGGCGCTTGTAGGTCTTGACGGTCGCCTCGTCGTCCAGCAGGGCAGCAACGATGTCGCCGTTCTCCGCTGTGGGCTGGGATCTGACGACGACCCAGTCGCCGTCGCAGATTGCCGCGTCGACCATCGAGTCACCCACTACCTTGAGCAGGAAGAGTTCACCGTCGCCCACGACCTCGCGCGGCAGCGGGAAGACCTGTTCGACGGCCTGCTCGGCCAGGATCGGACCGCCGGCAGCGATCCGCCCGACGACCGGGACGTACGCCGCCGCGGGGTGGGCGTCGCCGCTGCCGGTCTCGTCGTACGCCGCTTCGCCGGGCAGCAGAACCTCGACCGCCCGCGGGCGGTGCGGGTCACGACGCAGAAACCCTTTGGCCTCCAAGCTCTTCAGCTGGTGCGCGACGCTGGACGGTGAGGTGAGGCCGACCGCCTCGCCGATCTCGCGGATGCTCGGCGGATAGCCGCGGCGTTCGACTGTCTCCCGGATGACCTCGAGCACGCGTCGGGCTCGTGGCGTCAGCCCGTGGATGTCCGGAGGGCCATCCGGAATGGGGATCACCGCGCCGGACTCACCCGCGGTGCTCGACTGTGGCGACGCCGTGCCGATCGAGCCGCGCGCGGCGGTCGGAGTGGTACCGGTACGGCTGCGGCGCTCGGCCACGGGGGCTCCCTTGTTCGTGTCACCTCGGCGCTTGTGTGAGCGGCCTGCTCTGTCTGTCGGACAGGACGCCGACAGGACTGTCAGACAGGCGCGGCACCGTGTGGGGCGTGCCTCGGACGTTAGTGCGCCCCGCCGACGACATCAAACACCTGTACGAAGAAATCGTTGCGCGTGTCGGACCGGCCTGGTAGAAATCGCACACAGGTTCGATCGAACGCATGTTCGCCTCTCCCTTCCCCGGAGGTCCCCATGAGTACGACTGTCCGCTCGGCCCGCACCGCAGTACCGCAGGCATCGGCCGGCTCCTCGTGGCGGCAGCTACCGGCACGCCAACCGGCGACGTTCACCCGCCCGGCGACGTCCAACCGACCGGGGGCGTCCAACCCACCGGCGACGCCGAGCCGGCAGCGGATCAGCCCACAGCGGATCAGCCGGCAGGGGACGTCCCGCCGGAAGGGGCCGGCCCGGCTGACCCGACGAGGCCGGTTGGTCCTGCTCGTCCTGCTCGTGCTGCTCATGTTCGCCGCCGTGTCGTTCGGTCGGAGCGCTTCGTCCGAGGCTTCGTCGGAAGCGGCGCGCCCGGCGACCCGGGAGCTGATCGTGCAGCCGGGGCAGTCGTTGTGGCAGATCGCTCAGCACGTGGCTCCGGGAGTGGATCCGCGGGAGATGGTGCTGCGGATCCGCGACCTCAACGATCTCGACAGCTCCTTGGTCGTCCCTGGTCAGCCGCTCGTCGTGCCGGTGTTCGTCTGACGTCGCGCAAGACGCCGGGGCGGCTGCTGTGCCGCGCTGTCCGGCGTGAGTAGAGCTGCTCGAGCGGCGGCATTGCCCGGCCAGATCGGCTGCTCGACCAGACCGCATCGCCCGACGGGATCGAGCTGCTTCACCGGGACCCGTACCGCCCGACGAGATCAGCTGCTCCACGGGACCCGCACCGCCCGACGAGATCGGCTGCTCCACCGGGAGTGCACTGCGCCCTCGGGGATCGAGCTGCTTCACCGGGGCCGCCCCGCCCAGGGCCTCGGCCCGTGCGCGCCCGCCCAAGGCCTCGGCCGGTGCGCGACACGCGCGAGGTTGCTGCCGGTTCTTGACACCCATAGCGGCGGAGGGTCTACCTTCCCCTACATCTAGTAATGACATCGGTGTCATTCATCCACATCTGGGGAGTTGCAGGATCCACAGGCCGGCCCGAACGGACAGGCCCAGCGATCCCCAACCCGTCCACAGCGCGGCCCGCTCAAGACACAGCCCGACCCGAAGACTGCCGATCCGAAAGACACTGCCCAGCCACGTCGCCCGAGACGGGGCTCCGCACCCAGGAGGGGGTACTCGATGCACTGCCCGTTCTGCCGCCACTCGGACTCCCGGGTCGTCGACTCGCGCCCGTCCGAGGACGGCGCAGCGATCCGCCGCCGCCGGCAGTGCCCGGAGTGCGGCCGTCGGTTCACCACCACGGAGACCGCGACGCTGTCGGTGGTGAAGCGGTCGGGTGTCAGCGAGCCGTTCAGCCGTACCAAGGTGCTCGTCGGCGTGCGCAAGGCCTGCCAGGGGCGGCCGGTGGGGGAGGACGACCTCGCGCTACTCGCCCAGCGAGTCGAGGAGGCCGTGCGCTCCGGGGGTGCGGCCGAGGTGCCCTCCGGCGAGGTCGGGCTGGCGATCCTCGGACCGCTGCGCGAACTCGACGAGGTCGCGTACCTGCGCTTTGCCAGCGTGTACCGCTCGTTCGACACGCTCGACGACTTCGAGGCGGAGATCGCGTTGCTCCGAGCCGAGGGGGAGCCCACCGGCCAGGAGCGTCCGCCGCAGACCAAGGCGGTCGGCGCCACCCCGTAGCGCCCCGCCGAGCACGTGCCCACCGACCCGTGCTGGGCCACCGACTGGTGCCGCCCCAGCCATCCGTACGACGTACGACGTCTTCCCCGACGCACTGCCTGACCGAGACCCCGAGCGGGATGCCCCGCCGCCCTGCCGTTGTTTGAACGACCGAGGAGGACCACCCATGACCGAGACCGTGACCGGGCCCACTGCCGGCACCGGGTTCGCGCGCGCCGGTTTGGCGCTGCAGCGCCTTTACACCACGGCGGGCACGCACCCGTACGACGAGGTGACCTGGGAGCGGCGTGACGTCGTTCAGACCAACTGGAAGACCGGCGAGACGGTCTTCGAGCAGCGTGCTGTGGAGTTCCCCGACTTCTGGAGCGTCAACGCTTCGACGATCGTGACCACGAAGTACTTCCGTGGCGCGGTCGGCAGCGACGTCCGGGAGTGGAGCCTCAAGCAGCTGATCGACCGGGTCGTGCTGAGCTACACCAAGGCCGGTCGCGAGCACGGCTACTTCGCCACGCCGGCCGATGCCGAGATCTTCGAGCACGAGCTGACGTGGATGCTGCTGCACCAGGTATTCAGCTTCAACTCGCCGGTGTGGTTCAACGTCGGGACGTCCGCTCCGCAGCAGGTCAGTGCCTGCTTCATCCTCGCCGTCGACGACACGATGGACTCGATCCTCAACTGGTATCGGGAAGAGGGGCTGATCTTCAAGGGTGGCTCCGGAGCCGGCTTGAACCTGTCCCGCATCCGTTCGTCCAAGGAACTGCTGAGTTCTGGTGGGACGGCGAGTGGTCCGGTGTCGTTCATGCGGGGCGCGGACGCCTCCGCGGGGACCATCAAGTCCGGTGGTGCGACCCGGCGGGCAGCCAAGATGGTGGTGCTCGACGTCGACCACCCAGACATCGTCGAGTTCATCGAGACGAAGGTGCGCGAGGAGGACAAGATCCGCGCACTGCGGGACGCCGGGTACGACATGGACCTGGGCGGCAAGGACATCACCAGCGTGCAGTACCAGAACGCCAACAACTCCGTGCGGGTGTCCGACGAGTTCATGCGTGCGGTCGAGGAGGGCGGCCAGTTCGGGCTGACCGCGCGCGGTACCGGTGAGGTCCTCGAGACCGTCGACGCCAAGCAGTTGTTCCGTTCCATGGCCGAGGCGGCGTGGGCGTGCGCCGACCCCGGCATCCAGTACGACGGCACGATCAACGACTGGCACACCAACCCGGAGACCGGCCGCATCAACGCGTCGAACCCGTGCAGCGAGTACATGTCGCTGGACAACTCGTCGTGCAACCTGGCGTCGCTGAACCTGCTGAAGTTCCTCACCGACGACGACACCTTCGACGCTGACCGGTTCGCCAAGGCGGTCGAGTTCGTCATCACCGCGATGGACATCTCGATCTGCTTCGCCGACTTCCCGACCCAGCCGATCGCGGAGACCACGCGTGCCTACCGGCAGCTCGGCATCGGGTACGCCAACCTCGGCGCCCTGCTCATGGCGACCGGGCTGGCCTACGACTCCGACGGGGGTCGCGCGCTTGCCGGGGCCATCACCAGCCTGATGACCGGTACGGCGTACAAGCGCTCGGCCGAGTTGGCCGCGATCGTCGGTCCGTACGAGGGCTACGCCCGCAACGCCGACGCGCACAAGCGGGTCATGCGCAAGCACGCCGCGGCCACCGACTCGGTGCGGTCGGCGAGCGCACTGGATGCCGACATCCTGACGTTGGCGACGAAGGCGTGGGCGGACTGCCTGGCGATCGGGGAGAAGAACGGCTGGCGCAACGCCCAGGCCAGCGTGCTCGCACCGACTGGCTGCCTCACCGGCGACACCCTCGTCACCACCGATCGCGGGCTCATGCGGCTGTCGGAGATCGGTGACGTGTGGGGAGACAAGTGGCAAGACCTCGACCTCACTGTGATGACCGACGAGGGCCCGAAGCAGGCCACGAAGTTCTTCGTCAACGGCGAGGAGCCGACCCGCCGCATCACCACCGCAGGCGGATATACCATCCAGGGCACGCTGGCGCACCGGATCAAGGTCGTCGACGAGTCGACCGGTGAGTGGGTCTGGAAGCGGCTCGCCGATGTCACCGCGGGCGACCTCGTCCCGATGCAACTGGGCTTCCTCGTCGGTGCCGAGCGGGAGGTCCCGCTGCCGGTTCTCGACCAGGCGTACTACGCCGGCGACAGGGGCATCGTCGTCCCTGAGACGCTCCAAGCGGAACTGGCCGAACTGGTCGGGTACTTCATGGGCGACGGCAGCCTGCACGCCAAGGGTGTTCGCCTCTGCGTTGCCGATACTGATCTCGACGTCGTCGAGCGAATCCGCATTCTGTGCAAGGGCCTGTTCAACCTCGAGCCCGTGGTCACCGCGCAGCAGGGTTATCAGGAGGTCACGCTGCAGTCCGTGCGGCTGGCACGGTGGTGGCAGGCGGCCGGGTTCGCCAAGGACCTCCCCGGGGTCGACCATGCCGGCAAGGGGTGGACCCCACGGGTGCCGGCGGCGATCCGGGAGACCAACGACGCGGGCGTGTACGCCGCGTTCCTGCGCGGTCTCTTCGAAGCAGACGGGTCGGTCTCCGCGGGCGTGCCCGCGCTGTCGACGGCGTCCGAGACGTTCGCCGCCGACCTGCGGACAATGCTGCTCGCCCTTGGCGTTCCGACCACCACTCGGCAGACCGTCAGCGGCTGGGGCGGTGCCCAGTACCAGCTGCGGGTGCGCAACCTGTCCCACGTGGCCCAGTTCGCCGAGACCGTCGGTTTCCTGTCCGACCGCAAGAACCGCGCGATGAGCCTGCTGCCCACCCAGTCGGGCAACCGAGACCGCATTCACCTGCCCGAGCCGGTGTGGCGTGAACTGGCTGACCGGGCGCCGGTCTCGCGCGAGCTGCTGCTGCAGGCCGTTCGCCGGGGGCAGGGCGTCGCACGTGATTTGGCGATCAAGGTGCTGCGAGAGACCGAAGATCCCCGGCTGTCCAACGCGATGCTCTACCTCTACGAGGAGGTCGCGGACAACGCGGACGGCGGGGTGCAGCCGACGTACGACCTCTCGGTGCCGGCGAACGTCACGTACGTTGCCGCAGGTTTCGTGAGCCACAACACCATCGGTTTCATGATGGATTGCGACACAACGGGTGTGGAGCCGGACTTCTCGCTGGTGAAGTTCAAGAAGCTCGTCGGCGGCGGTTCGATGCAGATCGTCAACGCGACGATTCCGCGGGCGTTGCGGCAGCTCGGGTACGCCGAGGAGACCATCGAGGCGATCGTCGAGTACATCGCCGAGCACGGTCACGTCGTGGACGCGCCCGGCCTGCGGCCGGAGCACTACTCGGTGTTCGACTGCGCCGTAGGAGAACGAGCGATCACCCCGATGGGCCATGTCCGGATGATGGCGGCGGTGCAGCCGTTCATCTCCGGTGCCATCTCCAAGACGGTCAACATGCCCGAGTCGTCCACGGTCGACGAGGTGGAGAACATCTACTTCGAGTCCTGGAAGCTGGGTATCAAGGCGCTGGCGATCTACCGCGACAACTGCAAGGTCGGGCAGCCGCTGTCGGACGCGAAGGCCAAGAAGGCCGACGCCCCGGTCGAGGTCATCGTGGAGCGCCCGGTTCGCAAGCGGCTGCCGAAGTCGCGGCCGAGCATGACGACGTCGTTCAGCGTCGCCGGTGCCGAGGGATACATGACGGCCGGCTCGTACCCGGATGACGGTCTCGGCGAGGTATTCCTCAAACTCGGCAAGCAGGGTTCGACGCTCGCCGGTGTGATGGACGCCTTCTCGATCGCGGTGTCGATCGCGCTGCAGTACGGCGTCCCGCTGGACGCCTACGTGTCCAAGTTCGTCAACATGCGGTTCGAGCCGGCGGGGATGACGGACGACCCGGACATCCGGATGGCGCAGTCGATCATGGACTACATCTTCCGGCGGCTGGCGCTGGACCACCTGCCGTACGAGCAGCGGGCCGGTCTGGGCATCTACACGGCCGAGGAGCGCACCCGGGCGGTGGAGACCGGGTCGTACGAGACGCCGGCCGAAGACGACGACATGGACGCTCTCGCCCAGTCGGTCCCGGTGGGCAAGGCCGACAGCCTGCCGGCTGCCAAGCCTGCGGCCGACCCGGTCACAGCGACCGCTGTCGCTGCCCCGCGGGAGGTCCACTCGTCGGCGGAACTGCTGGAAGTGTTCACCGGGACGGCGTCTGACGCTCCGCTGTGCATGACCTGCGGGACGAAGATGCGCCCGGCCGGCAGCTGCTACGTCTGCGAAGGTTGCGGCAGCACCAGCGGGTGTAGTTAGACGCTCGCTTGGTTGCTTTGGGACGACGGCGGCAGAGGAGGCCAGGTGGAACTCGAGAAGCAGATCCTGGGACGGGCTCGTGAGATCAAGACCGACGGATACCCAATGTCGATAGGCGAGGTACTTTCCCTGTACCGAGATGGCGACATTGATATTCATCCGGAGTTTCAGAGGATCTTTCGATGGGATGAAGACCAGAAGTCGAGGCTAATTGAGTCGATTCTTCTGGGGATACCTATCCCGCCAATATTTGTTTCCCAACGCGATGATGGGGTGTGGGACGTAATCGACGGCGTCCAGCGTCTATCGACGGTTCTGGAGTTCGTGGGTGAGTACAAGAATGAAGCTGGACTGAGGACACCCAGTTCGACTCTGCGTAAGACAGAGTACTTGCCGGCGCTGGATGGCTGCACATGGGAAAGCGGTACCGACGAGGAGAAGGTGTTCTCCGAACCGCTGCGTAGGGACTTCAAGCGGGCCAAGCTCGAATTCCGTATTATTCGTAAAGAATCGGATGCAAACGCAAAGTACGATCTGTTCCAGCGGCTAAACTCGGGTGCTCAACTCTCACCTCAAGAGGCACGAAACTGCCTGCTCGTAATGATGAATGTTGAGCTGTTCAATCGGGTTGCTTCTTTGTCGCAGCAAGATGAGTTTGTCTCTTGCACGCCACTGTCGGATAGGCAGGAGGATCAAGCGTACCGGCAAGAACTCGTGCTGAGGTTCTTCTCACAGGCTGATTTCGATAGAGGAGAAGGCCAGCTAGACGTGGAATACGGGGAGTATCTGACGAATTGGATGCGACGCAAGGCTGAGGGCCCTTCTGCGGAGTTGAACGACGTGGACTCGGGTCTTTTCGAGTCGTGCTTCCGACTGTTGGGGGGTGCGCTCGGCGAAGACTCCTTCAGGCGCTGGGATCCGGAACGTGGCGCTCATCTTGGTCCCTTCTCGATTTCGTCGTATGAATTCGTTACTACTGGTTTGGCATCTAACTTTTCGCGGTGGGTGAGTCGCCCTGACGAATTGACGACGCGTATTCGGGGCACATGGTCCGAGCCAACATTCCGTGATAACTCTGGAAGTGGGATCAGTCCCAGGCGCCGTGTTCCGAAGCTGGTACATGCGGCCCGGAGATACTTCGCGGAGGGCTGACGTGAAGGTTCGCTCTGCTGAAGAAGTAGCTGATGCAGTGGACAACTCACTCGCGTGGCGCAGGATGGAAATGAAGACGCTCGAGAAAGAAGTTCAACGCGCCGCGCAACTTGGTGAAGACAAGCCCGTTTGTAGAGCCCTTACCCGAAGTTCGCTCGCCGTCCTATATGCCCATTGGGAAGGATTCGTCAGGGATGCATTCGGCGCCTATGTGGACTATATCTCAGCGTCTAAGCCAAAATTCGCCGAGTTGAACGATGGTTTGCTTCGAGCCGTGGCCAAGGCGCTCCATAGGCGAGTTGCGAATGGAGATCTTGCGGCTCTGCAATCGGTGGCGGAGGCTGTTCGGCGTCCAAGTGAGGGCCGTGCTCCTATACCTTCTAGGGCAGCAATGGTTGATACACGAGCGAATCTTCGCTTCGAAGTGCTGAAGGAGATCTTGGGATCCGTTGGGATGGATTCTGCCGAATTCGAGACCAAGCAGTTATTGATAGACAAGTCTCTTTGTGACGCACGAAACTCAATTGCACACGGGAGATATCTTGATCAGGGGAGCGGGCAGTACCTAGAGCTGCAGAAAGAAGTCCTCCACATGATGGAAGAGTTGCGCGACAAGATTGTATTTTGTGCGAGTAGTGCTTCATATCGCATCCGAGTGCCAGACTCAGTGGAAGGGGCGGATGTGCTGTCTGGTTCGACCTAGCGTTGCCTACGTTGGGAAGGTCGCGCACGCTTAGCCCGATTGCAGGTTACGCAGCCCGCTTTCACAGGACTTGCGCCGCGGTTCGTGAGCTTAGCGACCACCGTGCGAAGTGGCTGCGGGCCTTGAACGAGATCATCGCCGTCGTGGCCCGCAATGTGCGCATACGCACGACCTCGTGGGAATCGATGACTTGGTCGTTGTCTCGGTTGCTCTCTTTGAGGTAGGGCAGACGCGACTACCCAGGGCCGCCGCCCTCGCTCCATAGCTCTCGCCACACAAACACGTACCGCGTGAGCCGAAAGTCGTCCGTCCCGGTCGCATCGAAGGGTCGCCGCACATACCGCAATCGATCCGCCCCCGCGCCCTCAGGCGACACCTCCACGAGCGCCAACCGGTAGTCGTCGCCGAGATTCTTCGCCGTCAGAACCTCGTTGCGGGTGATGCTGAACTCGTCGGCCCCGGCGATGCGGCCCTTCACCTCGATCCGTATCACCGACCCGTCGACCCGTACCGACCGGACGTCGAAGCCCGGGTTGTTCGGCGGCATCTCCTCCGGCACCGCGCCCAACTTCCGCTCCGCAGCGAGCACCGCATCCACCGCCCGCCGCTCCACCGCCCGCCGCGCCTCCTCCGAAGCGGCGAGATCCACCACGGACGCGCCTCGCCACCGGTCGAGCAGTCCTTGCGGAATCACCAGGGCCGCACCGGAGATCACGGGCGGCAGCACCGTCAATGCGGCGTCGACGTCCAACTCGGCCAGCCGACGCTGCAGCCGCCCCTCAAGGTCACGTGCGCGCCGGTATGCCGTTTCTGGGCGCATCCGCAACTGCCGCCCTGCCGACTCTTGGTCCAGGAGCAGGGCGTGTTGCCCGTCCCAGTAGTTGATTTCGCTGGTGAGCCGGGCCCGCACGGCGTCTCGGGTCCGCGCGACCGACGCCACCACGCGCGTCTCAACGTCGCGGCGGTGGTCGGGCAGCGAGTGCTGCACCGCCCACGCGCGGGCCACGTCTTCCACACCGGCCGTGAGCCACTCCGCGCCGAGTAGCGACTCCAGCTGGTCACCAGCGGCCGGCTGCCACGGGGCGTAGTCGAGGTACGGCGCAGGTCCGCCAGTCCGCGCAACGCCATCGGCGTCCAGTTCCACGAAGCCGAAGCGTTTGGACACCGTCCGCGACCGGCCGTCTTTGATCTCCTCGATCGATGCCACCAGCAGCCGCGGCGTGCTCGACAGATCATCCGGATCTACTAGGACCGCGCCGTGCTTGAGCAGGCTCGAGTGGTCGTTGACGGTCAGGTCCACGACGGCGTCGAGCAGCGGATGCCCCGGCGCCAGCAACTGGGCGACGGGCAACCCTGGCCGGCGTACGTCGTTGCGCTCGAAGCACACCCGTTCATAGCGCGTGAGTACGGCAGCGCCGATTCCAGCCTGCCGGTCGCGGTCGCGAATTCGTGCCGGGACGTGGGTGATCTCGTGCCGACCGCGTTCGCGAGCGGCAAGCTGCCCGCCCATGCGTTCGAACGCCTCGGCAAAGAACGCCCGGATGTAGTGCGGCTGCAATCGCCTGGCCTGCGCCTCCTCGACGCGGCGGCGGACTTCGTCGGGGTCGCTTTGCGCGAGGACGTCGTGTTCGAGTGCCCGCTCGGCGAGCAGAGCCTCGATTCCCTCGTTGACGGATGCGTCGATGACGCGGTTGAGATGCTCGCGGGTCTCGGGAAGGTCGCCGTACCGGATCGCTTCGATCAGCAGTTCTCGCAATGGCCGACCCTCGAAGGCGTCGCCGAGCACGTCGAAGACCTTGCCGCCGTAAGCTTCACGCTGCTCGTCGACTTTGGCTAGCAAGCGCAGGAAGACATCGCCTTCCCGGGTGTCGCGGGCGACGAGGTTCCACAGGTGGCACACCTCGGTCTGGCCGATGCGGTGGATCCGACCGAACCGCTGTTCGATCTTGTTCGGGTTCCACGGCAGGTCGTAGTTCACCATCAGGTGGGCACGCTGCAGGTTCAGGCCTTCCCCGGCAGCGTCGGTGGCGACGAGGATGCGCACCTGCGGGTCCGAGGTGAACAGTTCCTGCGCCGTGCGCCGATCCTCCCGACGCACGCCGCCATGAATCGCGACGACGGTTCGGTCGTCGCCGAGCAACGTGCCGATCCGGTCGACGAGATAGTTCAGCGTGTCTTTGTGTTCGGTGAAGACGATGATCTTCCGTGGTGTGCCGGCGGAGTCGGTGACCATCGCCTCGTCCAGCAGGATGGTGCGCAGCTCGGTCCATTTGCGGTCGGTGTCGGACTGCCGCACCCGCCGGGCCACTTCGATCAGGTCGTCGAGGACACCGATCTCGTGCTGCAGTTCGGTGCGCGTGCGCGCCGCGGTCGCCGCGTCGGTGACGGTGTCCTCGACCTGCTCGACCTCCTCGGCGGTCATGTCCTCCAGTGCGTCGTCGATGCGACCGACGTCGCGGCCGAGCATCTCGGCCAAGCGATCCCGCAGCGGCGCAGCCGCAGTCGAGCCGTCACGGTCGATCGTCTGTAGCTGGCGCCCCAATCGGTCGCGCCGCCGCTGCAGGCTGCGCAGGATCGCCTCCGGGCTGGACGCCAGCCGGCGTTGCAGCACCGTGAGCGCGAATCCCACGTTCGTGCGGCGCCGGTCGCCCTCGCCGAGCGCGTCGGCCCTGCCCATTTCCTCACGGACGTACGCCGTGACGACGTCGTACAGCTCCTTCTCTGCCGCCGACAGCTCGTACGGCACCGTGGACGCGCGCCGCTCGGGGAAGAGCGGCCGACCGTCCATGGTGAGCAGTTCCTCTTTCACCATGCGGCGCATCAGGTCGCCGGGCTGTGCGCTGTGCAACCCGTCCCGGAAGCGACCCTCGAAACGGTCCCCGTCCAGCAGCGCGAGGAAGAGCTGGAAGTCCTCCTGCTTGCCTGAGTGCGGCGTCGCCGTCATGAGCAACAGGTGCCGAGTGACGCGGCCGAGCGATCGCCCGAGTTCGTAGCGCTTGGTGGTCGTCAGTTCGTTGCCGAAGTAGTGCGCGGACATGCGGTGCGCTTCGTCGACGACGACGAGGTCCCAGTCGCTGCCGTCGAGCTGGCCGCGCAGATCATCGTTGCGCGAGAGCTGGTCCATCCGGGCGATGAGCAGCGGGTGCTGGTCGAAGACGTTCGACCCCAACGTGGTGGCGTCGATCATCGGGCGGGTCAGCACCTCGAAGTCGAGACCGAACTTGTCGTGCAGCTCGTCTTGCCACTGGTCGACCAGGGATCCAGGCGCCACGATCAGGCAACGGGCGAGGTCGCCACGCAGCCGGAGCTCCTTGATGTAGAGGCCGGCCATGATGGTCTTGCCGGCGCCGGGATCGTCGGCCAAGAGGAAACGCAGCGGGCTGCGGGGCAGCAACTCGCCGTAGACGGCGGTGAGCTGGTGTGGCAGCGCTTCCAATTCGGACGTGGACACCGCGACCATGGGGTCGAAGAGCGCGGCGTACCGGATCCGCAACGCCTCCGCCGCGAGCCGCCACAGCGCCCCGTCGGCATCGAAGGCGCGGGTGGTCCCGGCGGATTCCAGCCGCAGCCGAGGCTCGTCGTCCCGCCCGAGCATCGCCTGGCCGACATCGCCGTGACCGTCGCGGTAGGTGACTTCGAGGAACTGCGTCCCTACCCACCGGGCGGCGACGATGTCGACCACTCCGGCGGTCGCGACACCGGCGGCACGAACGCCCGGCACGAGGTTCTCCAGCGCTGCGGCGAGTGCGCGTTCGATGGGCGATTCGGCGTCCACAACACCCCCGGTCTCGGCGTACGGCGATCTACCAGGTGGCAGGTTCCCACAGCGGGCGCTCGGAGTCTCCGCGGCAACTCGGGCCCCTCGCTCCGCCGGAGATCCATGTGGCTGTGTCAGACGGGACTGCCAGGGTGCCCCAGATCCAATAGAGGGGCGGCGTGGAGGCTGATCCGACCTGGCTCGTGATTGTGACGACGACAGTCGGCCCGGCTGCTGCGGTCATCGTTGCGGTTATCGCGGCTAGCGTCGCCGTCGGGCTGTGGCGACGCGAGGAGAGTTTCCGTATGGTCCGCTGGGCAGCCGAACAGGCCGCTCAGGAACGCCGATCCGACCACGACGGACCAGCAGTCGGGACGGCCGTCCTCGACTACCTCACGGCAACGACCCCCGGATCGCGGCGGTGGTGGGAGCCCAGGCGCCGTCGCCGCGTGCTGGACGCAGGGGGCGCTGCGCTCGCCGAGGTCGTCAGCGCAGCGCTCGTGGAGGAGCTGCGGTCGCGTGTGGCGGTGGCTGCCGCGGCCGACACCTCCGTGGTCGTCACGTCCGACGCCTTCCCTGCCGTCCCTGGTCAAGGTCCATACACTGTTCGATCGGAACCCGTGCCCGGGGAGGCGACCGATGACGACGACACCTGACGTGATCGCCGTGACGCCGACGGAGATGCGGGCCGCCAAGGTGGTCATCAGGTTGATGCGCCGACGCGGCGAGGCGCCCAGTCAGGCGTTGCTCGCCATCGCGAACGCGACGGTCGAGCCCACGCGGATCTCGGATGCCGCTGCCCGGGTCCCCGCTGACGAGGTCTGACGCGCATGGTCAGACGGTCCCTCGGCGACCTGTCACGCAGGGGCCCCGCGAAGGGACCGCGCAACGTGTCTGTCCGACGCGCCATGATGTGCCGTCAAGAGCGGCGACGGAGTCTGTGGACTGAGAGCCGCATGGGGTGATCGCCGGCCTGGACGTCCGGCGTGACGAGGGGACCGAGCGGATGGCCACGACGGCGGACGTGCCAAGGCGGAAGCTGATCGAGGTGTCGTTGCCGCTGGAGGACATCAACCGCGAGTCCGCCCGGGAGAAGTCCATCCGGCACGGCCACCCGTCCACGCTGCACCTGTGGTGGTCAAGGAAGCCGACGGCTGCAGCACGAGCCGTGCTCTTCGCCCAACTCGTGGACGACCCGTCGTCGCACCCGGACCGCTTCCCGACGCCGGAGGCTCAGGCCGCCGAGCGGGAGCGGCTGCACGACCTGATTCGGCGACTCGTCGTCTGGGAAAACGTCGGTGACGAGCGGCTCCTGCGCGAGGCCCACGAGGAAATCTTGAAATCCAGCGGGGGGGGGCCAGCAGTTTGCCGGTCATCCTCGACCCGTTCGCGGGCGGCGGGTCTATCCCGCTGGAGGCTCAGCGGCTCGGCCTTGAGGCCCATGCCAGCGACCTGAACCCCGTCGCTGTCCTCATCAACAAGGCACTCATCGAGATCCCGCCCCGCTTCGCCGGCCGGTCTCCCGTCTTTCCCGGCGCCGCCGAGTCGCGGCTCGGCGACTGGCCCCGCGCGACCGGGCTCGCCGAGGACGTCCGCCGGTACGGCGGCTGGATGCGCGAGCGCGCCCAGGAACGGATCGGGCATCTCTACCCGCCGGCGAAGCTGCCGGACGGATCGACCGCCCCCGTCATCGCCTGGATCTGGGCCCGGACAGCGACGTGTCCCAACCCCGCCTGCGGGATCGAAATGCCGCTCACGAGTAAGTGGCGGCTGGGCAAGAAGAAGGGAAAGGAGGCGTACGTCGTCCCCTCCGTCGTCCCCGACCCGTCAGTCGCGGCAGGGCGCCGAGTCGTCTACACGATCGGGCACGATCCCGCCCAGGCGCCGACCAAGGACACGGACGGGACGATGTCGGGCCGTCGCGGCGCCCTTTGTGTCGCCTGCGGTACAGCCGTGCCCACTGATCACATCAAGGCCGAAGGCGTCGCGGGGCGTATGGGCGCGCAGCTACTCGCCATCGTCGCGGAAGGCGCTCGGCAACGGATCTACCTGCCGCCGAATGCAGAACACATCGCCGCGGCGGACGTGGCCCGTCCGGATGACGTGCCCGAGGGCGAAATCGCCACCAACCCAAGGTGGTTTTCGACGCCTGCATTTGGGATGACCGAGTTTGCGGATCTTTTCACAAACCGGCAGTTGGTGGCGTTGACGACATTCAGCGACCTCGTCGGCGAGGCACGGGAACAAGTTCTTGCCGATGCCCTCGCCTCCGGCCTCCCTGAAGGCACCCGCCTAGAAGCCGGCGGCTCCCACGCCGCCGCCTACGCCGACGCCGTGGCAACCTACCTAGCCATGACCGTAAGCCGCCTCGCTGATCTCGGCAATTCTCTCTGTCGTTGGGAACCCGTCGCCGAATGTCCCCGTCAACTCTTCGGCCGCCAGGCCGTTGCCATGGTGTGGGACTATGCGGAGGGCAATTCGCTCGGCGAATCGTCCGGCTCCTGGCAGGTGCTGACCGGCGGCACGCAACGCGCCTTCGCCAGTGCAGCGTTCTCGCGGGCCAATGTGTCTGCGCATGCAACTCAAGGAGATGCGCTGGAGGCGGTTTCGCGGAAGCAGGTCGTCATATCGACCGATCCACCCTACTACGACAATATCGGGTACTCCGACCTTTCGGACTTCTTCTACATTTGGTTGCGACGAACGTCCGGCGATCAGTTCCCGGCTCTGTTCGGAACCCTGCTGGTGCCGAAGGCAGACGAGTTGGTGGCGAACCCGTATCGCCACGGTGGTCGCGACACGGCGGAGCAATTCTTCGAGACGCGGTTTCGTGATGTGTTCACTCGAGCACGTGATCATGCAAGTCCGGATATGCCCATTGCCGTGTACTACGCCTTCAAGCAAGCTGAGCTCAAGACTGACGGCGTTTCATCGACGGGATGGGCCACGATGCTCGAGGGCATCATCGGCGCAGGCTGGTCGGTCACTGGCACGTGGCCGCTACGCACCGAGACATCGAGCCGTTTGACTGCCCAGGGAACCAACGCCCTCGCATCTTCCATCGTCCTCGCGCTTCGTCCCCGCCACGAGGACGCTCAGGCCACGACCCGTCGCGGCTTCCTCGCCGCGCTGAAGGCCGAGTTGCCGCATTCGCTCCGGGAGATGCAGCAGGGCGCGATCGCACCCGTCGACTTGGCCCAAGCCACCATCGGTCCAGGCATGGCCGTATTCTCCCGCCACAGCCGAGTCGTCGAAGCAGACGGCTCGGCAATGTCAGTGAAGACGGCGCTCGCGCTCATCAACCACGCGCTCGACGAGGTGCTGGCGGAGCAGGACGGCGACCTCGACGTCGACACCCGGTTCGCGCTCAAGTGGTACGAGCAGTATGGCTTCGGCCTCGCCAAGGGCAAGTTCGGCGAGGCCGACGTCCTGGCTCGTGCGACGAACACGTCCGTCGAAGGACTGAAGCGTGGCGGCATTCTGGCCTCGGGCGGAGGAGACATTCGCCTCCTGGCGCCGACAGATCTGGACGCCTCCTGGGACCCCCTGGCCGACGACCGGATCAGCGTGTGGGAAGCCACGATGCATCTGGCTCGGGTCCTCGACACCGGCGGCGTCGAGGCGGCCGCGGCGCTCATTCCGAAGGTGGGCCAGCGGATCGACCTTGACGCGGTCCAGCTGATCGCGTACCGGCTTTACGAGCTGTCACAAGCCAACCGGCCCGCGGATGCGTTGCTGTTCAACGCGCTCGGTACTTCATGGGGTGATCTTGCATCCACCCGGCGTACCGACCCGGCGCCGACGGTGACGGCACCGACACTCAACTACGGCGACGAGGATGAGTAGTCACTTCTTACCCGAGCCGCCACCATGCGGCGCGGCGAGTTCCACCACCATTGACGAGCTGGACGCAAGGGGGATCACGCCGTGGCGCTGAGCAACCGGGACAGGATCGATCGTGGGCTTCAGGCGCTCGTCCTCGGGGTGCGGCCGTTCGTCGACCAGCACATGGGCGCCGCCGCCAAAGGCGCCGACTGGGTCGCGCTGCTCACTGCTCGCGACGCCGCGAAGCACGGCACGGTCAAGAAGAACTCACCGGACGACCCGCGCTTCCTCCTGAAGATCTTGACCGAAGAATGGCGCGCCTTCGGCCAGGAACTCTCGCGCGTCGACCAGTCCTATGCCTCCGAGTTGCGCGACGTCGGCAATCGGCTCGCCCACGGCGAGTCGTTCAGCGCGGACGACACCACCCGCGCACTGGACACCATCGAGCGGTTGCTTACGTCGGTGGGCGCGCCCGACCAGGCCGACGCCGTCCGGACATTGCGGCTGGACCATCAGCGCGACGTCTTCGAGGCGCAGACCAAGAAGACCGTGCGCGCCGCAGTCGGCACCGTCAACACGCCCGGGACCGGCCTGAAGCCGTGGCGCGAGGTCATCACGCCGCATCCCGACGTCACAGCGGGACAGTTCAACGCCGCCGAGTTCGCCGCCGACCTGCATCAGGTATCGACGGGGGAGACGACACAGCAGGAGTACGCCGATCCGCGGGAGTTCTTCGCGCGCACGTACCTCACCGAAGGGCTCAAGGACCTGCTCGGGCGGGCGGTCCAGCGGTTGAGCGGTGACCTCAACGCGTCCCCGGTTGTCAATCTGCAGACCAACTTCGGTGGCGGCAAGACCCACTCGATGCTCGCCGTCTACCACCTGGTGGCCGGCCTGCCGGCCAGTGCCTATCCGCAGCCGGTCCAGGAAATCGTCGGGCCGGTGAAACTCGACGAACTCAACGTCCGGCGGGTGACCCTTGTCGGGACGCATCTCGCCCCGAACCAGCCACGGGTCAAGGAGGACGGCACTGCCGTTCGTACCCTTTGGGGAGAGCTCGCCTGGCAGCTCGGCGGACGTACGGCGTACGACGTCGTCGCCGACGCTGACCGGTCGGGAACTCCGCCGGGAGATGCACTGACCGGGCTGCTGCGCGAGCACGCACCGGTGCTCATCCTTATCGACGAGTGGGTGGCCTACGCCCGGGGACTCAGCGATGACGAGGATCTCGCCGGCGGGCGTTTCGACAACCAGTTCACGTTCGCCCAGCACCTGACCGAGGCGGTCAGCGCGATCCCCGGAGCGATGCTGCTGGTCTCTATCCCGGCGTCTGACACCTTGGACGCTGGCGGTGGCGGGTCGGCGATCGAGGTCGGTGGTGAGCGGGGTCGTCGCGCCCTCATGGCGCTGCAGAACGTGGTCGGCCGCAAGGCCGACCACTGGCGGCCGGCGAGCAGCATCGAGTCGTTCGAGATTGTCCGACGCCGGTTGTTCGCCGAGCCCGATGCCGCGGCGCGCACGGAGATCGCTGCGGTCGCGCGGCAGGTCGTCCAGTTCTACCGGGAGCACCACGGTCAGTTCCCCCGCGAGGCCGAGGAGTCGGCGTACGAGGACCGCCTCAAAGCGGCCTACCCCATCCACCCCGAGCTCTTCGACCGCCTCTACCACGACTGGTCGACGCTCGAACGGTTCCAGCGAACGCGGGGCGTGCTGCGGCTCATGTCGATCGTCATCCACGAGCTGTGGCGGTCCGGCGACGCGAGCCCGCTCATCACCCCGGGCACGATCCCGTTGCACGCGCCGCTTGTGGCCAGCGAGCTGACCAACTATTTGCCGGATGCGTGGCGCCCGATCATCGACAGCGACATCGACGGCGAGGGCTCCGATGCCGTGCGGATCGATGCGAGTCGCCCCGGCACGTTCGGCGCCCGGTCATTGACCCGCCGGATCGCTCGGACGATCTTCCTCGACACGGCGGCCACGCTGAACAGCGACCACCGCGGCGTGGAGCGACCGCGGATCTGGCTCGGGGTCGCGATCCCGGGTGACACGCTCGGCAACTTCGGCTCCGCGCTGGAACTGCTCAGTCAGGAGTCGACGTACCTGTACTCCGAAGCAGCGCGTTACTGGTTCTCAACCGCGGCGTCGGTCACCCGCACCGCCGCCGACATTGCCGACCGGCTTCGTGAGGAGCCCGAGGCGGTGTGGAAGGAGATCCTCGATCGGGTGAAGGTGCTCGTCCGTGACCGGGGTGGATTCGCCGGTGTCCACGTGGGCCCGGTGTCGTCGGCGGACGTTCCGGACCTGGAGGAGGTGCGGCTTGTCGTCGTACACCCCCGGATGCGCCACGCGAAGAACGAGAAGGAGTCCGAGGCGCTCCGCTTCGCCCGCGATGCCACGTTGCGAGTCGGATCCGCACAGCGGCGCAACCGGAACATGGTCGTCTTCGTCGCTGCCGACGGGCAGCGGTACGAGGAGCTCGACAGTGCGGTCCGGGCCTTCCTGTCCTGGAAGCAGATTGCCGACCAGGCCACGGAAATGGACCTGACGCCCAGCCAGAAGGCCCAGGCCGATAGTCGTCGGCGGCAGGCTGACGAGGATGCCAGGAACCGACTGGCGGCGACGTACACGTGGACCTTCGTCCCGACGCAGGATCCACAGTCGCCACCTGAGGTCGCAGTGGTACCGGTGAAGGACGGCCAGGGCGGTCTGGCCGAGCGGGTGACCACCAAGCTCGTACGGGAAGGTCTGCTGGCAACGACTTACGGTGCCTTCTCGGCGCGGATGGCGCTCGATGGGCCGCTGAGCACGGCTTGGGCAGCGGGTCACGTCTCCGTGGGGGAGCTGTGGTCGCTCTATACGCAGTATCCGTATCTGGACCGCCTTCGCGATCGGTCCGTCCTGGAGTCGGCTCTGCTCAGTCCGCCGATTCTGTGGGAACAGGAAGGCTTCGCCTGGGCCGCTTCGGTGGATGACGGTGGACGGTACGTCGGGCTGGTCCTGCCCAGTGACGAGACCGTACCGAGCTCATTGCCGGATTCCTGGCTTGTCGTGAAGCCAGGGCGGGCCTTGCGGCAGCGAGCAGCGGACAAGGCAGCTGCGGACAACACCGTCGCCGATCCGATAGGGCTGTCCGGCTCCGATGACACCGCGGACGGGCTTGAGGTGGCGGGACTCTCGGCAGCCGCCGAGGCCGAGCCGGGACGCTCGCTCTCGGTCAGTCGTTTCTTTGGCTCCGTCGGCGTCGATCCTGAGCGATACAACCGGGACTTCGCCCGCGTGGGGCAGGAGATCTTGCAGCACCTCGCTGCTGTCCCGGGAGTTGAGCTGACGGTCACGATCGAGATCCACGCCACGGCGACCGAGGGCTTCAGCCCTGAGACAGTCCGCGTTGTGGGGGAAAATGCAACGACCTTGAAGTTCAAGGCAAGCGGATTCGATGACTAATAGCGCGCCACAGTGTCGACGATGTGACGGCTGCACGAGGGGGAGGGCATGGACGAAACCGCTCGGTTCTTGATCAGGTCAATACTGGCGGAGAACCCAGGACTGTCCGCGTTCGAGATATCGACGCAGCTCGCCGCCCACGGTATCCGGCTGAGGTCGCACCAGATCAAGCTGGAGCTGGAGGGCATGACAGATGCGACCGCCGCGCGCCGGCCTGATCATCGACAGGCCTGGTCGGTGCGGTCTGGCGCAGCGGGAATCCAACCGCATCACGACTCGCTGAATGATGATTGGGAGGTCACCTATCGCGGACCGGAGTTGCGCCGCTGGCAGATCCGAGCGCTCCGCTCCTGGCGGGCGGCGGACCGGCGCGGAGTTATCGAGGCGATCACCGGTACGGGGAAGTCCCTTGTCGGCATCAAGGCGGTCGAGGAGGTCGTGCGCGACGGAGGGCGGGCATTGGTGGTCGTGCCCGGCGTCGCCCTCCTTCAGCAATGGCGACGCGGGCTCGAGGCGGAAATTCGCGGCATCCGGATCGCAGCGCTCGGGGACGGAGCGTCGGCGACGTTCTACGACAATGACGTCCTCATCGCATCCGTCCAATCCGGGTATCGCCATCGACCCGTCCCTCCCGGACTGGGTCTGCTGGTCGCCGACGAGGTGCATAGGTATGGCGCGCCCACGTTCGCACAGGTGCTGTCAGATCGATTCGATCGACGGTTAGGGCTGACCGGGACCTACGAGCGGATTGACGACGGAATCACCACCTGGCTCGATCCGTACTTTGGTGGAGTGGCATTCGAGTATCGATACGCAGATGCCCTTCTCGACAAGGTCGTGGCACCGTTCCACCTCGCTATGGTCGGCGTCAGTTTCACGGACATCGAGCGATCGGAGCACGACCGCTTCGACAAGGAATGTAAGGACACCGCCACGGCTCTCATCGAGATGCACGGATATCCAAGGGCACCATGGAGTGCGTTCTTTGAGGCCGTCCAATCGGGGGCCGCCAGTCCAGATTGGAACGAAGCTCAGATCTGTCGACGGCACCTCGCGGCGTTCATGCGACGAAAGGAGCTGCTGGCCGCCGCCGTGGCCAAGTCCCGCATCCTCAAGGAAATCGGCATCGCTTGGATCGAGGCCGGTCAGGCATTGGTTTTCACTGAGACGGTGTCAGCAGCCAAGAACGCCGCCGCCGCCATCGGCGAATTCACCCCGGCCGCAGCTCTCACCGGCGACATAACTCGGCGGAGCCGAGAGATGGCGCTTCGGCGCAGGGCGAGTCCAGGTTCTGACCGCTCCGCGGCTCCTGGACGAAGGTATCGACGTCCCCGAAGCCAGCCTGGCGGTCATCGTCGCAGCCAGCCGGACGCGACGCCAGATGGTGCAGCGCATGGGGCGGGTTATCAGGCTGAAGGACGACGGCCGGCCTGCTCGCGTGCTGGTCCTCTACGTGAAGGACACGCCGGAGGACCCTGTCCTTGGCGGGCACGAGGCCTTCCTCGCAGAGGTCATTCCACATGCACAAAGTACAGTCACCTTTGACGAGAATATGGTTCGGAGCGTCCAAGCGTGGTTGAGGAGCTGAGCCGCCGCCGGTGGAGCGTCCACGGTGGCTGCCCATGCACGCGAACTGCCGTGCTGACCGGTCCTTGACACCGCACCACCGGAAGTCGACTATCGCGGTTGACGATCCCGTCCGAGATCGCCAGCGTGCCAAATGGGCGACACCGAGGCCTCGGCGCGACGCCCGACCGGGTTCTCGGTCGTGGGGTACGCCGCCAGCCGGTGCTTGCCAGGTTGAGGAGGACGTGCGATGGACCTGCGTTCGCTCGAGCGGGATGGCGTGCTGACGTCGAACCTGCGATACCGCATCACGAACCTGTTCGGGGATGTCGAGGCGAACGCTCCTGGCCCACAGGTTTTCCGCGTTGAGCAGGGTGCGGGCCAGACGACGGCGCCGCACTATCACGCAGTCCCACAGTTCCAGGTCCTCGACGGTCGTCCTGGCCGGTTCGGTCGTGCCGAGGTGTCCGCACCGACGATCCACTATGCGGATCCGTGGACGACGTACGGCCCGATCGTCGGCGGCGACGCCGGCCTCAGCTACTTCACCGCTCGGATGGCCTCGGACACCGGTGCCCATTTCATGCCGGAGTCCCGGCACGAGAAGCCGCAGCGTTCCGGACGCCACTTCACCGTCTCACTCGCGCCGGCCGACGCCGGCGAGGCGCAGGAAGGCGCCGTTCTGGACGTCCTGATCGAGGCGCAGCCGGACGGGCTCGCTGCCTACCGGGTCCGGCTTGCGCCCGGCAACGGCATCGAGTTGCCCGCGTGCACCGGGATCGGTCGGCTCGTCGCGGTGGTGTCCGGATCGCTGGTCGACGCCGGCCGGGAGTTCGGGCTCTGGTCGTGGGGATACGCCGCCACAGTCGACGACCGTGCGATCAGTGCCGGCTCCGACGGCGCGACGGTGCTGTGCCTGGACTATCCCGCCGCCGGTGCGCAGGCGACACCGCGGTCCGCAGCCTGACGTCGCAGACCTCGCCCCCGTGCTGACGTCCCTGGCTCGTTGCGTTGACATCGCTGAGTCGACGCGGGTGACGTCGCAGACGTCACCCGCGTGCCCAGAAAGTCGTTGCCCTCGCCTCGTTATTGTGACGTCGCCGCCCTGACCTCTCGGCCGGAAGGCGCCTACCGCCCGGGCTCCATGGCGCAGCTCAGCTGATCGCCTCCCGGACGTAAGCGTCGACTGACGCCGCACAGGTGAGCTTGTCGTCGCCGGCCGCGGAACCGGCGCCGTACCGGGTCACGTTGTCCTCGATCGTCGGGCCGTTCCGCCCGCAGGAGCACCGCCCGAAGTTGGCGTTGACCTTGTCCCCGGTGACCAGGCCGCCCCATCGTCCGCCGTAGACCGGATCGAAGAGCGCGAGTCGTCCGGTGACCTTGCCCTCCCCGGACAGCAGCTTTTCACCGCTCTCGTCGACGATGAGCATCTCGATCCACGGTGGCCAGTGGTAGAAGCCGTCTTCGCACTTCTGCGCGTGCCCGGAGATCTCCGACATGCCGAACTGGTCGCACTGCCGGGCCGGGGCGAACCACTCCAGCACCTGCTCGCGGTAGTCATCGGGCAGGACGAGCCCCTTCGTCCCGCCGCCAAGCCCGAGCACGGTGTCCGGGTGCATGTCGCCGCGCTCGACGCCGCGGGCGCGCGCCGCCTCGACGAGCTGGTAGGCAAACGGCCACATTCCCAGCAGCAGCATCGGCTCGTCGTGATGGGCGATCACGATGTCGGCGAGCCGGCCCAGCGACGCGTTCATCCGGTCAGCGGCATCGGCACGAAGACCCTCGAACTCCTGGACCTCTTTGGGAGTGGCGGTGCTCGCCGCGATCATCGAACGCAGCGCAGCCATCCGGCTGAGATCGGCCAGCGGCACTGGCTCGTCGATCAGATAGTCGCCGCCCGGCTTGGCGAAGTAGCGCACGCGCGCCTGATGCATATAGAAGCCGCGGTAGCGGCCCTTCGCCGAGCGGCTCAGACTGATCACGATGCGGTCGTTGCGCAGCGGGACCTGATGGGGCCAGCCGAAGAGGCGCTGCGGGTTGTAGCCGATCTGTTCGATGTCGGCCGCGCTCTGGTCCAGGAACGAGCTCTTGCCGGACGTCCCGCTCGACGCGACGACGAAGTGCCCGGCGGCGGCAAGCCGGTCCAGCCACTCGTCGACGTCCTTGATGCCCTCGAGATCGACCTCGCCACCGTCGACGGCGGACAACGTGGTCAGCCACGTCGTCATCCGGTCCCAACGTCCTTGCTTCACGAACGACTCGGGATAGCTCTTGTACGTGGTGTGCGAGAACAGCAAGGGCACGATGTCATCACGACTGCGGATGGCGTCGATCCCGGTCTCGGCGGCTCGCCGGCCGAGGACGGGGATCTTCTCCCGGTGCTCCTGGAATCGCTCGGCCATCGCCGCCAGCCGAAGCTGCGCGACCTCGGGGCCGTTGGCCGCGTAAGGGTCGTCGAGTTCGATCAGTTCCATCAGCGGTGTCAGTGCGGAAATGACGATCAGCTCCTCGATGCGGCAGCGGCGACGATCGCGGACGACCGCGCCAGAGGCAGAACTGCCCGCCAGCGTAGCCGAACTGCATGCAGCCTGATAGGCCGGATCCAGTTGTGGCAAGCGCAGGATGGATCAACTCGTCTGTTGCGACTAACTATCTGGGCTGAGAACTTGCGGACGCGCGCCGATGGGCTTGCCCCGGGGTCGCGGCGCCTTGCCCGCGGCCGCTCGATGGGCCGCCTGCCCGTGCCCGCCGCGCGGGCCGCAGCCGCCTGGGCCGTGGCCGCCCCGATGCGGCCACCAGCCGCTTGCCGCCTGGCCCGCGGCCGGCGCGGTGGACACCGGTATCTATCGTCGGTGCCATGGCGGCAGACGAGGGCGGTGAGTCGGCCTGCTGGCTGGATCGGATCTGCCCGGTCTGCGGCGCGTACCTCGCGACGGGCCCCGGCTCACCAGCCACGCCGTGCCCGCGCTGTGGCGACGCCGGGGCGCCGCCGCCGCCCGGCGACCGCCCGCCGGACCGATCCTGAGCGGCGGCCGGCAGCGTCATCGAGCGCGGACCGGGCCGCCCTGGTGTGGCGGCTGGGCGGCAGGATCAGGTGGTGCGCCATCGAGCGCACGCAGGAACGCCCCGAGCTCCTCGACCTCGGCCGGGCGGCCGGGCAGGTGATCGGCGAGCCGGGGGGAGTACACGGCCAGGGCACACCATTGCCCTCGCGACAGCGCGACATTGAGCCGGTTGCGATCCAGCAGGAACGACAATCCCCGGGGCGCGTCGTCCGCTGACGACGCCGTCATCGACACGACGACCACGGCCGCCTGCTGGCCCTGGAATCGATCCACCGTCCCTACGCGGACGCCGTCGATGCCGGCCCGGTGGAGCGCCTCGGCGATGAGCGCGACCTGCGCGTTGTAGGGCGCGACGACGAGGACGTCCGCCGGTTCCAGGGGCCGGGCAGGCAGGTCGGCCGCCGGCGTCCAGGCGCGCCCGAGCAGCTCGCGGATCCGCGCCACCACCTCGGCGGCCTCCTCCGTCGAGGCCACTGCGTTCCCGTGGTGCTCGACGGGTACGGCGTGAACTCCCGGCGCCACCCCGGCCAGGTGACGGTCGCTGGTGCAGGCCGCGGCCTGCAGCAAGCCGTCGTACGACAGCCGCGACACCACCGCGCACAGCTGCGGATGCATCCGCCAGGTCTGCGCCAGGAAGTAGCCGAACTCGTCAGGCAACGTGTCGTGCCCGTGGTTGAGCCAGCCGAGCGCCGAGCCGTCGACCGGCTCGGGATGGATTCCCTGGCTGACCTGCGGCAGCTGCTGCGGGTCGCCGAGCAGCAGCACGTTGCGCGCCGCGCAGGCGGCGGCGACGGTGTTGGCCAGCGAGAACTGGCCGGCTTCGTCGACGACGAGCAGGTCCAGCTCGTCGGGGGGCCGCCGCTTGGCGTTGACGAAGTCCCACGTCGTACCGCCGACGACGTAACCGCGGGCCTGCGCGGCGTAGAACGCGGCGAAACTCTTGTCGTCCACCGAGGTCCAGGGGCAGGTCGCCGCGTTCCCCTTGCTCCCCGGCTTCTTGGCGATGGCCGACTCCGGGACGCCGGCGGCCGCCACGCCGCGCAGCAGGTTCTCCACGACGGCGTGCGACTGCGCGACAACCCCGATCCGCCAGCCGGCGGCGACCAGAGCAGCGATCACCCGCGCGCCGGTGTACGTCTTGCCGGTCCCGGGCGGCCCTTGCACGGCCAGGTACGACCGATCCAGGTCGAGCAGGGCAGCCACGATGGTGTCGGCGATCGGCTCACGGCCGCTCGCGGTGGGCAGCGCCGAGCCGCTGCGGGTACGCGGCCGCTGCCGTCGAAGCAGGTCCAGTGCCGCACCCGCGGGGAGCTCGGGAAGGCCGGCGGCGACTGCGGTGGCCAGCGTCTGGATGGCCGCGGTGATCCCCTTGGTCTGCGGCGGCGCGCCGGGGGACAGCGCCATGGGCAGCGCGTCGTGACCGACGTGTCCCGTCGGCACGGTCTCCTCGACTCGCACCAGGTCGCGGGGAACGGCACCGGTGACGTCTGCGGTCACCTCGGTGATCAAGACCTCGCGGTACCCGCGGCCACCGCCGACGGCCACCTGCAGGGTGGGCGGCACCGGCGGCTCGTACAACGCGTACGCCTTGCCGCCGGCGCGCAGCTCACTGCCGGGCTCGAGTTGGCCGAGCAGTCGCAGCTGGCGACGTTCTGTCCGCTTGCCTGGCGGGATGTGCCAGTCGACGTCGACAGCCACCTCGTCGGCTACCAGCGTGCTGCGGCTGTCCGCCCACTCGTCCGGCGGCGACTGCAGCCGGTCGAAGTGGTACCACCAGAAGGGTTTGTCCTCACGCCAGTGGTACCCGACTGCTGCCGCGAGCAGGGCCACGGCCTGCTGGTCGGCGTCCCGCGGACCGCCACCGGGGTCGGCGTACGCCAGCAGCGTCGCAACGACCGGATCGACGTCCCTGTCGTCCTCCTCGTCGCCGGCGGCAGTCAGCTGCGGCCGCGGAGTCGGCTGAACTCCTTGGGCCGCAGCGCGATCAAGCAGCCAGTCGCGCAGCCGCCGAGTGGATTCGCAGTCGTACTCGTTGTACGTCGCGATCTGCGACAGTCGCTGCTGCCAGCCGATGTCGTCGCCGGCCTCACGCAATTCACAAGCGTGGGCGTACTCGACGATCGAATCTGCTGCGGTCGTGACATCGCCGGCGCGGTGGACCGGCATGTACAGCGGCTCGAGTTGCTTGAGGGAGTAGGACCGCTGACCGGTCCGCAGGCTGCCGCGGACCGTGGCATAGAGGTCGACGAGCAGGCCGGAACGCAGCCAGTCGTCGATGATCTGCTCGCCGGCGCCGTGCCGCCCGGCCAGCCGCAGCAGGGCAGTCCGTTCGTAGGACGCGTAGTGGTAGACGTGCATGTCCGGGAATTGCGCGCGGCGCTGCTCGACGTACCGGAGAAACTGCAGGAACGACGCCTTCTCCTGACCGCGGTCGTGGGCCCAGAACGCCCGGAACTCCGCAGCCGTGCCACCGGCCGGCGGTTCGACGACGCCGAGCAGGTACTCCAGCCCCCAGCCCTCGGCGTGGTCGGCGTCAGTGGCGTCCCACCAGAGTGGGTCGCCCTCGATGTCGAAGAAGATGTCGCCGTCGTCCGGTGGCGGCAAGGCTCCGACGGTCGCGGGCGAATAGAGGTCGAACACCGGCGCCGTCACCGGCTGACCACCGGGCAGTGGGTCTTGTCTGGCCTGCAAGATGGCCTGCTGCCGAAGGGAATCCAGCGCTGCGGCGCTGATGCCGTCCACCGGCCCGGCATGGCCGGCGAGGTCGTCCACGGTGCGGATCTCGGCAGCCCACAGCCGGGTGCGTTGGGTGCCTCGGATCCCCGCGACCAAAAGTACGTCGCGCGTCCGTTCGACGTCGACCCGGCAGTCGTCGCAGCGCCCACACGCCCGATGCCCGCCGCGGCCCCATCCGACGGCGGTTCCGCCGTCGCGGTGGTCGTCCAGTAGCTGCTCGAGGCGGGCCCGCCGGTGGCGGTAGACGGGGATGAGTTCGTGAACTCGGTGCGAGGTTGTGCTCCGGTCGCCCAGGATCAGGTGGACCTCGTCGGACACGGGGACGCCCGCGGCCAGCAGCTGATCGGCGTAGGCGGCCAGCTGCAGCAGCGCGGTGACCTTCGCCCGCCGGGCAAGTTTCGAGTCGTATACCGCGTACGCCTGGCCGTCGGAGGCGCGCACGACGAAGTCGGCCCAGCCGCCGAACCGGCCGTCGAAGAAGCCGGCCTGGAACACCACGTCGGCTCCGGTGTGAAGGACGGCGATGGTCTCGGCGTGCTTCGCCGCGAGGGTGGCGCGCGTCTGCTGTCCGCGGGGCACCCGCTCGATACAGGCCACGCCGCGGCCGGTTGCCGGGTCCCAGGGTCCGTAGTCGGTGAGGTAACCCGTGAGTACGCGTGCCTCGTGGGCGTCGCCGAGCGTCGCGGTCCGGGCCAGCAGCGCGTCGTCCGCGACGGCGGTCGGCGCCGCGCGGCCCAGCAGGATGTCGAGCTGACGCAGCAGGGCGTACTCACACGTCGCTGCGGCCGCCAGGTCTGTCGGGCTGCAGACCAGGCCCCCGTCGTCGAGCAGATACACGCGGGTCATCATGCCCAAGCCGACCGACAGCCCACGAGCCGACCGAAAGCGCCACGAGCACAGCCAGCCGACGAGCACACCGTGGCCACGAGAGCGCAATCGGCCCACGAGCCCGCCGACAGTCCACGAGAGCGCAGCCCGGCCAGCAGAGAGCAGGGCAGCGACGAGCGTTCCGGCGGCCCGATGTTGCACGCGGTCGGGCACCACGTTTCACTCGACGTGTGGCTCGGTCGTCCGCAGGTCGCCCCTCAGCCGAGGCGCTGGCGTCCTATCGGGACAAACGGGATTTCGCGGCGACCCCGGAGCCGAACGGGACGCCGACGGCCCACGACAACTCCGCGGCGCCGGTCTTCGTCGTCCAGCGGCACCGCGCGCGCCGAATGCATTACGACTTCCGGCTCGAGATCGACGGCGTCCTGGCCAGCTGGGCCGTGCCGAAGGGCCCGACGCTCGACCCCGCCGTGAAGCGTGCGGCGTTCCACGTCGAGGACCATCCGATGGAGTACGCCGACTTCGAGGGCGTCATTCCGGCGGGGCAGTACGGCGGTGGGGACGTCATCGTCTGGGATACCGGTACCTGGCAGTCGCACGGCAAGGTCGGCCCCGCGCAAGCGGTCACCGACGGAGAGCTCCACATCGAGTTGGCGGGCCAGAAGCTCCGCGGCCATTTCATGCTGATCCGCACCCGGACCGATGCCGCCGGCAAGGAGGAATGGCTGCTGTTCCACAAGCGGGACGCCGCCGCCGTCGCCGACTGGGATCCCGAGGATCATCCCCGATCGGTCCTGTCCGGACGCACCAACGAGGAGGTCAAGGCGGATCCGGCAACGATGTGGCGCTCGGACCTGCCGGCTGCGGCGGCCGCGGTGTCGTTGCGGCGAGCACCGGCGCTGCAGTCGGTGCCGGCAGCGGAGCTCGCCGCGCTCGACACCCTCGGCCCCGGCGGGACCTGGCCGATCTTCGGCCGGGAACTGCGGGTGACCAATCTGGACAAGATCCTTTTCCCGGCCCGGCCAGGAGAGGAACCGGTCACCAAGCGCGACCTGCTGCGGTATGCCGCGCAGATTGCTCCCGTTGTGTTGCCGTACCTCGCGGGTCGCGCGCTGAACATGCACCGCTTTCCGCAGGGTGCGGCGACCCGCGGTTTCTGGCACAAGGAACTTCCCGCGCATGCACCGCCGTGGCTCCCGCGATGGGACAACGCAGCAGCAGACGCCGGGGAGGCTCACACCTACCTCGTCGTCGACGAGCCTGCCGCCTTGGTCTGGGCGGCTAACTTCGGTGCGCTCGAATGGCATGCCTGGACGTCGCGGACCGACCAGCCCCGGCATCCGACATACGCGCTGGTCGACCTCGACCCCGGCGACCGCACCAGCTGGGATGAGACGCTGCAGTTGGCGCGCCTGCATCGCACTGCCTTCGACCACCTCGGCATCGCCGCTCGACCGAAGGTCACCGGGCGCCGCGGTATCCAGATCTGGGTGCCGATTGCTCGCGGGCCGAGTTTCGACGAGACGCGGACCTGGGTCGAGCAGGTGTCCCGCACGGTCGGGGCAATCGTGCCGGAGCTGGTCAGTTGGTCCTGGAACGTCGCGGAGCGCGGCGGGCTCGCCCGGCTCGACTACACCCAGAACGCGATCAACAAGACGCTGGTCGCGCCATACAGCCCCCGCGCTGCGCCCGGCGCGCCGGTCTCGGCACCGATCGACTGGGACGAACTGGACGATCCGACTCTGCGACCTGACGGGTTCACGATCCGGACGATCGGGGATCGGCTGGCAGCGAAGGGCGACCTGTTCGCCGACGTCCTGGCGACGCAGCAGCGGCTACCCCGCTTGCGCTGACCGTCCGGCGCTCGCTGCCGATCGCCCGGCACTCACCGTGGCGCCCCCCGCCCGTGATCGTGGGCCGGCCAGGCCTCGCGCAGCAGGACGCTGATGGCCGCGGCGAATACCGTCTCACCCATCCACGATTGACCCAGCATGCAGCGGCTCCAGAAACTCTTGGAGAATCCGAATCTGCGGGTCACCACCCGAGCGAGATTCGGGTCGTCACGAGTGCGGATGACACACGCGAGGCGATGTTGGACCACCGCGACGGCGAGCGACACCGGATCGCCGCCGGGGGGCAGTACGGTCGTAGCATCGGGATCTGAACCGAACCGATGTGGTTCGAGCAAGTAGTCGCGCGGGAACAATGAACGGCTGTCTAGCCGCCGCCGCCGACTGAACCGCTGATCGTCCCGTTCGTGCTCGTCAGCAGCCGGACCACGAAGCAGCGTGGGCGGGTCATCGGATGGCACGGCAGTGCCTGACCCGAACAGGATTGCGGGCTGCTGTCGCGACCTCTCGGCGATCGTCCAACGACAAGGATGGCTCGTAGGACGATTTGTTTCGGATCTGTCCATCGCGGACGACAGGTGGTGTGCTGCGGCTCGGAGCACAGCCGAGAACGAGCAGCCACGCCGAGCCGCAGGCAGCCACCACGGCGCCCGGCCCGACAGCCCGCTGGTCCACGGAGCTACCTCCTGAAGCCGTCGCGGCGGCTGGTCGCCCCCGATCAGCCGTCGCGACATGTCACGGGGATGAGGTCGATAGATGCGCCAGCACGGCCACGTCCGACGTAGCCGGAAGCTTCTGTGCCGCAGTGGGATCGCCGTCGACGGGAGGCGGCGTCGGTCGGTCTGTCGCCGCATCGCCACGACGCTGTCGTGCTCCGTAGCGGTCGGCCGAGCCAGCCGGCTGTCGTGCTCCGCAGTGGTGCGGCGAGTCGGCCGCCGAGACGTTCGTGACCGGAACGTAGGTACGCCCTCCGACAGGTCCGCCGGCCTTATCAACAGGCGGTCAGGCGGGGGTTGTCCGAGCAGTGCGGGCCGCCTAACGTTCGCCGCGTTGGCCGGCGACCGGCTGTCCACCAACAGAAGCCGCCGACCAGCGATCAGTCGGGGCCGGGCTCGTTGGCTACCTGATCCATCGTGTCGGCCGACCCGGCGAGCGGGATCCGGTATTCCGGCATGGCGAAACCGCGTGAACAGCTACCGAGGAGTGCCCGATGTCAGGTGACCAGCCCCGCCGTTCCGGGACCAGCACGGTCGACGGAGTCATGCGGAATCGTCAGGTCGACGCTGCCGCGTTGTACGCCGACGGCTGGGTCACCCGGCGGCACGGATACCTGCCGACAGTCGAGTTGGACATCGCGCCGGCGGTCCGGCTGCACGAGACGTTCGACCGCGAGATCGACCCGGTGACCTACCAGGTCCTGCGATCGCGTTTCTGGAACATCAATCTCGACCATTTCGACGCGATCAAGCGGATGTCCGGCTCGCCGATCATCGTGTACATGAGCGACTTCAACACCGCCATTCTCACCGAGAACGGCGACAATCTGGTCGCCGGTCCCGCCATCCAATACTTCACGGGGCACAGTGACCTGACGGTCAAGTGGACCCTGGAGAACCGGAGCGGGAACCCGGGTATCGAGGACGGCGACGTCTTCATGATGAACGATCCGTACATCGGGACCAGCCACCAGATGGACGTCGCGATCTACAGCCCGGTCTTCTGGGATGGCGCGATCTTCTCGTGGGTCATGAATGTGTGCCATGTCGGTGACATCGGCGGCATGGATCCGGGCAGCTTCTGTGCCAGTGCGCCGGACATCTTCCAGGAGCCGGTGGTCATTCCGCCGGTCAAGCTCGTGCGTCGCGACGTCCTCCAGCAGGACGTGGCCGATGTGCTGGTGCGGCAGAGCCGGACGCCGGACATGGTGGCGTTGCAGTTGCGGGGGCAGGTCGCTGGCTTGCGCATGGCCAAGGAGCGGATGGTTCACATGCTGTCCGAGTACGGCCCGAACGTCGTCAAGGGCGTGATGCGACGCATGATCCGCGATGCGTCGGCGGCGGTCGAGCGACGCCTCGCCCAGATCCCGGATGGTGAGTGGAGCGAGACCATCTACGTCGGGAGCGTCGGGCCGGACGACCATGACCTGCACCGGCTGACGACGCGGCTGCGCAAGGTCGGCGATCGGCTGATCTTCGACAACGCCGGATCCGATCCGCAGTACTTCGCCGCCAATGCCAGCTTCACCACCTGGCGTTCCGGGATCGTCTGTGCCGGCTCGGCGTTGCTGGGCTTCGACCAGTTGTACTGTCCGGCCGGAATCGTCGATCACCTGGAGTTCGAACCGGTTCCGGGGAAGATCAACTGTTCGGAGTTTCCCGGCGGCGTCACGTCCTCGACCGGCGCCGTGGTGAGCGTCCACGTCGCGTCGCAGGTGTTCAGCAAGATGCTGCTGGCTGCCGACGGCGACGTGAAGGACACGGCCAACGCCACCGGTGGTGGCTCACTGCCGGGCTTCTGGCTGTGCTCCGGGCTCGATCGTCACGGCAACTTCGTCGCGGATATGACCGGCGATCCCCTCAACGGCTCGCTCGGCGCCTTTCCTGGCCGAGACGGGGTGGACACCGGGGGCGCGTGGTGGTGGCCGTCGAGTCGCTCGGGCAACGTGGAGGAGTGGGAGGCCGCACTTCCCGTCCTGTACCTGTACCGGTTGGAGCAGATCGACAGTGGCGGGTCGGGCCGCTGGCGAGGTGGCAACGGCAACGAGACGGCGATCATGCCCTACAAGTCGACGGACCTGGTCGTCCAGATCATCTCGTCCGATCCGGCCGTCAACGTGACGCCGGGTCTTGCTGGCGGCCTGCCAGGGCATTCGGGCAACTTCCTGCACGCCCGGCAGACCGCAGTGCGCGATCTGATGTCCAAGGGCGTCATGCCGGCCAGCCGGGCCGAGCTCGACGAGCTGCTCGGCGGGCTCACCCGGCTCTCTCCGAAGGCGACGACGTCATTCGGCAACGACGACGTGCTGGCGGTGGACTACAGCGCTGGCGGCGGCTACGGCGACATGCTGTTGCGTCTCCCGGAACTGGTCGCCGCCGACGTCGCCAAGAGCCGGGTGACCGAGGCCCAGGCCCGATCCTCGTTCGGCGTGGTCCTCGACCACAACGGCGATCCCGATGTACGGGAGACACGGAAGGCTCGTCAGGCGATCCGCGACGAGCGGCTGGGACGCGCCACGATGCCGCAGGACCCCGTCGGTGCGCCGGTCGACCCCCGCGATGTGACGAGGATTTCCGACGTCCTGGGCGTCGTGTTCGGGCCATCCGGCAGCAGCCGCTGGGCCTGCGGAGGATGCGGCGCGGTGATGGGCTCGACCGACCAGAACTACAAACTCGGCGCCGCCGTCCTCGAGGACAATCCGGCCCACGTCGATCCGCATCGCTACCCGGACCCCACCGACTTCTGTGACATTCCCTTCGTCCTGCGGCAGTTCCTTTGCCCGTCCTGCGGGACGGTGTTCGCGGCCGAATGCACCAAACAATCCGACCCTCCGACGCTCGACGTCTCCTTCAGCGCCGCCGGGCTCGCGACGCTGCGTCGCCGTGACACGCCGCAGGTTCGGTGACCTGACCTCATCGCGGTTGTCGACCAGCACTCTTCGCCGCCCGCCGGGCTGGCCCAGCGCAAAGGACCTCGTACATGACATCGGACGTGCAGTACCGCGAGCAGGACGGCTATGTGATCGGAGTCGACATCGGGGGGACGTTCACCGACTGTGCGGTGACAACTCCCGACGGTCGGGTCGTCGGTGCGAAGTCCCCGACGACGCCAGCGGACCGGTCGGTCGGCTTCTTCGCCGCAATCGACCTCGCCGCAGCGAAGGTCGGCATCTCGTCGGCAGATCTCTACCGTCGCAGCGAGCGGATCGTGCACGGGACCACGACCGGCACCAACGCCATCGTGGCGCGTGAGGGAGCCAAGACCGCGCTGCTGACCACGGCCGGCCTTCGTGACGTGATGTTCCTCATGGCCGGTGGCGGGCGGACCTCCGGTCTGGACGTCGATCAGGCCTTGCACGGCCCGTCCACGGACAAGCCGATTCCGATCGTGCCCAAACACCTCACCGCCGAAATCGTGGGCCGAATCGACGTCGACGGCGAGGTGATCGCGCCGCTCGACGAAGCAGCCGCGCGAGCCACGATCGAACGACTCGTCGCCGTGCATGACATCGAAGCTCTCGCCATCAGCCTGGTGTGGTCGATCAAGAACCCGGTTCATGAACACCGCGTCGCCGAACTCGCCGCCGAGGTCGCTCCCTGGCTGTACACGACCTGTTCCAGCGACCTCATCTCGCACCTCGGTGAGTACGAGCGGACCACGACGACGGTCATGAACGCCTACATCGGGCCGCTCATGGTCCGGTACATCGACAGCATCGAGCGGGGCGCCGCCGAACGTGGTTTCGGGGGCCGCGTGTTGTTCGCCCAGTGCGCGGGCGGCGCGATCACGGGCGCTGAGGCGAAGTCGGCGCCCATCCGCACCGTGCAGTCGGGCCCCGTCGCCGGGATCGTCAGTTCGGAACTCCTGGCGCAGCGCATCGACACGCCGCAGGTGCTGCTTGCCGACATGGGCGGCACGACGTTCGACGTCAGCGTCATCAATCAGGGCAGGGCGCTGCGACGCACGAAGTCCCTGCTGCAGCGGTACGAGCTCGCGCTGCCGATGCTGGATGTCGAGTCCATCGGCGCAGGCGGGGGTTCGATCGCGTTCGTCGACGAGTCCGGACGGCTGAACGTCGGTCCGCGCAGTGCCGGCGCCGTCCCGGGTCCGGCTTGCTATGGCGCCGGCGGCGCAGAGCCGACGGTGACCGACGCCGACGTGGTCCTCGGCTACATCGACCCGGATCGCTTCCTGAATGGCCGCATGACGATCCGGCCCGATCTCGCCGAACGAGCCGTGGCGGGGGTAGGTGCTGCGGTCGGGCTGGACGTCGACGCCGCTGCCGCCGGCATCTGCCGCATCGTCGACTCGAAGATGGCCGACCTGATCCGGCGGATGAGTGTCCTCAAGGGTTTCGACCCTCGTCAGTTCGTCATGTACGCGTTCGGCGGGGGAGGACCGGTGCATGCCACCGCCGTGGCGCGCGAGGCGGGCGTCTCGACCGTCATCGTGCCCCTGCCGGCGGTGGCTGCCATGTGGTCCGCCTTCGGCGCGGCAGTCGCCGACGTGACGTACGTCTACCAGGAGCCGATGTGGTTGCGGCTGCCTGCGGCGGCAGCGCCGGTCAACGACGCATTCGCGGCGCTCGAAGCCCGAGCGCTCGCCACTGTTGCCGCGGAAGGCCTCGCCGACCTGCCCGCCACGATGGCCCGGTCGGTGCGGGTGAAGTACCGCATGCAGGTGCACGACGTCGAAGTGCCGATGCCGTCGGGCGTGCTGACCGCCGAGACCGTGGCCGACCTCGACGATCGATTCAACGAGGTCTACGAACAGATCTTCGGTGTCGGCGCCGGCTTCCGGGAAGGTGGTGCCGATCTCACGGGATTCCAGGTTCGCTACCAGGGGCAAACGGCCAAGCCGGAACTGCGAGGCGGCGAGCACGGCGACACCACGGTGACGCGGACGAGCCGATCGGTCTACTGGCCCGACCTGGGCGAGCGCCGGGATACCCCGGTCCTGGCGACGGCGACCGGAGTTCTCGCCGAACCGGTCGAGGGTCCCGCGCTGATCGCGCTGCCGGACACCGTGGTTGTGCTGCATCCCGGCCAGCGCGCCGTGTCGGATTCCTTCGGCAATCTCGTCATCGACACCGGGGCATGAAGCCGACGAAGCAGGAGGCGGGGGACAGGCCGCGGCCAGGTTGTCGACCGCGCTGAACCCCTCAGGACATGGACGTCGCCGTAGCCGGCGCTGGTGTCGCGGAATGCCCCGAATCGGGCGAGGGAAGGGACCAGCAGTGACCAGCACGAGACCGGAAAGCCCAGCAATCGCGCCGGATACGTCGTCCGTCGCCCAGCCGGCGGGCAGCAGCGCCGCGCCCAGGCGGCGACGTGCCCAGCCGATCGGTCGGTGGGCCGTCTTCGGGACCTACCTGCTCATCGTCGTCGTCGTGTTCCTGTTGCGGCGCGAGACCTTCTCCGAGTGGGCGACCTGGCAGGGAATCCTGCAGCAGAGCGCTATCCCGGTGATCGTCGTGGTGGGCCTGACGATCACGCTGATCGGCGGCGACTTCGACCTGTCGATCGGTGCGGTACTCGGCTTCGGTATGGCGCTGAGCATCGTGTTCATGGCCGAGGTCGGGATCAGTTGGCCGCTGGCGTGCCTGCTGGCCCTGGCGATCTGCGCAGTCATCGGCGTCGTCAACGGCGTCCTGGTCACGCGGCTACGGGTCAACAGCTTCATCGGGACCTTGGCCATGACCAGCGTCGTCGCCGGCATCGACGCCAAGGTCACCGGTCAGGAGACGATCTCCACCGGGGTTCCGGTCGAGTTCGCCGACGTCGGGATCCAGGCGATCTTCGGCATGAGTGTCGCCTTCTGGCTTGCCGTGATCGCCAGCATCGTTCTCTACGTCGTGGTGTCCCACACCGAATGGGGCCGGTTCCTCTACGCCACCGGAGAGAACAGCACCGCCGCGAGATTGGCCGGCGTGCGCGTCAGAGCAATCCGCACCTGGGGTTTCGTCGCGGCGGCAGCGGCCGCCGGAGCGGGGGGCATCCTGCTCGCCTCGCAGAACGCGTCGTACTACCCCGGTGCGGGCGGCGGCTACCTCCTACCCGCTTATGCCGCAGCGTTCCTCGGTACCGCTGTGGGGGCTGGGAGATTCGGGGTACTCGCGAGTGTCTTCGGTGTCATCTTTCTGCAGACCCTGCAGACCGGCCTGACGGTGCTCAACGTCGAACCCTGGATCGTCCTTGTGGTGCAGGGTCTTGTGCTCGTCGTCGCCGTCATGGTCTCCGCCTTCGGCGCCTCGGCCCGGCGCTCCACCTGAGCGTCGCGCGGCCGCGCCGCAGGGCCGGCCGCAACGTCCACGACCCCGTGCGGGGGGCGCCCACCACCAGTCCGCACCGTGACCCAGTTTCGAGGAGTCGACGACCCATGAAGAAGCACGTAGGAGGGGCGCTGCTGGCAGGCGCTCTCGCCGCGACGGTCGCGGTGGCCGGCTGCGGCAGCGGTACGAGTTCACCGAACTCGTCAGCCACGCCGCAGGCCGCTGGAACGGGGGCGAAGGTGGTCGGCGCCAAGACCATCGGACTGCTGCTGCAGAGCAAGGCCAGCGAGTACGCCGTGCGCGCGATCAGCAGTTCGCAGGAAGCCATCGACCTCCTCGGCTGGAAGATGGTCCAGCTCGATGCTCAGGCCGACCCGCAGAAGGTCGTCACCAACCTGCAGACCTTCGTCACGCAGAAAGTCGACGCCGTCATGTCGACGGCGTGGAGCGCCGACGTGCTCCGGCAACCGTTGCAGGCCGCCAACAATGCCAAGATCCCGGTGGTCAATGTCTGGGCGGAGGTGCCGAAGTCGCCGCTGTTCGCCGGCCAGCTCGGACCGAGTGAGACGTCGATGGGGACGGTCGCGGCGGACGAGTTCATCAAGCTGCTGCCCAAGGGTGGCCCGGTGGCCTACTTCAACTCCAAGCAGTTCGGGTTCGGGGCGATTCGGGGCAAGATTCTCGAGGACAAGATCAACGCCGCGGGCAACATCCAGATCGTCGCGACGCACCAGACCGACTACACCAACGTGCAGGCCGACACGACCAAGGCGCTGACCGACATCCTGAACGCGCATCCGGACATCGTCGGGTTGTATCTGGACTCCAGCACGACGGTGCCGCAAGCGGTCCAGGTCCTCAAAGCAAAAGGTCTGTGCGGCAAGGTCGCCGTCGTCACCTACTACGGCGACCTGCCGAACTTGGCGGCCGTCCGCGACGGCTGTGTGAACGTCCTCGTCGATGTCCCGGTCTTCCCCCTCATGTGGACCGAACTCGATCTCCTCGCCGCGAACCTCGCCAACGGCACGCCGATCCCGCAGGACGGGCCGCCGAGCACGGGTTACCCGTTCCCGCCGGCCAAGGTCCTCACCATCACCAAGGCGAACGTGCCCCAGGACCCCACGAAGTACTTCGACATCGACTACGACTTCCGAAGCTACTTCAAGGACCGGTGGGCCAAGGGACTGTACGGGCCCACGTCCTGACGACCGCGGCGGGTTCGGCCCTGTGGGGTCGGACCCGCCAGGCCTGTCACCAGAGTCGGAGGAAGCAGATGAGCACTCCGGTGCTTCAGATCCAGGGCCTGACGAAGACGTACGGCGGGCAGCGTGCAGTCGACGGCGTCGACCTGTCCGTGGCTGCCGGCGAGATCGTCGCTCTGGTCGGGAAGAACGGCGCCGGCAAGAGCACGATCATCCGCGCCGTCAGCGGGGCGACGACGGGGGACTCCGGGACGATCTCGCTGGTCGGTCAGGCGCGCCGGTTCTCCGGCCCGCTTGCGGCACGGCAGGCCGGCGTTTCGGTGATGCATCAGGAGTTGAACGTCGCTGCCCGGATGACGGTGGCGGAGAACCTCGGGCTGGGTGCGGGCTATCCCCGGCGGGCCGGCCTGTTCATCGACCGGCGCGCCTTGGATCGGAAGGCGCGCAGCGTGCTGGCTCGAGTTCATCTGGATCAACTCGACCCGGATACCCCGATGACGGACCTGACCCCGGTCCAGCAGCGCCTCGTCATGATTGCGGCGGCCCTGTGGGTGGACGCCCGGCTGCTGATCCTCGACGAGCCGACGGCGTCGCTGACCGAGGAGGAGATCGGTCATCTGCATCGAACCGTGCAATCCCTGCGCGCCGAGGGCGTCGGAGTGCTGTACGTGTCCCATCGGCTCGACGAGGTCCTCGCGCTCGCCGACCGCATCGTCGTCATGCGCGACGGGCTGGTTGTCGCTGATGTCCCGCGGGCCGACCTGACGAAGGCTCAGCTGGTCGCGCTCATTGGCGGAGTGGCACGCAACGTGCACCGTGCCGCCGCGCCGGCTCCGCTGTCCGACGACGCCCCGGTCATGCTCGACGTTCAGCAGCTGCAGGTTCTCGGTGCGACAGCGCCGGTCTCGATGCAGGTACGACGAGGCGAGGTGCTCGGCGTCGGCGGTCTCGTCGGTGCCGGGCGTACCGAACTGCTCCGGGGGATCTACGGCGCCGATCCGGTACTCGATGGCGAGGTCACTGTCGGCGGTCGTCCGGTACGACGTGGGTCACCGCGCGCCTCGATCGCCGCGGGCCTGGTCCTGTTGACCGAGGATCGCGCCGGCCAGGGGGCATTTCATGGCTTCTCGGTGCGCTGGAACACCACCATTGGATCGCTGCGACGCTTCCGGGCGCTGTCCTGGCTGCCGGTGCCGTCGGTGGCTGCCGAACGGCGCAGCGCCGGCGGCTTGATCGACCAACTCCGCATCGCCGGCGCGCAGCCGGACACCGACATCGACGCGCTGTCGGGCGGTAACCAGCAGAAGGTGCTGATCTCGCGATGGCTGGCGACCGGCGCCCAGGTCATCCTGCTCGACGAACCGACGATCGGTATCGACGTGCATGCCAAGGCCGAGATCTACGACCTGCTGCGGTCCATGGCGGCGCAAGGCCGCACCGTCGTGGTGGTCTCAGCCGACCTGGCCGAACTCGAGATGCTGTGCCATCGCGTGATCGTCCTGCATGACGGAGCCGTCGGAGCAGAACTGGTTGGCGCGCAGATCAGCGAGGAGGCGATCCTGCGGACCTGCTTCCGTCTCGACGAAGCCGACACCGAGCCGGCCCCGGTCGCCGGCACCGGCGTGACCGGGGACGCCGCAGCCCGCTACTGACACAACTCGGGGCGGGGCGGCGGGCAACGGCGCGCGCGGATCGTCCCCGATACTCCCGACCGCTAGACCGTCGCGGCCTGCTCCTGCCGGTAGATCGAGATCATCTCCTCGATCGCGGTACGGAAGGTGTACTCCGGGACGACCCCGAGTTCGCGCTGAGCGCGACTGCCGTCCAGTAGTGGGATGTCGGCCGACGATTCCGCCGCACCCATAGTCGCCAGGTCGAGGTGCGCGTCGGGCACGACCTGCCGGAAGGTCTCCAACGTCTCACCGACGGTGAGGATCTCGCTCACCGGCGCGTTGAAGATGACGTGTTCTGGGCGCGGGACCAGAACGCCGGCCACGAAGGTCCGTGCGATGTCCGCGGCGTACATCGGCTGCCACTTGGCCTCTCGCGGACCGAACATCGCCGGGAACACGGCCGGCTCGCCCAGCGCGACGCGGCGAACGGTATCGGCGATCAGACCGCTGCCGCTCCCCAGTCGGCCGACGCCGTACGACGTGACCGGCCGGATGCCCACGACGTCGAGGTCGTACTGGTCGCGGTAGGCCAAGCTGACCTGTTCGCAGGTGACCTTGCTCGCGCGGTAGACGGTGAACGGTCCCACCAGCTGGTCCTCGTCCAACAGGCCCGTCGCGCCGTACTCCTGGCTGCGGCCGTAGACCCCACTCGAACTGGCCCAGCACACGCGTTCGACGTCCAGGATGCGGGCGGCTTCGAACACGTTGGTGGTCCCGACGCAGTTGGCCATCACGACCTGCATCGGCACGATCGTGTCCGCGACGGCTCCGGCCAGGTGGACGATCCGCTCGACCTTGCCTCGCTTGAGTGTCGACAACAGCCCGACCAGGTCGGTGACATCGCCACGGACCAGTTCGACCTCGTCGGCGGCTGCTCCGAGGCGTCCCGGGTTGAGGAACAGATCCTGGGCGATGATGCTGTGACCGAGTTCGACCAGTTGCCGCGTCACCGGCGCGCCGATCAGGCCTGTCGCTCCGGTCACCAGGATTCTCGCCATGCCAGGTCCTTTCTCATTGCGCCGCAGCGATCGTGGCGGATCGCAGATCGGGCGCGGTGTGGACCGGACCCGACGATCACCGGACGGCCGGATTGTCGGACTGAAGTCGTCTCGGCAGCGTGGCTCGAGGCGTGGGCACGTTACACCCGCATGCGGTCAGGTGAAAGCAGCCAGCGCTGACACCCAACGAGGCTGTCGTGGTCTAGTTTGACTGTCAGGCAATGCATTGGCGAAGGGAAGCTCGTTGACCTCGATGGGCCGGTCTGCGATGCCGGTGGGCTGGCGGTGTCGATGAATCTTGAGTTTTCCGCCGGGACCTTGCCGGTGGATCGGGTGGCGTTGCTGTTGGTGGGCAGTTTCCTGGTCACTTTCGTCATCGTCCGGCTATGGGTCCGGATGCAACGTGACGGTCCCTCCTGGTGGCCGCGAAGCCTGTCCAGCGGTGGGACTCACGTCCATCACCTGGTACCTGGCATCTTCTTGTTGCTGCTGTCCGGCTTCCTGGTGTTCGCCCTCGCGCCAGGGTCGCCCTGGCTCGAACTGCTGGCTGTGGCGTTCGGCGCCGGGGCGGCGTTGACGTTGGACGAGTACGCGCTCTGGCTGCACCTGTCCGATGTCTACTGGAGTGACGAGGGGAGGCGATCGGTCGACGTCATCGTCGTTGCCTTCGCCGTCGGCGGACTCGTCGCGTTGGGCTACCGCCCGCTGGACCTGGACACCCTGCAGCTGGGCTGGTTGGCCGGCTGGTGGTGGGTTCCCCTGCTGGTCGTCGTCGGCAACACCGCGACCGTGGTCGGCTCCGCGCTCAAGGGCAAGTACTACTGCGCCGCGATAGGAATCATGATTCCTACCGTGGCCTTGATCGGAGCGCTCCGGCTGGCCCAGCCGTCGTCGTGGTGGGCCAGGCGCTGGTACCGCGACCGACCCGACAAGCTCGCCAGGGGCGGGCGCCGGGCGGCCATCTGGGGTGACCGCCGTACCCGCTGGTGGGACGCAATCGGCGGCCGCCACGGCGCCCCGGTCGACACCGCAGCCGGTACGGCGAGTACGGCGACAGACGCCGCGGCCGGTACGGCGACAGGTACGGCGAGCGACACCGACCGGCCGTGACACCGAGGTCCGGCCGGGGCGAGCCGGCGTGGCGTCAGCGGGCGCGAACCCGGTTGTTGCGTGGCTCGTGCGTCAGCTCAGCGAGTCCGAGTTCTTCCAGCAGCGGCGGCAGGTACATCCCGAAGCGGCCGCGGTACCCCTTGCGCAGGCCGTACCACCCGCCGATCGGGTTGTCCGGCGCGCGGCCCCACGCCTCTACGGTGCCGGGTGCTGGTTCCTTGTTCTCGTCAGCCGCGCCCAGCGCGATCCAGTCACTGGCGGCGACGAGCATCGCGTGCAGGTCGTCGATCGCCCGGGCGTCGTAGGACAACCAGGTCGAACCGACCTGGCAGCGCAACGTCGGCGGGTCGGTCGTGTCGTCACGGTGGATCGTGTACGACGACGTCCCGGGCGCGGTCGTCAGGTGCCACGGATCGTCGGCGGTGCCGCTACCGGTCATGGTGCCCTCCGTCGGGTGCAGCGGTGGCGAGGACTGCGGATGACGTTAGCGCGCCGCAGGCCGCCCGGCCGACCATCGGCGTGGTCCCACCGCGCGGGCCAGGCAGCCGCGCGGCCGAGGATCTCCTGGCCGACAGCAGGCCGAATCAGAAGGGAAACTCGTCGTCCTCGCTGCCGGGGATCCCGAGGATGGCTGCGGCCAGCCCGATCGCCGCTGGGTCGTCGACGGACTCCAGAATCTCGCCGGTGACCGGATCGACGTCCGGCGGCGTATCCGGGTCTGACCCGTCGCCCGGCGCTGCAACCGTGCCGCCGGTCTGCCTCGTCCCGGAGTCGCGGTCGGCGAAGGCGTCAGGGCACCAGCGAGCGACTTCGCAACTGGCACAAGCCGGTCCTGGCCGCGTGGCGAAGTCGTCGTCGTGGTGCCAGGCATGGATCGCCTGTGCCAGAGCCGCTCGCGCCGCTACCACGGTGGCCTCGTGCCTGGCGTCGTACCGCACGAGCCGGGACTCGACGGGGCTCAGCAGTTCCAGTTCCACGGTCGCGGCGCCCTCCCCGAGCGCGGCGTCCGCGTCCGTGCTGGCACCAGCACCGGGCCCGGTGCCAGCGCCCGGGTCTGCGACGGGGTAGGCCCCGGTGTCGCCGGCAGGGCCGGACTCGGTGACGGCTGCACCGACGGCGCCGTCGGCCAGGGCGCAGATGGCGATGGCGACCTGGGGGAAGGCAGCCAACAGGACATCGTCGGAGGCGGTGGGCAGGTGAGTCAGGGTCTTGGTCTCTCGCCACACCACGCCCGTGGGGGTCCGCAACTGCAAATCGGGACGCATGACGACGAGGACCTCGGCGTCGGTGTCATCGATGGCGAGGTCGGCTTCGGGCCGCACCGCGCCGACGTCGTGGAGCTGGAACGGGCAGATCGTCATGTGCTGCAGCAGGTAAGGGGCCACCTCGGTCAGTTCTGGCACCGACATGCCCGCCGCGTCGAGGAGGTCCGCGGCGGCAGGAGACTGCGGGTCGAGGTCGGCTGCGCAGCAGCCGGTGCCGCGCGAATGGGACTGTTCCAGCCACCGATGCGCCAGCAGGCCGCGGCGCATCGGTGCCGATTCGGTGCTGCGTTCGGCCGGGAGCTTCAGATCGGCGGTGAGCAGATAGCGCGCCGGACACACCGCGTAGGTGACCAGCCGGCTGGGGTTGAGTACCCGCGGCCGTCGGCCGTTGTCGGGCATCCCGAGCAGGCCTGGGTCGCGGTTCACCGCGCGGCATTGCGGCCGTGCCCGGCAGGTCCCGCATTTCCGCTGCGGCCGGGTGTCCCCACCGGCGATGAGCACCGGGACCAGCGGCAACCCGAGCGCTCGGTAGCGGTCGGTCGCCTCGGCCGGATCGCCCTCCCACAGCACCTCAACGCTGCCGTCGCCGAGTCCGACGTCGAGCAGGCGCACCAACTGGACGGGTCGTTCGGCGGGAGCGACCCGCACCGGGCCGCCGCGGTCCGTGCCGTCGATCACCCGGCGTCCGACCGCGGTAACGTACGCCGCGGCCGCGATCTGCTGTGCCGGACGAGGTTTGACGTCGCGGGCTGACCGCAGCCGGAGGAGCCGCAGCTCGCGGACCGTGCCGTCGGCAGCGGCGTACCCCAAGCCCCACGCCGTCACCTCGCGAATGTCGCCGTCGTTCGCCCACACCACGGCACGCGGCGCATCGGGGAGCAGGCCGGCCGATACGGCGGCCAGAGACTCGGCGAGGTCCAGATAGGTCTCGGTGGCGTGTTCGGCCCAGCGCTGCATCGCCGGATGGACCTCGAGTCGTACGTCGTCTCCAGCGACGGCCGCGGCGACGGCTCGATCGGCGATCGCCGACCACGGCTCGTCCGCAGCAGCCGGCACCCCGCCGGACTCGACCGATCGCACGGCAGCGACCACCAGGCCCAGCGGGAAGGACTCCCAGCGGGGTTGCCGCCGCGGTACCCATTCGGCCCGTCGCGGCCAGACCTGCGGATGCGCCTTGCCCGCGAGGTACTCCGCGCAGGAACCAGGACCGACCTCGCCGAGCAGGCTGGCGCTAACCCGGACATGGTCGAGGTTTCCGTCGTAATCCCACGGCGGAGTCCAGGCGTTCGCGGCCGCGTGATCGCGCGTCGACGGAGTCCCGGTCATCGGGCGTGGTCAGCCGCGGTCGCGGGATCCGCCTGTCGCGGTTCGGGTCGCGGACCCGACCGGCGTTGCAGCCCAGTGCCGGTCAGCAGGAGATCGGAATCGGCGGTTCCCGGTGCCGGGGCGCCGTGCCGTAGCACCGGGCACGCCCGGCGAAACGCGCACCGACGGCACAGCGGGCCACGCCGGGCCTCCCAGGTGTTGCGCTGCAGCGACTCAGCCGACGACGCGCGCATGGTGGACAGGGTCGCGACGGCGTCGTCGAGCACGGCCCGGTACACCGGGCGCCGCACGCGTGTCCCGACTGCGACGTAGAGCAGTTCCACCTCGTCGACCGGGTCGCCGGTGACCTCGAGTGCTGCCGCGGACAAATGCAGCTGCCGCAGTGCATCTCCCAGGTCGGCAGCCGCCGGCCGCTGGCCGGTCTTGTAGTCGGTCAGGCGGTCGACCTCGCCGCGGCTCCGGCGGTCCAGCCGGCCGGCGAACCTGACCCCGCCGACCTCGGTCGCCACAGCTGCCGCCAGATCCGTGGCGGCGACGGCAACGCGGGTGGGGTCCTCCACCTCGAAGAGCCCGTCCACGCTGGCCTTCGCCAGATCGGCGACGTCGGGATCGCGGGCGTATGGCGCGTTCTCCGGCGCGCTGAAGCACTCGGCGGCTTCGGCTCGCAGCAGGTCGTGCGCCCGCTGCCGGGTGCGGTCGGCCGGCGCTTCCCGGTACAGCGCCTCGAACGTGTCGTGCACGAGGCTGCCCGCGATCGTGGCCGGTGACGGCGGCTCGCGCCAGCGACCCACGGTGGCGAAGTAATACCGCAAAGGACAACTGAGGTACGTCGTCACCTGGCTGGGCGAGACGGCCGCCGGTAGCCCCTCGCCGCGGGTGGCCACCTCGACGGGGATGCCGGTCGTCGCGGGGCTGTCGCCGGCGGCACGCCGTCCGGTCGCGGCGGGACTGACTGCGGCGGCGGGCACGGCCCCACGCTACGGCCGACCGGCCCCACGTTATGGGCTGACCCGCACCGCCACCGAGAATCTGGTGGCACCGCCGAACGGCGGCCCTCAGGCGGTGTCGACCCCCGGCGCAGCGACGTGCGTCCGTAGCCGGTCGAGGCGGCTGGCGTCCGGCCAGCGAACGTCGGTGGCCCAGCCACAGCGTTCGAAGAGCTTGATCAGGGCCGCGCTGGGATCAGCTTGACCGGCGTCGACGCCGTGCCGAGCGCAACCGGGAAACGCATGGTGGGCGTTGTGCCAGCTGTCGCCCAGCGAGACCACGGACAGCAGGCGCAGATTGGTCGCGCGGTCGTGTCCTCGGGTGCGGAACGGCCGCCGTCCCACTACGTGACACAACGAGTTCACCGACCACGTGACGTGTTGCAGCAGCGCGATGCGGACCAGGCCACCCCACAGCAGGGCCGTCAGTGCCGAGCCGATCCCGTCACCGAACAACCACCCCAACCCGAAGGGCAGTGCCAGCGAGAGCACGGACAACGGCACGAACAGCCGAGAGATCGTCCGAATGTCCTTGTCCTTCAGCAGGTCAGGCGCATAGCGCTCACTGTCGGCCTGCTCGCCACGCAGCAACCAGCCGACATGGGCATGGAACAGGCCCCGAAGCGGGGCCAGGCCGCTACCGCCGTACTCGTACGGCGAGTGCGGATCGCCCGGTTGATCGGCAAGGGCGTGGTGGCGGCGGTGAAGGGCGACCCAGCCGATGAGCTCGCCTTGGAAGGCCATCGAACCGAGGATCGCAAGGCTGGCGCGTAGCGCCGGGCAGGCGGTGAAGGATCGATGGGTGAAGAGGCGGTGGAAGCCGACTGTCACCCCGAGGCCCGTCGCGACGTACAGGACTGCCGCGATGCCGAGGTCGAGCGGGTTCACCCACGAACCCCACGCGAACGCCACGGCGGCGGCCAAGCCGATCAACGGGACGAGGACGACCCCGAGCGTCACAGCCAGCGACACCCGCGACAGCGACTGCCTGGCCGGCGCCTTTGGCCGCGGCGCCAGATCGAACGGCACGTGGCCGTCGTACTCAGTCGGGCCGTCGTACTCAGTCGTGCCGTCGTACTCAGGCGAGCCGACGGGCTCCGTGGTCGTGAGAAGAGACGACGACAACAGCTTCCTCCATGCGCCGGGCAAGCAGCAGGAGGAGCCTGAGTGGCTGAGCGCGCTGAATGCGGATGACTCCAGTTTGTGCCACCGCGAGGGGACGGACAAATCGGCGGCTCGGTGGCCTCGTATCGCGCGGCGCGATCATCCCGTGTGGTTGATGCCGGAGGTCCATGCCGGTGCCATGATCATGCCCGACCATCCGGATACCGGGCGGCTGCCACGCGGGCTGGAAGCCCGATGAGAAAGGACGCGCGACATGAGTCTGCTCGCCGCTGAGTTCGGCACCGGCGAGGTGCTGTGGAGTTTCCTCTGGTTCGTCATGTTCTTCATCTGGATCTGGCTGCTCATCGTGGTGTTCAGCGACATCTTCCGGTCTGCTGACCTGGGCGGCTGGGCGAAGGGCATCTGGACCGTGGCGATCATCGTGTTGCCATACCTGGGCGTGCTGATCTACCTGATCGTCCGCGGCGGCAAAATGCACGAGCGCACGCTGGCGGCGTTGAAGGAGCAGGACGCGCAAGCCCGCGAGTACATCCAGAGCGTCGCCGGTTCCCGCAGCCCGGCCGAGGAGATCGCGCACCTCGCGGAATTGCGCAACTCCGGCGTGTTGTCGGACGCGGAGTTCGAGGCCGCGAAGGCGAAGGCGCTCGCCTGAGTGCAGACCTGTCAGGGGCGGGCGACGGCAGTCGTCCGCCCCTGGCGTGTCGAGCCGTGTCGTCATCGCGCTGCGCCCGCCGAATGCCTGGCATGAGATGACGGACATCGCGATCACCGGCGCCACCGGCCGGCTCGGCGGTGCCGTGGCGCGCCGGCTGGCAGCGGCCGGCGTGGCGCAACGACTGATCGTGCGTGACCCGGCTCGAGCGCCTCAGCTCCCCGGCGCGTCGATCGCTGCGGCGTCGTACGACGACCAGGTCGCAGCTCGTGCGGCGTTGCAGGGCGTGCGGGTGCTCTTCATGGTGTCTGCCGCGGAGTCGCCGGTTCGGGTCGCCGAGCACGCGGCCTTCATCGAGTCGGCGGCGGCCGTGGGAGTCGAGCACATCGTCTATACGTCGTTCGTCGGCGCTGCCGCCGATTCGGTGTTCACCCTCGGTCGTGACCACGCCGCGACCGAACAGCTGCTGCAGGCCATGTCCGTGGCCACGACGTTGCTGCGGGACAACCTCTATGCCGACTTCGTCCCGTTGCTGGCCGGCGAGGACGACGTCATCCGCGGCCCCGGTGGGGGCGGCCGGGTCGCGGTCGTCGCCATCGACGACATCGCCGACGTGGCCGCTGCGGTCCTGCTGAACCCCGGTGCACACCGGGGCGCGACGTACGAGCTGACCGGTCCGCAATCGCTCACCCTCGACGAGCTGGCTGCTGCCCTCGCGGTGACCTCGGGGCGGTCCTTCCGGTATCAGCCCGAGACGGTGGCCGAGGCCTACGCCTCGCGTGCCCACTACGGTGCGCCGCAGTACCTGCTCGATGCCTGGGTCTCGACCTACACCGCCATCGCCGCCGGCGAGTTCGCTGCGGTCCACGACGACGTCGAGCGGCTGACCGGTCACCCTGCGACGCCGCTGGCGGCGGTCCTGGGACGGGTTCGGCGACCCTGAGGGCGGCGTGGCCACCCGAGTTCTACGGTGGGGCCATGTGCCGAAGCATCAAGACGTTGCGTCCGCCGTTCGTCGAGGCCGCCACCGCCGAAGAGGCGCATGCCGCCGCCTTGCAGTACGTCCGGAAGATCAGCGGCTTCCGGGCGCCGAGCCGGGCCAACGCCGAAGCGTTCGAGCAGGCGGTGGCGGCAGTGACCGAGGCGACCGTCGAGTTGCTCGCCGGCCTCGACATCCGTGGCAGTTCCGGCCGCGCGCCGGCAACAGCATCCTCGGTCTCCTGACCGGTTGAACTCAGCTCAGCGATTCCAGCGGTGTCCCGGGATCGGCCAGCGCGACCGGGTCGACAACAGCGCGGCTGCGGATGAGCGCCTTGATCTGATCGGTCACGTCCCAGACATTGACGTTCATACCGGCCGCGACACGCCCGCCGCTGGTCCAGAAGGCAACGAACTCCCGAGCGTCCAGGTCACCGCGAATGATCACGTCGTCGTACTCGCCGGGCATCGCGTAACCGGTGTACTCCATGCCGAGATCGAACTGATCGGTATAGAAATACGGCAGCCGGTCGTAGGAGACGTCCTGGCCGAGCATGGCCCGGGCGGCGGCCTGCGGCTGGTGGAGCGCATTCGCCCAGTGCTCCACGCGGATTCGCCTGCCGAGCAACGGATGGAAGGCTGCCGCAACGTCGCCCGCGGCGTAGATCCGGGGGTCTGAGGTCTGCAACGACGCGTCGGTGGTCACTCCGTCGGCCACGTCCAGCCCTGCCCCGGCGGCGAGTTCCACTCGCGGGCTGATACCGACGCCGACCACGACGAGTTGCGCGGCGACCGAGGTCCCGTCGCTGAGCTCTACGCCGGTGACGTGGCCGGCAGCAGTGGTGAACCGGCTGACCCCGGTGCGCAACCGCAGATCGACGCCGTTGTCGCGATGGAGGGCGGCGAAGACCGCCGCAATCTGCGGTCCCAGGATGCGCACGAGCGGCAGGTCGGCCGTCTCGACGATCGTGACCGTGCACCCGGCGGCGCGCGCTGCCGCGGCGACCTCCAGGCCGATCCAGCCGGCACCGACGACGACGACGTCACTGGCGGTGGCGATCGCCTCGCGTAACTGGTCGCTGTCCGGCAGCGTCCGCAGCGTCCGGATGCCGCTGGCCGTCGAGCCCGGGACGTCCAACGTTCGTGGTTGTGACCCGGTGGCCAGTAGCAGCCGGTGGTAGGCGAGCCGCTCGCCGGTGCTCAGCTGGACCTCGGAAACGGTGCGGTCCACCGCGACCACCGTCGTGGCGACGCGCAGGTCCACGGCGTGCGACTCGTACCACGACGCCTCGTGGACGTAGACGGATTCGCGGTCGACGCGCCCGGCCAGATAGTCCTTCGACAGGGCGGGCCGCTCATACGGGCGCTCCGGCTCGGCGCCGATGAGGACCACGTCGGAGTCGTCGCCCTCGGCCCGCAGCGTCTCGGCCGCCTTCGAGCCGGCCAAACCCGCTCCCACGATCACGATCGGTGCGTTCATCGGTCCTCCTCGCGAGTCGGCCGGAAGTGACGTTACGACCATCCGCGGCGCAGCGCCCCGGCGCTGCGAGTGATGGTCCGCCGCCGAGGGTCGAGGCGCCTTGGCGCGTTCGATGGCCTCAGGGTCCGGTCATAGCTGGTGCACAGCCGGTCGCCCTAACGTCGACGATCCGGGGTCGGACTCGATCGGAGGACACGCCATGGCGAAGCTACCCGCCCAGTCACCGCAGCCGCGGCCACCCGCGGCGCATCGCGCATCCGCACTGGTACCACAGCAGGATCAGGGTGAACTCGACGAGCACGATGGCGGCCTAGCGGCGGACCTGCCGGTCCTGCTCGATCGCCGACGTGCCCTGTCGTTGTTGGGGTTGACCGGGATCGGTGCCCTGGCCGCCTGCAGTACGACGGCCCTGCCGAGCGGCACGACACCACAATCCGTCAGCGGCAGCGCGTCGGCATCCGACGGAAACTCGACCGTCGGCGCGACCGCGACGCCGGGGACGTCTGTTGCGGCCTCTTCGACGCGGATCCCGGAAGAGACGGCGGGGCCGTTCCCTGCAGATGGGTCCAACGGCGTCGATGTGTTGGGGGACAGCGGGATCATCCGCCGCGACATTCGCAGCAGTTTCGGTACGTCGACGACCACGGCGGCAGGTGTGCCCCTGACGGTGACCCTGCGGGTGATGTCGGTCGCCGCGGGGGCCACGCCGCTGGTCGGCGCGGCGGTGTATCTGTGGCACTGCGATCGCGAAGGCCGGTACTCGATGTACAGCCCCGGCGTGACACAGGAGAACTACCTTCGAGGTGTTCAGCCGACCGCGGCCGACGGGACGGTCACCTTCCAGACGATCTTCCCTGCGGCGTACTCGGGCCGCTGGCCGCATCTCCACTTCGAGATCTATCCGAGCATCGCCCAGGCCACGGCGGCCAGTGACAAACTCCGGACCTCACAGCTGGCGCTGCCGGCCGAGGTCTGCGAGGCCGTGTACGCCTCACCGGGATACGAGGCGAGTGCGCAGAACCTGCGACGGACGTCGTTGGCCACCGACACGGTCTTCCGGGATGGCTGGTCGCTGCAGCTGGCGACGGTGACCGGCGACGTCGGCTCGGGATACGCCGCCACGCTGCCGGTCCCGGTATGAGCCGCATGCCGTCACGGTCCGACAGGATGGGCGGCATGACCATCGTCAAAATCAATGTGATCACGGTCCCCGCCGACAGTGGCGACGAACTTGCCCGGCGGTTTGCGGCCCGGGCCGGAGCGGTCGACGACCAGGACGGCTTCGAGGGCTTCGAGCTCCTGCAGCCCACGGACGAGCGCACGACCTGGCTGGTGGTGACCCGCTGGCGCGACGAAGCGGCGTTCCAGGCCTGGGTGGCCTCGCCGGCCTTCGGCCACGGCCACCGGTCGGAGGGCAGTGGCCCGTCGGAAGGCAGTGGCCGGTCGGACGGCAGTCACCGGGCGGAGGGCAGTGGCGGCCCAGCGGACAGCGGGGGGCCGGAGGGCAGTGGCCACGAGCAGGGCGGCAGCGGCTCGTCGGAGGCACCCGCCCGGCCGTCGGTCGCGGTGAGCAGCGAACTGTGGTCGTTCGCCATCGCGGGCGGCTCGGCCGGTCGTGCGGCCGGCTGAGGGTGCCGGATCGGCCCCGTGGTCTCGCGCCGGGCAGGATGACCGCATGAGCCAGCCAGACCCGCCTGCCCGGCCGACGGCCGACACGGCATCTCCGCAACCGCCCGACGACGGTTCGACACCCGGCACCGACGACGACGTGCGTCGCAAGTACCGCGAGGCGCTGGCCCGCAAGAAGGGCAAGCAGTCCTCCGGGACGGGCGGTCAGACCGGTGCGGGAAAGGCGTCGGCCGCGACATCGAACGCGGCCACACAGCGGATGTTCCGCCGCAAGTCAGGCGGCTGACCGCCGTCAGGTGCCCTGCGGCTTTGCCGGACGCCGGGCGCTGGTGGGGTGCAGTACGTCGCCGCGAGCCAGCATGTCGACGAACGTGGTGATGCGGCGCGCTCGGGTTTCCGGGCGCTTGGCAGCCATGAGTCGGTACAGGATGGCGTACCGGTTGGCCTTGTCGAGTTCGTCGAAGGCCTGCCGGGCTTCCGGCACCGCAGCCAGCGCCGCGGCGAGATCGTCGGGCACCGTGGCCGTGCGGGAGCCGGCGTACGCCGCGTCCCACCGGCCGTCCGCCTTCGCCGCGTCCACCGCGACGATGCCGGCGGGGCGCATCCGCCCGGCCGCTGCCAGCGCGACGGCCCGCTCCCGGTTGATGGCCGACCACGGGCTGCGGGCGCGACGGCGGCTGAAGCGCTGCACCGAATAGCCGCCCGTCGACGCCGCCTTCTGGCTGTCGATCCAGCCGAAGCACAAGGCAACCTCGACCGCCTCGACGTAGCCCACGGTCGCCGGCGTCACCCCCTTGCGGGCCAGTCGCAGCCAGACCGGGCCGGACGTCTCGTGGTGCCGTTCCAGCCACGCCTCCCAGTCGTCGCCGGTGTGGAACGTGAGGACCGGCTCGTCGGCGCTGACCATGCGGTCAGTGTGCCGCGACGATCCGACGGCCGGGGTGCACCACAATCGCCGGATGCCCGTGCTGTCGACCTCTCCTCGCGTGGAGTCCGGGCCGCCCGGGCCGTCCGGTTCTGGACGCGGCAGCCGCTGGCTGACAGCGGCCGAGCGCAGCCGGCGCCGCGAGCTGCGCCGGATGAAGGCTATGGCGACCGGGCTGCTGCTGGCGGTCGCCGCGGTCTACCTGGTCGCGCGCGTCGCTGAGGCACGCGGCGGACCGGCCTGGACCGGGTACCTGCGCGCTGCTACCGAGGCAGGCATGGTCGGCGCGTTGGCGGACTGGTTCGCCGTGACCGCGTTGTTCCGGCATCCGTTCGGGTTGCCGATCCCGCACACCGCGATCATTCCCACGAAGAAGGACCAGCTGGCGGCCAGCCTCGGCACGTTCGTCGGCGAGAACTTCCTGTCCGAAGAGGTGGTCCGGCTCCGCCTGGCCAATCTCGACCTGGCCTCGCGGGTCGGCGACTGGTTGTGTCAGCCGCAGAACGTGGAGCGGGTCGGCCGCGAGGGCGCGGCGATGGTTCGCGGACTGCTCGGCGTGCTGAGCGACGAGGAAGTGCGGACATCGTTGGAGGCCAGCCTCTCTCGCTATCTCGCCCGGGTCCACGTCGGACCGCCGCTGGGCAGGCTGCTGGAGCAGGTCGTCGTCGACGGGGCGCACCACGAGCTGGTCGACCTGGCCGCCGGGGAGTTCCATCGATGGGTGGCGGCCAACCGTGACCTCGTCGTCTCGTTGGTGTCCGGCCAGGCACCGTCGTGGTCGCCCCGTTTCGTCGGCGACCTCGTCGGTACCCGCATCCATACCGAGCTGCTGCGCATCAGCAGCGAGCTCGCCGCCGACCGGGACCACCCACTCCGGCAGGCGCTGGATCGCTTCCTGTCGGAGTTCTCCGGCGCACTCCAACACGACCCGCCGACCATTGCCCGAGCGGACGAGGTCGCGGCAAACCTGTTGCGGCACGTGCGAGTACGAGGTGTCCTGGCCGAGGCGGCCGCCACCGCCCGGATCGCCCTGCTGGACGCCGTCGAGGACCCGAGCAGCCCGTTGCGGCGCCGGGCCGACGAGTCCCTGGCCCGCCTCGGGCACACGCTGCAGGAGGATCCGCAGGTCCGCGCGAAACTCGATCGCTGGGCCGCGGACGCGGTCGTCCACGTCACCACGACGTACCGCGACGAGATCACCACGACGATCACCGAGACCGTCGCACGGTGGGACGCCCAGGAGGCATCCCGGCGAATCGAACTGCAGGTCGGGCGGGACCTGCAGTTCATCCGGATCAACGGCACTGTCGTCGGTGCGCTCGCCGGGCTGGCGATCTACACGGTGACCGAACTCCTCCTGTGAGCGGCGGCGCCGGGCACCGGGCACCTCGTCGTTCGGTTTGACAGGGCTGTCGGCGGCTGGTGCGGTGAGGGGCATGGCGGACAGCAGCGCAGGACTTCACGAGGATCCGGCGGTCCTGTCCGCCGACCTCGTCGACCGGCATCGGGCGATCGTCTCGATCATGGAAGAACTCGAGGCCGTCGATTGGTACGACCAGCGTGCGGCGGCCTGCGGCGACGCCGAACTCGCCGCGATCCTCGGCCACAACCGGGACGAGGAGAAGGAGCACGCCGTCATGACCCTGGAGTGGCTGCGTCGACGGGATCCGGTGTTGGACAGGCAATTGCGGACGTACCTGTTCACCGAGGCGGCCGTGCTCGAGGTCGAGGAAGGCGCGACGTCGGACGGCGATGCGCCTGCCACGTCGAGCAATCGCGCCGCGGGCCCGGCGACCGGGTCGCTCGGGATCGGTGGACTGAAGAGCGCGGACAGCGAGGGCGTCGGCGTATGACGCACGGTGAGCACCTGCTGCGCGGTCACGCGCCGATCACCGCTGCCGGTTGGTCGGCCATCGACGACGAGGCGCGGGCTCGGCTGGTCCCCCGACTTGCGGTACGCAGGCTCGTCGACTTCGCCGGCCCCCACGGCTGGACGTTCTCCTCGGTCGGCCTCGGTCAGGTCCGATCGCTGCCCGCGGCGCAGGACGGGGTGCGGGCAGCGGTCCGGGTCGTCGCGCCCGCCGTCGAACTCCGCGTCGCATTCTCGGTACGCCGGGCCACCCTCGACGACATCGACCGCGGCGCGAACGCGCCCGATCTCGAGGAGATCGACGTCGCTGCCGAACGTATGGCGCTCGCCGAGAACCGCGCCGTGCTGCTCGGCTGGGCCGAGGCCGGCGTGACCGGGATCGTCCGGGCCTCGAGCCAGCCGCCGGTCTCGCTCGGCGCCAGTCCACAGGAGTACCCGGTAGCGGTGGCGACGGCGGTGAACCAGTTGCAGGACAGCGGGATCGGCGGCCCTTACGCGCTGGCCGTGGACCCGGCCGGCTACACCTCGATCACCGAGAGCACCGAGAGCGGTGGCTACCTGCTGGACAAGCACCTTGAGCGGATTCTCGGCGGTCCGGTGGTTCGTACGCCCGGCCTGACCGGGGGTGTGGTGCTGAGCCAGCGCGGCGGCGACTTTCGTTTCGACAGCGGACAGGACCTGTCCGTGGGCTACTCCGGCCACGACGTCGACGCCGTCCAGCTCTACCTGGAGCAGTCGTTCGCGTTCCGCGTCACCGAACCTGCCGCGGCCGTCGCCCTGGTCTAGCCCGTTGCTGCGCCGTCGTCGCGAGCGCTTGTTCAGTCGATGCGAACCAGGCCGTGGCTGGTCTGGAAGACCACGGCGGACAGCCCGGTGCTGCCACCGTCCTCCCCGGTTGTCCACGTCACGTCGATGTCCTCCAGTGGGTGGTCGGCTGGTTCGCCCAGCCACCGCGCCAACGTGACGGGGTCACCGGCGATCTGCAGACCGTGGATCGCGATGGCGTCGGAGGCAGTCGCCGAGGGGTGCAGGGCGGGTTCGACCTCCCAGTGGGTGAAGAAGGGCAGCTGCGGATCGTCCAGCACGTCGAGAATGCCGATCTGGTGCCACCGCAGCTCGACGCCGTCGGGTCGCACCCGGTTGCCCGGCACTGCGGCGCGGCCCAGCCGCTGCTCGTACGGCGCCAGGTCCGGCACGGCCACGACCCAGCCCAGCCAGCCCCCACCGAGCCCGCAGCGCCGTCGTACTGCCTGACCGAATGGCGCCTTGTCCGCCGCTGGATGCTCCAGTGCCGCCACGACCTCCAGGTAGGTCCCGGCCGCCAGCGGAAGGATGAAGTTGCGGGTGCCGAAGCGCGGATGCCGCCCCCCGTCGGTGAACGTGCCACCCAGCGCCGAGCCGAGCCGCTGGACGACGTCGCCGATTTCCTCGTTCGTACAGGCATAGGAGACGTGGTCGAGGCGCATGGCCGGCATCCAACACTGTCGGCATGGCGGGGCCGGACACCGCCCCGCCGACGGCCGGCCGACGGGCGCGTGCCGCGCGACGCCGGGGGGCCACAGGTGGGAGGGTGACCGGCGTGACCGACGAGACGGCTCCGGCACCGGCGACCGCCAGCGGCGGCCGGACGGGGCTCAACCGGCGCAAGACGGTGATCCAGGGCGTGATCGGCCTGGTCTTCCTGGTCTTCGTGTTCGCGTTCCTGCTGCCCAAGCTCGGCAACTACGGCGACGCGTGGGACTCGATCAAGACCATGGGTCTGGTGTCCGTTGCCGGGCTGGCCGTCGCGATGGTGGTGTATCTGCTGGTCTATCCGCTGCCGTTCGTCGCGGCCGCCCCCGGCCTGCGATACCGCGACGCCTTCGTCGTCGGGGAAACCTCGTTCATGCTCAGCAACGCGGTGCCGGCGGGCGCCGCGGTGAGCGTCGGGATGCAGTACGCCATGCTCGGGTCGTTCGGGTTGCCCGCTGCGCGCGCGGCCGCCGTGGTCGCGGTCAACAGCGTGTGGAGCGTCTTCATCACGCTGGGGGTCCCCATCCTCGGGCTGGCCGCCCTGGCCGCCAGCGGTCGAGCCAACTCCACGAACGTCATCACTGCCTTGCTCGGGCTGCTCGTGCTCGCCGTCGCGATCGTGCTGTTCGCGCTGATCCTGGCCAAAGAGACTGTGGCACGGCGAGTTGGCGCGCTAGCCGACCGCCTCGCCGGCCGCCTGATCAGCCGGTTCCGGCACGGTCGCTCGCTGGATCTCACCGGCGCCATCCTCAATTTCCGCGTCGGCATCCTCGACACGGTCAAGCGCCGCTGGGCGGCGATCACCGTGACGAATCTCCTGGTGTCCTTGTCGCAGTTCGCGATTCTGTTCCTGGCGCTGCGCGCGGTCGAAGGCGACGCACCGTCCTCGGTGACCTTCCTGGAGACCTTCGGCGCCTGGGCGATCGCGCAGATCGGGATCATGATCCCGATCACGCCAGGAGGGCTAGGGACCGTCGACGCCACCCTGGCCGCGTTGCTGACGTCGTTCGGTGCCAGCCCTGCCGATGCCCTGGCCGCCACGATCGTCTGGCGCGCAGTGTCCTTCGTTCCACTGGCGTTGACCGGCGTCGCCACCCTGATCACCTGGCAGGTACGCCGCGGGCACGCGGCGCTGGCCAGCGACCGGGCGCCGGGAGTCGCGCCCGGATCCGGCGAGATCTGACCGGGCAGCGCGCCACGCCGGCGTCGAGGAGCGAGGTCCCAGAGGTTGCCATTCGCCTCGTCGTTCACGGTGCGGCGTGTCCGTCACGACGCGGTGGCTTGCCGCCTCTAAGCTGTGCGAGCCCGGTCGCGCGGGGGAGGGGAAGCCTTCGTGCGGCCGGGCCTCTGCATGTCAGGTGCGGTCCGCTGGCCCGCGGCAGGACGGGAGCCCCGGCTCCCACTGCGGCAAGTTGACTCTGCGGCGCGACTCCTTGACACTGTGACGACTTCGAAGGGGAGTACCCCCTCGCGGCACATCGTCAGTACGGCGCTCGCGCGCCCGGTGTGACCGGTCGGACCTCGGTCCGGCGGCGGGAGACCTTCGGCCGAGCAGGCTGCTGCCTGCCCCGACCGAAGGGCACGCCGTGACAGTTCGTTCCGCTACCTCGCTCGTCTCTCCTCTCGCCCTGACCGGCCGAGCACTCGTCGTTCCGGCTGTCGGCTCTGCCGCTGGCTACCCCGTGGCGCGCCACACCGTCAGGTGTGCTGCGACGGCAGATGTTCACCTGACGCTGACGTGTTTCTTGGCCGGATCACAGCCTCCAAAGGAACAGTGATGACCACCAGCCCGTCGACGGATCAGCCCGCACCGAAGCGGCCCGCACCGAAGCAGAAGGAGAGCGTCATGACCAACGCCACCACACTCGCACCTGCTGGGCGGTTGCCGGCGGGTCCCGTTCTCACCGCCGACGGCCGGCGCCTGCTCGAGGAGCGGGTCCGTCACCTGCGTGAAGAGGTGCTCGGCCGGCTGCGTCCCCTGCTCGTCGAATGGGAACGCGACGAGCGCGATGTGGCCGAGTTCGAAAGGACCCAGGCTGAGCTCGACCGCCTCGAAGGCGTGCTTGCGGAGGCGGGGAAGGTCGGTCGCGACGGCGACGCCTTCGACGGCCGGATCGGTCTCGGGTCGCTCGTCCGGGTCGAGATGCCCGACGGCGAGGTCGCCCAGGTCCGGTTGGTGCATCCGATCGAGGCGTTCCTCGACGACGAGCGCATTTCCGTGACGTCTCCGCTGGCGCGCGCCCTGCTGGATGCGCGATCGGGTCACACCGTCTGGGTGGAAGCGCCGACCGGCCCGTGGCCGTGCAAGGTCGTCGCGGTCGACCCGGACGGTGCTGCTGCGGCCGCCTGACCTCGCCGGTCCGCCGGGCTTCCGGCGATGCTTGCTATCCCCAAGCGGCTCAGTATGTTTCGAACGTCCCCAGGGGCGGCGCCGACCACGGCGCCGCCCCTGGTCTATGAGGACGCTGTCGGGCATGACCGCACCTCGGCGAGATCCTGACCGGACATCCGACGTCACACCGCAGGTCGCCACAGGCGGCGCCGTGGTCCAGCTCGATTCGCCAGGCGGCATCGCCGCGGTGATCCCGCACCTGCTGGGGTTCACGCCGCACCGGAGCCTGGTCCTCGTGCTGCTGGCCGGTGTCGCTGGACGGTTACGGGCGACGATGCGGATCGACCTACCGGCTCCTGCCCTGCTGGGTGCCGATGCGACGCGGCTCGCGGCGGCACTGCTCGAGCAGTGCCGGCACGCCCAGGTCGCCGCCGTGGTCGCCGTACTGCATCCGGCGGGACCACCCGTGCCGGACCGTGCCACCGAACACCGGGACCTGCTCGCCGCCTTGCGGTCGGCCTTCGAGGCGAGCGGTGCGCAGTGGCGAGACCCCTTGGTCGTCCACGACGGACGGTGGTGGCTCCTTGACGCCGGCGGCGGCGTGGTGGGCGCGTCGGCCGGGTGCGCGATCGACGCTGACCCGCAGGCGTGGCGCGCCAGGGCAGCCTTCGTGCTGCGGGGGTCGGCCGTCCTTGCCAGCCGTGACGACGTCGTGGCGCAGGTTCGCCCCGGGCCTGGCAGCGATGCAGTAGCGGCGGCGCTGCGCACGCTCCTGCCGTCCGCCGGCGGGGGAGTGCTCGCTTCGCCGGATGCGGGCGACGGGACACCGGCTCGTGCGGCGGACGAGGCGAGGCGACTGGCCGCCGAGTGGATCTACGGCTTGCTCAGCGAGCCCGACGTCGTCGCCGGCATATCCGGCGGCGCGGCTGAACTGCCGGCTGACGACGTCGCCGTCGTCCTGGTCTGGTTGCGGGACACCGGCGTCCGAGACCTGGTGCTGGTCCGGCTGGTGTCCCACGGGCAGGCCGATCCGGGTGTCTGGCACCGCGCTGCCGCGGTCGTTCTCGACGTCCTCCGACGGGCTCCGAGCGGCCAGGTCGCCCCGGTCGCCGCCGTTGCCGCGGGGATCGCCTGGCTGCTCGGTGACGGGGTTCTGGCCCGCGCTGCGATCGACCGCGCGATAGCAGACGAGCCTGGCTACTCGTTGGCCCGGCTGATCGATCGCCTGCTGTGCGCGGGCGTCCCCCCGGACGGCTGGCGATCGTTCATGGCCGGTCTCAGCGAGCAGGACTGCCTCGGCGCCTCCTGATGCGCTATCGTACTCGCCCTACCCGAATAGTGTTAATCGCTCAACCTCACACCACCAGGTACCAACCGCGGGGCGGACGTCTCGCGTCGAAGCGCATCGTGACCGAGCGGAATCTCCGCGCCAACCCGGGAGTACCCATGAGTCAGGCATGGTCGTTCGAGACCAAACAGATCCACTCCGGCCAGATCCCCGATTCGGCGACGGGCGCGCGAGCCCTGCCGATCTACCAGACGACCTCGTACGCGTTCAACGACACGTCGCATGCGGCGAATCTCTTCGCGCTCAAGGAACTGGGCAACATCTACACCAGGATCATGAATCCCACCCAGGCTGTGGTCGAGGACCGCATTGCCGCGCTGGAAGGCGGTGTCGCTGGTCTGCTGGTCGCCAGTGGGCAGGCTGCCGAGACCCTGGCCATCCTCAACGTCGCCGAGGCCGGCGATCACATCGTCAGCAGTCCGAGCTTGTACGGCGGCACCTACAACCTGTTCCACTACACGCTGCCGAAGCTCGGCATCCAGGTGTCCTTCGTCGACGATCCCGATGATCTGGACTCGTGGCGCGCTGCGGTGACGCCGAGGACGAAGGCGTTCTTCGGCGAGAGTATCGCCAACCCGCGCAACGACATCCTCGACATCGAAGGGGTCGCTTCGGTCGCGCACGAGGCGGGCGTCCCGCTCATCGTGGACAACACGGTCGCGACGCCGTACCTGATCCGCCCGCTCGAATGGGGAGCGGACGTCGTCGTGCACTCGGCGACGAAGTACCTGGGCGGCCACGGGACCGCGATCGCCGGCGTCATCGTGGACGGTGGGTCGTTCGACTACGCTCGCTACCCGGACCGATTCCCCGGCTACAACACACCGGATCCGAGCTACCACGGCTTGGTCTATGCCCGCGATCTGGGCGTCGGATCGGCATTCGGCGCCAATCTCTCCTTCATCCTCAAGGCGCGGGTGCAGCTGCTGCGCGACCTGGGAGCGGCCGTGGCGCCGTTCAATGCGTGGCTCATCGCGCAGGGACTGGAGACGCTGAGCCTGCGCGTCGAACGACACGTCGCGAACGCTCAGACGGTGGCCAGTTGGCTCGACGGCAGGCACGAGGTCCTGTCCGTCAACTATGCCGGCCTGCCGGCCAGTCCCTGGTATGCGTTGGCGCAGAAGTACTCCCCGCGCGGTCCGGGCGCGGTCCTGGCGTTCGAGATCGCCGGCGGCATCGATGCGGGGCGGCAGTTCGTCGAGGCGCTCACCCTGCACAGCCACGTCGCCAATATCGGAGATGTGCGGAGCCTGGTGATCCACCCGGCGTCGACGACACACTCGCAACTGTCGCCGGCCGAGCAGCTCACCGCGGGTGTGACACCGGGCCTCGTCCGGCTGGCCGTCGGCATCGAACACATCGATGACATCCTGGCCGACCTCGATGCCGGGTTCCGGGCGGCGAAGCAGGGCTGAGTCGTATGCCGCAGGCCTCGAACTGCCCGCCGCAGGAGGATCAGCGTCTTCCGCCTGCGACGGGAGCCTGGCAGGAGACGGACCCGGTCGGGGACCGGCGTTTCGCCGAACTCGGTTCGCTGGATCTCGAACTCGGCGGGCGGATTCCCGCCGTACGGGTCGCGTACGAACTGCTCGGCACCGTCAACGACAGCGCAGACAACGTCGTCGTCGTGCTGCACGCGTTGACCGGCGACGCTCATGTCGCCGGTCAGCCGGGGCCGGGCCACCCGACTCCCGGGTGGTGGGACCAGATCGTCGGTCCCGGGCGGGCGCTGGATACCGACCGCTGGGCGGTCCTGTGCGCCAACGTCCTCGGCGGGTGCCAGGGCACCACTGGACCGTCGTCGAGAGCACCGGACGGCCGGCCTTGGGGATCGCGGTGGCCGCGCACGACCATCCGGGACCAGGTCGCCGTCGAACTCGCCCTCCTCGATCACCTGGGTGTCCAGCGGGCGACTGCCGTCATCGGCGGATCGATGGGCGGGATGCGCGCGCTGGAGTGGGCGGTCGGTGCTCCCCACCGCGTGGGCGCCGCGCTGGTGCTGGCGGTCGGTGCTGCCGCGACCACCGACCAGATCGCCACCCAGTCCGTGCAACTGCGAGCCATCCTCGGAGATCCCGGCTGGGCGGGCGGTGACTACCACCTGGCGCGACCCGGCGACGGGCCCCATGCCGGGCTCGGACTCGCCCGCCGGATCGCCCAGCTGACGTATCGCACCGACACCGAACTCGAGGCGCGATTCGGTCGAGCCGCACAGCCCGGCGAGGACCCTCTCGGGCCGTCGGTGGCGGGGTCGAGCGCGGGGTCCGGTCGGTTCGCGGTGCAGTCGTACCTCGATCACCAGGCCGACACGCTGATCCGTCGCTTCGACGCCGGCAGCTACGTCGCCCTGACCGACGCGATGTCGACGCACGACATCGGGCGGGGCCGCGGCGGAGTGCCTGCCGCGCTGCGCGCCGTGCAGCTGCCGCTGGTGGTGGCCGGCATCGATTCCGACCGGTTGTATCCGTTACGCCTGCAGGCGGAGATCGCCGCGCTGGTGCCGACCGCCGAAGAGTTGCGCGTCATCGCTTCGCCGCACGGGCATGACGCGTTCCTGCTGGAGAGCGTGCAGGTGGGCAAGCTGGTCGAGGAGACGTTGGCCCGGTCCGTCGGCTGACGATTGCCCTTCGCGCACAGCCGACCACGCAGCGCCAGGGTTATCCCCAGGTCGGCCCAACCTGGTTCCGCTGGCCTGGACGCCGACATACCTTCCGGCTCATGAGGATCCCGCCACGGGGGGCGGGCGCGGTCGCCGGGCTCGTTGCCCTGATCGCCACGCTGTCCCTCGCACCAACGCCATCCACTGCCGCCGTCCTGGCGCCGGCCACCACTGCCGCCGTCGCGGCGCCGGCCACCAGCGCCGTCGTCGCGTCGCCGGTCTTGGCTGCCGGCCCCGCTGCGCCACCGGACGCCGGTGCCCGCGACCCGGCGGTGACCGGCGACGACGAGCACGACGCCTTCGTCGGCACCGGCGGGCTGCTGCTGCCCGGTTCCGACTCGGCCGGGGCCGACGCCCGCTCGCAGCTGGCCACGTGCCGAGACTGCGTGTGGCATGTCCGGCCGCTGTGCCGTGCCGGGCTGGATGCCGGGTCCTGCCGAGGCGGACAACCACGGTGCAATGACGAGGGCGGCCTGTTCATGACCGTCTGGCTCGCCCGGCCGGGCGAAGCCGCTCACTTCGTCACCTTCGCGTGTCTCGGGCCGGATCGGCCACGCACCGTGGACGACGTCGCGACAGATCTGCGTGACCGGATCGCCCGCGGCCTACCGCCGCTCCAGCCCGCGATCGCGCCGGCTGCCGGGCCGGTCACCGGCCTGCCGACGCTGCTGTCAGCCGGGCAGTCGGCCGAGCCCCCACAGCTGCACTACGTCCTGGGCGGCTACGAGGTCACGGCCCGGCCGGTGGCTCGCTGGGCGTGGGACTTCGGCGACGGCTCCCGGGCGGCGACCTCGTCGCCGGGTTCCCTCGATCCCGCCGTACTGCATCGCGGCGCGGCCGGTGCAGTGGTCCACACCTATCGGCAGTCGGGCGGCGTCTCGATCGGCGTCACGGCCCGCTGGTCGGCGACCTTCACCATCGGCGAGCTCGGTCCGTTCGCCGTCGTCGACCCTGTGCTGCAGCAAGCCACCCTCGCCTCGACGGTGCGGCAGGCTCGCGCGGTCCTGGTGTTGGGACCGTCCGGGAGCGCAGGAGGCGCCCGTTGAGCGGCCAATCCGTCGGGTCGTCGTGGAAGGATCCGGCCATGGTCTTCCAGATCACCAACGATCCGGCTGCCGACGCCGTCCTCGACGAGTACCCGCTCGCCGTCGTGATCGGCATGCAACTGGATCAGCAGTATCCGATCGAGCACGCCTTCCGAGGCGGCTGGAAGATCCTGTCCCGGTTCGGTTCGCTCGAACCGGCCGACATCGCCGAGGCCGACTCCGAGACGTTCACCGCGCTGTGCCGTACGCCGCCGGCCATCCACCGCTATCCGGCGGCGAAGGCGGCCAAGGTGCAGGACCTCGCGCGCCTCGTTGTGTCGCAGTACGACGGTGAGGTCACCCGGATCTGGACCGAGGCGTCGTCCGGGACGCAGTTGCTGACCCGGCTGAAGGCGTTGCCCGGCTTCGGCGAGCAGACCGCGAAGATCTTCGTCGCGCTGCTGGGCAAGCAACTGGGCGTACGGCCGACCGGGTGGAAGGCGGCCGCCGGTGATTACGGCCTGCCGGGGTATCGGTCGGTCGCCGACGTCACTGGTCCGGCGGCACTGGCCAAGGTGCGGGAGTTCAAGCAGGCGGCGAAGGCGGCGGCTCGCGCGGGTTCCAGCTGAGGGATCGCCATTGTGGCCGAGGATTCGTCGTATCCCGCCGCTGCGGCCGGCTACCGCACTGAGGTCCGAGCGCCCCTTGGGGTGGTGGGCAGGGGTGGGAATGGTCCTGCCATGTCACAATGTTGCAGCCGGTGCGTCCTCGCCCGGCGCCGCGCCCGTCCAGGTCACCACGGTGGCTTGACACGGGCCCTCGTTATTGGTCCAGCTCGAGAGGTGCTCCGTGTCACCGACCCGAACCTCGTCTGCTCGTGCTGTCGCCACCGCCGTCGCCGACCCAGCGCCGGCGGCCGACGAGAAGGCTCCCGAGACCGGCGTCTCCCGGTCCACCCGCAAGCGGAAGGCGGCGAGCACTCCGGTGCCGACCACAGCGACCCCCACAGCCCCGACGACGAGCGCCAAGGAGCCGACCAAGAGCCCGTCTCGCCGCCGGCAGACCGGTGACGCCGCCGTCGAGCAGATCGAGGTCGTGAAGGCCCCCCCGGCCAGGAAGAAGAGCGCAGCGGCCAAGGCCACCGAGGTCGACGCTGCCGCTGCGGCGCCGGACGCCGAGCCGACGGTGGTCGTCGAAGGCGGCGAGGTAATCGACCTCGAGGTCGAGGCGGAGATCGAGGCGGAACTCGAAACCGAGCTCGCGGTGGATCTCGCCGTGGTCGAGTCCGAAGAGAAGGTGGAGGGCGACCAGAAGCCGGAGACGGAATCGGAAGCCTTCACGATCTCCGATGTCGACGACACCGACGAGCCCATTCAGCAGGTGACGCAGGCCGGTGCGACCGCCGACCCGGTCAAGGACTATCTCAAGCAGATCGGCAAGGTCCCACTGCTCAACGCCGAGCAGGAGGTCGAGCTGGCTAAGCGGATCGAAGCGGGCCTGTTCGCCGAGGAGCGGTTGAACTCCGGCGCCAAGCTCGATCCCACGCTGCGTGGCGACCTCGAGTGGATCGCCGAGGACGGTCGTCGCGCCAAGAACCATCTGCTGGAGGCGAACCTTCGTCTGGTCGTGTCGCTGGCCAAGCGCTACACCGGACGCGGAATGCTGTTCTTGGACCTCATCCAGGAAGGCAACCTGGGCCTGATCCGGGCGGTCGAGAAGTTCGACTACACCAAGGGCTACAAGTTCTCGACGTACGCGACCTGGTGGATCAGGCAGGCCATCACGCGGGCCATGGCCGACCAGGCCCGCACCATCCGGATTCCGGTCCACATGGTCGAGGTCATCAACAAGCTCGCCCGAGTTCAGCGGCAGATGCTGCAGGACCTCGGTCGCGAGCCCACTCCTGAAGAACTCGCCAAAGAACTCGACATGACCCCGGAGAAGGTCGTCGAGGTGCAGAAGTACGGCCGAGAGCCGATCTCGCTGCACACCCCGCTTGGCGAGGACGGCGACAGTGAGTTCGGGGATCTGATCGAGGACTCCGAAGCGATCGTGCCGTCCGACGCGGTCTCCTTCACGCTGCTGCAGGAGCAGCTCGACTCCGTGCTGGACACGCTGAGTGAACGCGAGGCCGGCGTGGTGAAGATGCGCTTCGGGCTCACCGACGGGCAGCCGAAGACGCTCGACGAGATCGGCAAGGTGTACGGCGTCACCCGCGAGCGGATCCGGCAGATCGAATCGAAGACCATGTCGAAGCTGCGGCACCCCTCCCGCTCGCAGGTCCTGCGCGACTACCTGGACTGACGACTCGGCCCGGACTGACAACTCGGACCCTCCCGTCCCAGGTGGGCCGGTCGTCGTGATGTCCACGGTCAGTGCGGCGTAGGCCCCGTCGTCGACCTATCTGTCGCCCCGGGGGACGTCGGTGGGCGTGCCCCCCGAGTCGCCGCGGCTCGTGTTCTTCGCCCGGGCGGTGATCTCCCGCCAATCCGTTCGGTACGTCGAGTGTTTCGCGACGGCATCGCCGACGTACGCCGCCACATTCGCCTGATCGACCGCGGTGCCGTACGGAATGTCCCAGGTCATGAGGACCGATGATCCCTTGCGCAGCACCGCTAACGGGTCATCGAGGATCACCCCGTACAGGAACCGAATGGCGACGGAGGCCTTGCCCGCGTCCAGCGCGACGACCCAGAACCGTCGCTCGCCGGGCAACGCATACATGAGGATGCCGTAGCGAACCGCGGCCACCAGTTCGGGGGCGGTTCGCGTGATCACCGAATGCAGCTCGCGTACCAGGGGCGCCGCGGCCGGAACTGCCGTAGGCGTGATCCGGTGGAGATACTCCGACAACGGATCCGACGTCGTCACCACCGCTGCAGCCTCCGCTCGTGCCGGCAGCGGCAGCAGGGCCGCCGTCCACCGTGGCCGCATGCGGGCCTCACAGCAGGGTGCCCGCGGCCGCCGGGGTACGCCGGCGGGCGTACCCGATGAGGGCCGCGGAACCCAGTGACGCGACCGCCGCCAGCACGAGGGCGACCTGGTAGCCCCCCAGTCCAGGGACGGCCGAGCCCGGCGGGGTCGCAGCCGTGGCGGTCGCCGCGACGATGGCGGTCCCGAGAGCCTGGCCGATGGTGCGACAGATGAAGTTCATCCCGGTGGCAACTCCCCGTTCCGGTGGTACGACCACCGTGACGATGTACGCCGGCGATGCCGACATCGACGCGCCGGTACCGGCCGTACACAGGCAACTGCCGATAACCAGAGCCCAGGCGTTGTCGTTCCAGACAGCCAGCAGGACCAGACTCAGCCCGGCGACGATCGATCCGCCCATGAGCGATCGTCGAAGCCCGATGCGGCTGGCGACGCGGGGGAGCAGTGCCGACGAGGCGGCCTGCACCAGGGAACAGGGCACGATGATCAGCGTCGCGGCGAGAATGCCGAGGCCGAGGCCGTAGCCACTGGCCGGATCGCGTTGGCTGATCGCCACGAACGACAGCAGCATGCTGAGCTGCCCGACCCCCAGCGCGATGGCTCCGACGTTCGTCGACAGCACCGGCCAGCTCAGGAACACCCGCATGTCCACCAGCGGATGGGCGGCCAGGTAGCCCTGCGCTATCCAGAGGCCGCCGCTGACCAGCCCGACGCCGGCGAAGGCAAGGGTTGCCGGTGAGCCCCATCCCCAACTGCCTCCCTCCGCCAGTGCGACGAGGATTCCGACCAATGCCATGGTGAGCAACGCCCCACCGACGACGTCGCCGTCGCCGCTTGTGGCCGACCGCGTTGCCGGCACGGTCAGCCACGTGGCCAGGAACGCGGCCAGGGCAATACCGGTCAAGACCCAGAAGACGGCTTGGATGCTGCCGGTACCCGCGACGATGAGTCCACCCATCGGCGCGCCGAACCCACCGCCGACCGACGCGGCGGCACTGACGATGCCGATCCCGAAAGTCCTCCGCCGGACAGGGATCAGGTCCGCGACCACCGCGAAGCCGAGGGGAGCTGAGGCGACCCCCGGCCCCTGCAGGAAGCGCGCGACGAGCAGCGCGGCGACGTTGTCGGTGGCGGCGGCCAGCACGCAGCCGCTCAACAGCAGTCCAAGTGACAGCAGCAGGACATGCCGCCGCCCGTAACGATCGCCCAGTCGCGCCAGCAGGGGAATGGACACCGTTCCGGCGATCAAGGTCACCGTCACGATCAGATTCGCCGTCGCCGCCGATATGCCGTAGTGCGTGCTGGCCATCGGGACCAGCGGGACGACAGCGGTCGACAGCAGCCCGAAAGTCAAGGGCCCCAAGCACAATCCCCCGAGAAGCAGGACCTGGCGGGCCCGGCTCAGCTCGGTCGTCGCCATCCGGCTCCTTCGCGTGCTCACGTCATCCCCGTGTGCCCCGCGAGTGTGGTGGCGTCGGCCACCGGACCACGGCGCGCCGTGAGGCGCCTGGTGGGCGCCGACCGGATGCCGTGGATATCGTCCCGGCCAGGATGGTAGGCGAACTGGACCATATCGCGGTACGCCGGGCGTCCCCGGAGCCGACCTCGTCCGTTCGTGCGGCGTTCCTGTTGTGGCTCATCGAGGGTTCGCCGTGCCACCTACCATGCACACCGCGGCCGTGACGGCCTGCCGACAGACGGGGGATTGATGGCCGGCGATCCAGGCGACGGTGATGCGCCGATCCGGCGATCGCCGAGTGGGCGCATTCCGCGCTGGGTCATGGACGAGGCGGCCGGCCGCACACCGATCGATGCGGTGCCGTTCCGAAGCGGTAGTACCGATCTGACGACCCCAGACGCCGCGAGGTGGCGAAGCAGTCGGCGGCCTCCCACAGCTGCTGTCGTCGTCATCCTGTTCCTCGCCTGCGTCGCGGCGTCCGTGGTGGCGTCGGTCGTGCTGCGCCTGGCACCCGAGATCGAAGCCGGACCGGGCGAGCTGCCGCCGGCGTCGGATTCCCGTCAGGCAGTGGCGCCGCCCCTCGGTTTCGAGGAAGCCGGCCACCCCCTGGGACATCCGCCCGCGATCGCCTCGGCTGCCAAGCCGGGCTACCGCGTGATCGCCCACCAGCCGGATAGCGCGACCGCGGTGACCTGGTCGCCCTGCCGACCGATTCACTATGTCGTCCGCCCGGACAAGGCACCCGCTGGCGGAGAGCGGCTCATCGCGTCGGCCATCGCTCGGGTCGCGGCCGCGACCGGCTTGTCGTTCGTCAACGACGGGACCACCACCGAAGCGCCACAGGAGGATCGACCGGCCTATCAGCCCTCGCGGTACGGCGAGCGCTGGGCGCCAGTGCTCATTACATGGGCGACGGCCGATGAGGTACCCGACTTCGGTATCGACGTCCTCGGCGAAGCGGGTCCGGTCCGGGTCCGCACCCCTAGCGGGGACGACGCCTTCGTCTCAGGCACAGTCGCACTCGACGCAGCGAAGATGGGCAAGGCACAGGCCCGCTACGGCGACGACGTCGCTCGGGCAGCGGTGCTACACGAACTCGGACACCTTCTGGGTCTCAGCCACGTCAATGACAAGAACCAGATCATGTGGCCGCAGCTCCAGCCGGCGGTCGTCGACTACCAGGCCGGAGACCTGCGGGGTCTCGCCGTACTCGGCAGTGGTTCCTGCCAGCCCGACGTCTGAAGCATTTCGGACGTCCCGCTCGCTGAACTCCCACTGACCGAAGTGTGACAACGCGGAATGGCCGTCCCTGTGGTGCACCCGCCTGCTGCCGTACCGGGAGGCTCCGGTCATGCCGGTCTCAATCGGTGCTGTCCTCGATCGTGCTCTCGACGTAGGCCTGCGCTTCGTCCTGGTCCTGCGGGATGTCCGCCCGCCGTTCTGCGTCGTCCCCATGGGGTTCCGATGCTGCGGACGACGTCGCGACCGCGTCGGAGTCATCGTCGGTGTCAGTGATGCCGAGCTGCTTGGCGACGGTGTCGCGTGCCTCGTCGGCCGCCTTGTTGATGTCGTCGAGTTCGTCGTTGTTCGTCATCGTCGTCCCTCACTGTCGCCCGATCGAGGCGGCAGTGGTGCCCGGCGGTACCTGTCGGCAAACGCCCAGCGCCATGGCCGTGCGGTGCAGGCAGCGTCAGTGCCGCCGAGGACGGCACGTGTTCCGCCTCAGCGCCGAAGCCGCGGTACCCCGCTGCGCAGCCGCAATCGGTGCTGCAGTGGCGGGACCGCGATGCGGGTTGACCTCAGCCGATCTCGAGGTCGTCCGAGGCCAGCAGGCCGATCTCGACCAGATCCAGCGGGTGCACCCATTCGTCGCTGACCGGAACGCCGCCGGCGTTGGCGATCGCGGTCCGCAGCGGAATGGCCCAGACATGCTCGATGAGCGCGATCGCCGCCGCACTCCCGGGAGCGATCGCCTCGGCGACGTCCCAGACCTCGGCTTCGTCGATGAGGTGTCCGTCGGTCGCGGCTACGGCCTCGGCCCCGGCGACAGCGCCCAGTTCGGCGCCGGCTTCGCCCGCCGCTCCCAGACCCAACAGTGCACCGACGGTCGCGCCGAGCCCCTCGGCCTCGTCGAGCGACAAGTCGCTCCACTGCAGCGCGGCCAGGTCCCCGTCCAGATTCTTCTGCACCACCAGCGCGTCGATCAGCCGGATCACGTTGGTGTCCCGCAGCCGATTGAGTTCGGTGAGGATCTCTCCGGTGAAGTTGGGCTGGTCGAAACCGACGACGAGTAGTTGCACCGGTCCGATGGGCATGGGTCGAACTCCTCAAACGTGGTGATGCGTGGCTGGGGCTGCGTAAGGCGGAGGTCGGTCAGGCGTTCAGGATCTTGAGCTTCTCTGCGTCGAACTCGGCCTGCGTCAAGACGCCGGCGTCGAGCAACTGCTTGAGTTTCATCAGCTCCGCGAAGTTGTCCGGGGCAGGCGCATCGGCAGCAGGGGTCGCGGCCGGCGGGGCCTGTGCCGCTTGAGCCTGTGCTGTTTGGGCCTGCGCTGCTTCGGCCTTGGCGGCACCCCGCTTGGAGGCGACATGCGCGGTCGCTCCGAGTACGGCGGCACGACGCAACATCCTGGGCATGGTCGGCTCCTTGGCGACGGCTGAGCCACGGCTCTCCGGATCGGCGCCCGGGTCGTTGAGGCCAGCGAGGTGGAGGGCGGCGAGGCGGCGGCGTGTTGGCGCCGTCGCCTCCCCGGAACGCCGCCGACAGTACCTCGCACGATGCCGGCTGGGTATGGGTTCCGGGCTCCCGTTGATCAGCCTGCTCGCACCACGTTGCGGACGAGTGCGGCGTACCCCCGGCAGCCCGCAGCGGTGAGGTGGATGCCGTCGCCGCCCAGCCAGCTCGTACGACGCAACTCCGACGCGGCGTTCCAGTCCGCGAGCCGTGCGTTGGGGTAGCGCGGTATCGCCGCGCGAAGCATCGTGTTGCTCCGATTCTCGAAGGTGTAGCGGCGATAGTCGTTGCGCAACTGCAGGGTGAGCCAGACGACCAACCGTTGCGGGCCGGCGAGGCGCATGATCCGGTCGACCCACGGCCGGGTGAGGCCACCGTTGGTGCCCAGGTGGACGACGAGAATCGGCGGCAGCGTCCGTCGGTGGGCGGCGATCACCGCGGCCCCTGCCGAGGCCTGCCGGCTGCCGACCGCGTCGACGGCGAACCTCTTGCTGGCCAGGCAGGATCGCGCGCCCAGCATCACCGAGTCACCGACCGCGTACGCCCGCCCCGCCACGACCCGGCGCGACACCGTCCCGTCCTCGCCGGCGGGGGCGACGGTTCCAGAACGAGTGACGGTGTCGGGCCCGACCGCCACGGCGTGCCCGGTCGTCGTCGGTATGGCGGCCACGGAGGCCACTGCTGTCGGTGTGGTGGAGTCGGCCGTCGTTGCGGCCCCGCCGCAGGCAGTGATCGTCAGGGCCAGCCCACAGGCGAGTGCGCCGGTGGCACCGACCCGCATGGCGCCCTCCTGGGTGACGTGGAGATCGCGTGGCGGGGCGATCATGGCACGGCGCCGCACGATCGACCGGGCTGGCTGCGATGCAGCGGTTCGCGGGCCTCGGCTGAGGCGACGAGAATCGGGTGAAGCAAGGAGAAAGGCCCCGGACAGCTGTCCGGGGCCTTTCGTCAGGTCGGGGGTGCTGCTCAGTCCTCCACGGTCTTGACCACGTCGGTGAGCCGGTGGGTCTCATCGAGGATGGAGGCGGCCTTGTCCTTCAGTGCCGCGCCGTGCTCGGCGTAGTGGTGCGAGCAGAAGAGCAGCTCTCCACCGGCCGTGAGCGCCACGCGCACGTAGGCCTGTGCTCCGCAGCGGTCGCAGCGGTCCAGGGCCGACAGCGTCGATGTCGTGGGGGCCAGCGTCTGCGTCATGAGCTCCTCCTCACGGACCGGCGGGCACCACGCCCGGCAGGTCCTGCACCCGAGTCAACATAGTGACACCCCGGATTCGTTCCCGGGTCTCCCATTCGGCCAGGTTCGCCGTCGGCTGACAGCAGCATCCGGTGCGGTCCTTCCCATGACCAGCGCCTTTACTCTCCTGTAACCAGCTCGACGCGGTGTGAGTCACCTCACCCGTCGGGCGTGTCCCTGGATCTGGCCCGGTCGCGGATGCCGGTGCCGGTGCTGCGCCGGGCCGGCAGTGCGGGAGATCACCGCAGCGGTGCGCGCGGCGGGTCGGGACGTGTCGGTGCCGCGGCTAGCCTGACCCGCGTGAGTGTGGAGTCGGCCGACCCGGTGGAGAAGCCGCGGCGGCGTGCCGCCGCGCGCGGGGGCTCGGCGTACTCCGCCAAGCACTTGTCCGTCCTCGAAGGTCTCGAGGCGGTGCGCAAGCGGCCGGGCATGTACATCGGGTCGACCGACGGCCGTGGGCTCATGCACTGCCTGTGGGAGATCCTGGACAACTCCGTCGACGAGGCCCTCGCCGGGCACTGCCACGCAGTCGAGGTCGTGCTGGCCGCCGACGGATCGGTCGAGGTACGTGACGACGGTCGCGGCATCCCGGTCGACGTCGAGCCGAAGACCCGGCTCAGCGGCGTCGAAGTGGTGATGACGAAGCTGCACGCGGGCGGCAAGTTCGGCGGCGGTTCGTACGGCGCCTCCGGGGGACTGCACGGCGTCGGGGCGTCGGTGGTCAACGCGTTGTCCGCGCGGCTCGACGTCGAGGTCGACCGGGACGGCAAGACCCACGCGATCTCCTTCCGCCGGGGCGTCCCGGGCGTCTTCGACGGCGACGGGCCCGACGCGGAGTTCACCCGGCGCAGCGGGCTGCGGGTGATCGGCACCGTGCCGCGCCGGCGGACCGGGCACCCGACCGGGACCCGCGTGCGCTGGTGGCGCGACCCGCAGATCTTCACCGGCGACGCCCGCTACGACCTCGACGGCGTCCGGGAACGGGTGCGGCAGACGACGTTCCTGGTGCCCGGTCTCACCATCGCGCTGCGCGACGAACGCGGCCCGGGCGACCCCGTGGTCGAGGAACACCGGCACGACGGCGGGCTGTCGGACTTCGTCGTCGCCCTCGCCGACGGAGAGCCGGTCACCGGCGTGCTGCGACTGACCGGGACCGGGCACTTCCACGAGACCGTGCCGGTGCTCGACCGTGCCGGTCACCTTGTCTCCCAAGCGGTGGAGCGCGAACTCGGCGTCGATGTCGCGCTGCAGTGGTCGACCGGCTACGACGCGGACATCCGGTCCTTCGTCAACGTCGTGGCCACGCCCAAGGGCGGCACCCACGTCGCGGGCTTCGAACGGGCGTTGGTCGGCGTACTCAACGACGCGGTCAAGAACTCGAAACTGGTGCGCAACGGCGAGGAACGGCTGTCCAAGGACGACGTCACCGAGGGGCTCACCGCTGTGGTGACGGTCCGGCTCGCCGAACCGCAGTTCGAAGGGCAGACCAAGGAGATCCTCGGTACGCCGGCGGCCAGCCGCATCGTCTCCCACGTCGTCACCAGGGAACTCGGGGCCTGGATCGCCACGCCGCCTCGCGGCGACAAGGCGATCGTGCGGGCCACTCTCGACAAGGTGGTCGGCGCGATGCGCGCGCGCGTCGCCGCGCGGGCCCACCGCGACGTGCAGCGCCGCAAGACCGCCCTGGAGTCCTCGGCCATGCCGGCGAAGCTGGTCGATTGCCGCAGCGACGACGTCGAACGCACCGAGCTGTTCATCGTCGAGGGAGACAGCGCGCTGGGCACGGCGAAGATGGCGCGGGACAGCGAGTTCCAGGCGCTGCTACCGATCCGGGGGAAGATCCTGAACGTCCAGAAGTCGTCGGTCGGCGACATGCTGAAGAACGCCGAATGCGCGTCGATCATCCAGGTCGTCGGTGCCGGCTCGGGCCGTAGTTTCGACCTGGAGTCGGCCCGCTACCAGAAGGTGATCCTGATGGCCGACGCCGACGTCGACGGCTCCCACATCCGGTGCCTGTTGCTCACCCTCATGCACCGGTACCTGCAGCCGCTGCTGGAAGCCGGGCGAGTCTTCGCGGCGGTCCCGCCGCTGCATCGTGTCGAGATCGTCGGCGGCGGAGGCAAACGCAACGAGGTCCGATACACCTACAGCGACAACGAACTGCAGCGGGTCCTCGCCGAGGCGGGCAGCCAGGGCCGGCGCGTCAAGGATCCGGTGCAGCGCTACAAGGGCCTGGGGGAGATGGACGCCGCCCAGCTACGCGAGACGACGATGAGCCCCGGATCCCGCACGCTGCGGCGGATCACCGCGGCCGACGCCGACGCCGCCGGTGAGGTCTTCAGCCTGCTCATGGGCAGCGAGGTGGCCCCCCGCAAGGAGTTCATCGTGGCGGGGGCCGCGACGATGGACCGGTCCCGACTCGACCTCTAGCGCCTGACGTGGACGGGGCCCGCCCGGCCGACCTCGTTGGCGCGTGGCGCGGCGGCTACAGGTCTGCGGGCCGCAGCGCGCCGGTCGCCACGTCGTACACCGCACCGGCGACGACCAGCTGTTGGGGCAGGAACGGGTAGCTGCGGATCCGTTGCAGGTCACCGGCCAACGTCGCCTGCTGGTCGCTGACAGTACGGATCTCCAGGCTGCGGGTGTCCACGCCGTACTGCTGCGCAATGGTCGCGTGGATCTCCGCCTCGCTTGCGCTGGCCATCTTGCAGTCCGTGTGCGGCATGACCAGCACCCGCTCGACCCCGAGCAGGTAGCTGGCCAGGACCAGCGTGCGCAGCACGTCATCGGTCACCCGCGCGCCGGCGTTGCGCAGGATCTTCACGTCGCCCGCGGACATGCCGAGGATCCCCAGCGGGTCGATCCGGGAGTCCATGCAGGTGACGACGGCGAGTCCGCGGGCCGCCCGCCCGGTCAGGCCGGTGCCGCCGAACCGGGCGGCGTAGGTCTCGTTGGCGGCCAGGACGTCGGCGAAGGCATCGCGCGGAAAGGCCGTGTCGCCGTTGGCCGATGCAGGGGAGGTGACCATGGGCCGACAGGCTAGCCGGGCCACAGCTGGCCACGACGGCCGGTCGCACCGGCCTGCCGCTACGCTCGCCCGGCTGGGCCACCACCGGCCCGGGGACGGCCCCGCCGCCCCGAGCGGCGGCGGCAATCCCGTCCCGTGAGGAGCCCCGTGGCAGACCGTGCTCTCCGTGTGGCCATCGTCGGAGCCGGCCCGTCCGGCATCTATGCAGCCGATGCGCTGACCGCCGACGGCGCCCACAGCGTCGACATCTTCGATCGCCTGCCCGCCCCGTTCGGCCTGGTGCGGTACGGCGTCGCTCCGGACCACCTGAGTATCCGGTCGGTGCGGGGCACGCTGGAGAAGGTCTTCGACCACCCGACGGTGCGGTTCCTCGGCAACGTCGAGGTGGGCCGCGACGTCACCGTCGCGGAGCTGCACGACCACTACGACGCGATCGTCTTCACCTACGGCGCGGCTCGCGACCGACGGCTCGGCATCCCTGGTGAGGATCTCGTGGGCAGCATCGCCGCCACCGATCTGGTGGCCTGGTACTGCGGCCATCCGGAGGCCCCGCGAGAGCTGATCGAGGATGCCCTCGCGCACGCCAACGCGGCCGTCGTCGTCGGGGTCGGCAATGTGGCGGTCGACGTGACCCGGGTGCTCGCCAAGACGGTCCCCGAACTCGATCACACCGACATGCCGCAGCACGTCTTGGACCAGCTGGCCCGCAGCACGATCACCGACGTGTATCTGCTGGGCCGCCGCGGGCCGGTGCACGCCACCTTCACCACCAAGGAACTGCGGGAACTCGGCGAACTGGTCGAGGCGGACCCGGTCGTGCTGGAACACGATCTGCAACTGGACGACGCGTCCCGGGCGGCGTTGGCCGCCAACCGGGTCGCGGTGCGCAACGTCGACGTCCTGGCCGAATGGTCGGCTCGTGCTCCGGCCGGGCGGCCCCGCCGTATCCACGCCCGGTTCTGGTCGCGGCCGGTGGAGATCGTGGGCGTGGACCGCGTCGAGGGCGTCGTGGTGGAACGCACCGAGCTGGACGAGAACGGCGCGGTCCGCGGTACCGGGGTGATCGAGACGGTGCCCGCCCAGCTGGTGGTCCGCTCCGTCGGCTACCGGGGGATCCCGTTGGCCGGCCTGCCGTTCGACGCGGACCGCAACGTCGTGCCCAGTGAGGACGGCCGGGTGCTGCGCGATGGCGCGGTGGTGACGGGCGAGTACGTCGCCGGCTGGATCAAGCGAGGGCCCACCGGGATCATCGGCACCAACAAGAAGGATGCCGCGGCCTCTGTCGCCTCCTTGCTGGCCGATGCTGCCGGTCTGCCGCGGCCGGCGTCGCCGGAGCCGGCCGCCATCGATGCGCTACTGGCCGAGCGCGGCGTGGCCGTGGTGGACCTGCCGGGCTGGCAGGCGATCGACGTCGCCGAGCAGGAACTCGGCGCGTTGTACGGGCGGCCCCGGACCACCCACCACGACCGCGACACGATGCTGAAGATCAGCCGCGGGACACCGCCGGCCTGAGCGCACCCTGGCGCGATCGTGACGCGGCACGATCCCGATGGCTCAGCCCCGATCGGGGATCCGGCGAGGCCGGCAGCTCAGCACCAGTCGGGGATCCGTCGCGGCGTGGCCGCGACGAACACCTCCGGCATGACGTCGGCCTTGCCGCACGACTCCGGCCGTGGCGGCGCGGCGACGGTGCGGACGACGTCGACCCGCCAGGCACGGCCGTCGCGGTGCCGGACCTCGGTGCGGCACAACGGTGGCGTCGGCCCGGGCGCCGGCCCTGCCGGCGCCGAGGAGACCACCCCGGTCGGACGTACCAGCAGCACGTCCAGGTCGTCGATACGTGTCCGCGGATGCGCCCGGCGTACGGCGAACTCAGCGGCCTGCAGCGGGCGACGGAACGACGACCGGCCGCGGTAGTGCTCCAGCGGCAGCTCGCCGGAGTCGACCGCGCTCAGCAGGGCCCGGGCGGACGCACTGTCCAGCCGGCCGTGCACGGTGCCGTGCGGCAGGACGAGCACGGTCGGTGCGAACCGGTGGCCGCCGATGTGCGACGCCTCCCAGATCCGTTCCGCCAGCAGCGGATCGGCCGCCAGGTCGCGAGCCAGCGGCAACCCGGCCAGGGCGCAGCACACGTCGCGCCGGGCGTTGGTACACACGAACATCACCGGCTCGGTGGTACGCCGCCCCACCGGGGGCAGTTCACCGCGGGCGATGGCGGCGAAGTCCCATCCGAGCAGCTCGGCGGGGTCGGTGATCATCGCCTCCCGCATCCGCATCCCGCCGGGGGCGGTGTGGGCGACCCACACCCGGCGCGCGCCGGCCGTGGACCGCCCGACACCCGGGCCTTCGCGGTCGGTGCCGCCGCCAGCACGGCTGACTGCACGGTCGGTACCGGGGTCCGCAGCGACAGCGGCGTCCCGGTCAGTGGTGTGGTCTGGGCTGTGGTCGTCGGCGTGCCGGCCCGGCCGGCGTGCCAGCAGGATCGTGGTCCCGGTGCCGTCGCTGGCCTTGGCCAGCGCCTCGCCGAGTTCGGCGTCCAGGTGGCTGCTCTGCAACGCCTGCCGCCCCCACGGACCGGCCTGCTCGAGGACGACCCAGGCGCTGGCCACCGGTGCGGTGGCGACCAGCGGCTCGTCGAGCAACGCGGCCGCAGCGCTGCAGGACGGCGGCTGCCCTTGCGCCGGCACGTTCGTCGTCGCGCCGGCCATCGTGGCGATACTCACAGCTGTCCTCCGACCGCGGCCACCGGCTGCGCCGGCGCCGTCCCTGATCCGTCTCGTCGCGAATCCGGTTCCGGCAGGTCGACCGGCCGGCCGGCGGCGGTTGCCGCCAGCGGGGGACCGATGCCGACCCAGGCCAGGACCAGACCGTCCTGTCCGCGCAGCAACCGATGGCACCGCACCCCTCCGGTGGCCCGGCCCTTCGGCGGGTAGACGGCGTACGGCGTGACCTTGACCGACCCCAGATCGGTGCCCGGCAGCGCCGCCGCCGAACCGGCGAGCGTGACCACGACGGCCGCGTCGGCTGGTCGTACCGCGGTGAAGTGCACGGCCACCGCCCCCGCGGCCAGCTTGATCCCGGCGACCCCGCCCGCCGACCGGCCTTGTGGCCGGACTGTGGCGGCGCTGAAGCGCAGCAGTTGCGCGTCCGAGCTCACGAAGACGAGGTCCTCCTCGCCGCTGTCCAGTTCGACCGCGCCCACGACGGCGTCCCCGGCGTCGAGCCGGATCACCGGCCAGTCGTCCTTGTTGGCCGGTACGTCGGGCACGACGCGCTTGACGATCCCGGACCGCGTCCCCAGCGCGAGACCGGCCGACTGCTCAGCCAGCGAGGTCAGCGCGATGCCCTGTTCACCGGCCGGCAGGTCCAGCAGCGCGCCGAGCGGTGCGCCCCCGGACAGCGCGGGACGGTCGGCGGTGGGCGGCAGCGCCGGCAGTTCGAGCACCGGCAGCCGCAGCACCCGGCCGGCAGTCGTCACCACTCCGACGTGGCCTCGCGCCGTGGTTCGGACCGCGGACACCGTCACGTCGTGCGCGGTGCGCGCCCCAGTGGCCGGGATCGGCTCGGCGGTGGTGGTCCGTGCCAGCAGCCCCGTCGAGGACAGCAGCACCCAGCACGGATCGTCGGTGACCTCCAGCGGGGTCGCCGGGCTCGCCACGGCCCCGACGGACTCCAGCAGCACGGTCCGGCGTGGGGTGGCGTAGGCCTTGCTGACCTCGGCCAGTTCGTCGGACACGACCTTCCGCAGCCGGCGGTCGTCGTCGAGGATTTCCGTCAGCGTGGCGATCGTCGTCCGCAACTGCTCCTGCTCCTGCTCGAGCTCGATCCGGGAGAAGCGGGTCAGCCGCCGCAGTGGCATGTCCAGGATGTACGTCGCCTGCACCTCGCTGAGGTCGAAGACCTGTCGCAACCGCTCCCGCGCGGCGGCCGTGTCGTCGCTGGAGCGGATCACCGCGATCACCTCGTCGATGTCGAGGATGGCGACCAGCAGCCCCTCGACCAGGTGCAGCCGGTCGCTGGCGCGGGCTCGGCGGTACACGGTGCGGCGCCGTACGACGTCGCTGCGATGGTCCAGGAAGACCTGCAGCAGCTGTGGCAACGACAACGTGCGCGGCTGCCCGTCGACCAGGGCCACGTTGTTGATCGAGAACGAGTCCTCCAGCGGCGTCAACCGGTACAGCTGCTCGAGCACGGCTTCGGGATGGAAACCGTTCTTCACCTCGACCACCAGGTGCAGGCCGTGCTCGCCGTCGGTGAGGTCGGTGATGTCGGCGATGCCCTGCAGCTTCTTGCTGCGGACCAGCTCGGTGATCTTCTCGATGACCTTCTCCGGGCCGACCGTGTACGGCAGTTCCGTGATGACGATGCCGCGGCGGCGAGCGCTGACCTGCTCGACCCGGGCGCGCGCCCGGATCCGGAACGCGCCCCGCCCGGTCGCGTAGGCCTCCCGGATGCCGTCGAGTCCGGTCACGATGCCGCCGGTGGGAAGGTCCGGGCCGGGGATGAAGCGGAGCAGGTCGTCCAGGCCGGCCCGGGGGTGTGTGAGCAGGTAGCGCGCTGCTGCCACGACCTCGCCGAGGTTGTGCGGCGGCATCGTGGTGGCCATGCCGACGGCAATCCCCGAGGCACCGTTGACCAGCAGGTTCGGGATCGCCGCGGGGAGCACGACCGGCTCCCGCTCCTGGCCGTCGTAGTTGGGTACGAAGTCGACGACGTCCTCGTCGAGGCCGACGGTCATCGCCGTCGCCGGTTCGGCGAGCCGGCACTCGGTGTAGCGCATGGCCGCCGGACCGTCGTCGGGCGTACCGAAGTTGCCGTGCGGATCGATCAGCGGCAGGCGCAGCGAGAATCCCTGCGCCATGCGGACCAGCGCGTCGTAGATGGCGCTGTCGCCGTGCGGGTGCAACCGGCCCATGACCTCGCCGACGACGCGGGCGCTCTTGACGTGGCCACGGTCGGGTCGCAGGCCCATCTCGGCCATCTGGAACAGGATGCGGCGCTGCACCGGCTTCAGCCCGTCGCGCGCGTCCGGCAGCGCCCGGGAGTAGATGACGGAGTAGGCGTACTCCAGGAACGACCCGCGCATCTCGTCGGCGACGTCCACGTCGACGATCCGCTCGGGGACGTCGGCCGGTGGGGGGGTGGTCCGGCGGGCCATCGGTTGCGGCCTCCTCGGCTCGGGGCAGGTTGGCAGTCGCCGTAGCGCCACCGTGCGCCGATTGTCCCCGACGTCTCCGGCCGCGCGGTCAGCTGGGGATATCCCGGCGTGCCGCGCTCAGGGCCGCGCGCCCACGGTCGACACCGCACGGCTGGCCAGCCGGTTGCCCATCGCGAGGGCCAGCGCAGGCTCGGCGCCGTCCACCCAGGCCGGCAGCAGACCAGCGGTGAAGGCGTCGCCGGCCCCGGTGGTGTCGACCACGTCGACCGCCAGCGTCGGCGCGCTGACCGTCGCGGCGCCCCGGGTCAGCCACAGCGCTCCGTCAGGGCCGAGCGTCACCACGACGGTCCCGAACGACTCGGCGAGGGACCGGCCGGCAGTCTCCGGATCCGGCTCGCCGGCCAGCGCGCAGGCCTCTTCCCGGTTGGCCAGCAGGAGGTCGACGCCGTCCACCCACGACAGGAAGCGCGCCACGCCGATGTCGCGCAGCGGCCCGAACGAGGAGGGGTCCACGCTGGCGGTCATGCCGCGGCGGCGGGCCTGGTCGAGCGCAGCGAGCCCCGCCATCCGGGATCCCTCGTGCAGCAGCGTGTAGCCGGACAGGTGCAGGTGCGCGCCACCGACGAACAACGGCTCCGGCAGGTCTGCCGGGGTCAGCGAGCCGTTCGCGCCGGCGTCCGGCAGCATCGTGCGCTCGCCGTCCGGACCGACCAGCACCACGCAGGTTCCGGTGTGCTCCAACGGATCCACCGCGATGTGGACGTCCACTCCGCAGGCAGCGAGGTCGCGCTTGGCGTGCTGCCCGAGGCCGTCGTCACCGACCTTGCCGACGTAGGCGGTCGCGTGGCCTTCGTGCGAGAGCCAGGCCGCGGTGTTCGCGCCGGACCCGCCGCCGCGGGTGCGGATACGAGCGTCGCGGGTGCTGCCGGAATCGGGCGCGTCCTCGAGCAGGACGACGATGTCGCTCATGACGTCGCCGACGACCACGAAGGCGGGGTTCACCGGCGGGATCCGCGGCACGCTCGCTCATCGTCCATGTGGTCACGGTAACCGGCTGATCACGACAACCGGCTGATCAGGCAACCGGCGAGGCGCTGCCGGGGCCCGGTGGCGTCGCGACGGCTGAAGCGCGGTTGTGCACCGTTCGGCATCGGGCGGGCACGGTGGGAGGATCGCGGCATGACCGAACTCACCGCGCTCGGCGAGCAGCTGCGGACCGATATCGAGCGCAGCGGCTACTACCCCGACCTGGTCTCGGACTCCTTGGGGACCGCGCTCGCGCAGGAACCGGTGACGTCGTACGTCGTCCACCACGAGGCCACGTTCGACCACGACGAGCTGCGCCGCCACGTGACGGTCCTGGCGCTGACCCCGACCCGGCTCATCGTGGGGCACACCGACGAACACCCGGCCGACGACTCCTCGCCGGTCCCGTATGCCACCGCCTCCACGGAGGCGGTCCGGCTGGACCGGGTCGACTCGGTGGTGGTGACCCGGGTGGTCGCCGAACCGGCGGGGTTCCGCGCCGGCGGGCCGTTGCGGGAGTTGGTGCTGACCATCGGCTGGGGCGCGGTCAGCCGGATCGACCTGGAACCGGCGTCGTGCGGCGACCCGGACTGCGAGGCCGACCACGGCTACACCGGGACCGCCAGCAACGATGATCTGTCGCTGCGGGTCTCCGACGCGGCCGACGGCAGTGACGTGGTGGCGCAGGCGCTGCTGTTCGCCGCGGCCCTGTCGGCTGCCACCGGCCGTCGGCTGGCGTGACCGACCTGCGGCTCCCGCCGTACGGCGCCGGCACCATCGCCGAACTCCTGCCGTCGGTCGCCGCCGGGCTGGGGGTGCGCGGGTACGCCGACGTGCTGGGCCTCGGCGACGCGGACCGCGTGGTGGTGATCCTGGTCGACGGGCTCGGCCGCGTCGCCTTGCAGCGTCATACGGCGATCACCCCGGTGCTGTCCGGGCTGACCTCATGGGCTTCGGGCCTGTCGACCGGCTTCCCGTCGACCACGACGGTGTCGCTCGGGTCGCTCGGCACCGGCCTGCCGCCCGGCGCGCACGGCCTGGTCGGCACCGTCTTCTGGCTGCCTGAAGCTGACCGCACGCTGTCGCCGCTGGGCTGGCGCGACGATCCCAACCCCATCGCCACGCAGCCGGAACCCACTGTGCTGGAACGAGTCGCCGCGGCCGGAGTGGCGGTGACGACGGTATCGCCGCGATCGTTCGAACAGTCCGGACTGACCCGCGCCGCGTTGCGCGGTGCGCGGTACCGCGGCGCGGACGGCCTGGGTGAACGGGTGGGCGAGGTGTGTGCGGCGCTGGCGGCGCCGGGCCGGTCACTGGTGTACGTCTACCTGGGGGACCTGGACAAGACCGGTCACGTCCACGGCCAGGACTCCGAGCACTGGCGCACCGAGCTCGCCCTGGTCGACCGGTTCGTTGAACTGCTCTGTGCCGCAGTCGGTCCGGCGACCCGTATCGTGCTGACCGCCGACCACGGCATGGTCGACTGCCCGGACTCCGAGCGGGTGGATCTGGACGCCGACCCGGCGCTCAACGAGGGTCTGGCGGTGTTGGCGGGCGAGCCGCGGGCGCGCTACGGCTATGCGCGGCCCGGTGCGGCAGCCGACCTGGTCGCCGCGTGGCAGGAACGGCTGGCGGGCTTGGCCGATGTCCTCAGCCGCGACGACGCGGTCGCCCGGGGACTGTTCGGCGAGGTGGAACCCGGCCTCGTCGACCGCATCGGCGACGTCATCGCCATCGCCCGCGGGCAGGTCGTGCTGGCCAGCCCGCGGACCGATCCGGTCATCTCCGGGCTTCGGGGCCAGCACGGCGCGCTGAGCGAAGCGGAGTACGCCGTACCCCTGCTGCTGTGGGGCCCGTGACCCTGGTCCGCCTGGGCCCGTGCGCTTCGGGGCCGCTGGGGAGCGTGACCCCGGCTGCCGGGGCCTTTGACCCTGGCTGCCTGGCCGGTCACTCGTCCGGGCGGCCCGATCCGAAGAGGATCTCGTCCCAGGTCGGGACGCTGCTGCGCTTGGCCTTGCGGGCCGCTCGCCGCCGGGCGACCGGCACCGTGTCGTGCGTCGCACCGGCCTCGGCCGGATCGGCCGGCACGTCGTACGCCGCCCCGGTCTCGGCCGCCTGCTCCGGCGGCGCCTCGGTGATCGGGGACGTCCACGGCGCGAGCAGGTCGGGGTCGAGCAACGGCGGCTCATCGGTGGCAGCGGGCACCGCGACGAGGTGCCGACGGTCCTCGTCGGCCGCCGGGTCCTCGGTCAGCCAGCGGCCATCGTCGTCTTCGGCGACCAGGGTCCGTCCGGCGGTGTCGTACACCCAGGTCGCGACCCGGTCGCCCTGGGCGGCCGGGTAGGCGACCAGGACGGTCCACAACCCGTCGTCCCGCCGCCAGGCGTCCCAGCGCACGTCCTCCGGATCGACGCCGCGCTGCTGCAGCCGCGCGGTGACGACGTCCTCCAGCGCTACCGCGCCTTCCGGGCGCCGCAGCACGCAGCTGCGAGCCTGGCCGGCGACCCATTCGCGCTCGGCCAGGACCGGCCCTTCGTAACGCCGGACCCGCTCCACCGGCAAGCCGGCCAGCTCCGCGACCTCCTCCGCGGTCGCACCGGCGCGGATGCGCGCCTGGATGTCGCGGGGACGCAGCGGTTCGGTGACCGGTTGCGCAGCACGGTTCCGGTCGCGGCGCAGCGTCGCGGACAGCCGCTCGTCGAGGGCGACGCGATACTCCTGACCGTCGCCGTCGGCCGCGGTCAGGAGTAGCCCGGCACCGTCGTCGGTCAGCCGCACGTAGGTGAGTTCCCGCATGCCGACTCCTTCCGGGCGCCCGGGACGGGGGACGTCCGGCGTATCCGGACGGCGATCAGGCGCCAGTCTTGCCCGTCGCCGGGGCGGAATCCAGCAACCCCCGGTCCCCGGGCGCGTTGGCCGCTGGATCCGCGGACCGGCGGTGGTTCGGCGGACCGAACCTGGTACGGCGGCCGCACCGTGCGGGCGCGACCGGCGACGGCTCGACCGTACGACGGCGACCGCGGACCCGCCCGCACCGGCGCCCCGCGCGACGCCGATGATCGGGCCATGACGCAGCTGCCGGCCGAGCCGTACGACACGTTGCTGCTGGTGTCGTTCGGGGGACCGGAGCGGATGGCCGACGTCCTGCCGTTCCTGCGCCACGTGACGCACGGCCGCGACGTCCCGCCGGAGCGCCTGGCGGCGGTGGCTGCCCAGTACGAGGCAGTCGGCGGCGTCTCGCCGCTCAACGCGGCGAACCGGCGGCTGCTGGCAGCGATCCAGGCCAAGGTCAGCGACCTGGGCCTGGCGGTGGCCTGGGGGAACCGGCACGCCGAGCCGTTCCTTGCCGACACGCTGACCGCGTTGGCGACGGCCGGTTCGCGCCGGGTGCTGGCGTTCGTCACCAGTGCCTATTCGTCGTACTCCGGCTGCCGGCAGTACCGCGAGGAACTCGCCGCCGCGCTCGGCGTCGTGCGGGCCGCGGGGCTGCAGCCGCCCACGGTCGACCGGTTGCGGCAGTACTTCGACCACCCGGGCTTCGTCGAGCCGTTCGTCGACTCGACCCTCGCCGCCCTGGCCGGGCTGCCAAGCGGATCCAGCCAGGTCCGGCTGCTGTTCGCCACGCACTCGCTGCCGGTGGCCGCCGCCGCGGTCTGTGGCCCGGCGGGCGGGGCGTACGTCGCCCAGCACCAGGCTGTCGCGGCCCTGGTCGCGCGCCGGGTCAACGCCGAGACCGGGATGGACTACGGCTGGGAGCTGGTGTTCCAGTCCCGGTCCGGGCCGCCCCGCGTGCCGTGGCTGGAGCCGGACGTGAACGACCGCATCGATGCCTTGGCGCAGACCGGCACGGACGCGGTGGTCGTCGTACCGATCGGTTTCGTCAGCGACCACATGGAGGTCGTCTGGGACCTCGACACGGTCGCCGCGCAGCGGTGCCGCGCGGCCGGCATGGCCTTCGCTCGCGCCAGCACACCGGGCACCGATGCGCGCTTCGCCGGCATGGTGCGCGAGCTGGTCCTCGAACGCACCGCCGGCGGCGCCCGGCGGGCCCTCAGCCCCGGGGGCCCGGCACCGGACCGGTGCCCGGCGTCGTGCTGCCCCAACCCGGCCGGGCGACTGCCGGCCGTCGGCGAGGCCGGACCGGCCACACTGTCCGGGTGATTCAGGGCGCCGGCGACGGCCTACTCGACGAGTTGTCCGCGCTGGCCCTCGAGGCGGCCCGTGCCGCCGGCGAGCTGTTGCTGGCCCGGCCCGACCACCTCCCGGTGGATACGAAGTCCTCGCCGACCGACGTGGTGACCGCGATGGACCGCCGCAGCGAGGAGCTGCTGGTCAGCCGGCTGCTGGGGGCCCGCCCGGACGATGGCCTGCTCGGGGAGGAGGGCGGGCAGCGGCTCGGCACGTCCGGCGTGCGGTGGGTGGTCGACCCGCTGGACGGCACCGTCAACTATCTGTACGGACACCCGGTGTGGGCCGTGTCGGTCGCGGCCGAGGTCGACGGGCAGCCGGCGGTCGGCGTGGTGCACTGTCCGGCGGTGGCAGAGACGTACGTCGGCGTCCGGGGTCGCGGTGCGTGGCGGCTGGCGGGGGACGGCCGGCGCGCCCTGCAGGTCGGCCGGCCGCCGGAGCTGGCCGCGGCCCTCGTCGGTACCGGCTTCGGCTACACCGAGCAGCGGCGGCAGTCGCAGGGTCGGGTGATCGGCGCCGTACTGCCGCGCGTCCGTGACGTGCGTCGGGTGGGCGCTGCCTCGGTCGACCTCTGCTGGGTCGCCGACGGCCGGTTGGACGCCTACTGGGAGAAGGGCTTGAAGCCGTGGGACCTCGCCGCCGGTCAGGTGGTGGCGACGGCTGCCGGAGCGCAGGTGATGGGCCTGCGGGGGATGCCGGCCGGTGAGGAGCTGGTGCTGGCGGCGGCGCCCGGCCTGGCCGGGCCGCTGCACGACCTGCTGTGCGACCTCGGCGCGGACGAGGACTGAGGCGTCAGGTGTCCAGCCGCCGCAGCTGCGCCCGGTAGAGGTGGCCGCGTTCCACGTAGTGCGCTGCACCGTCACGGAACGCGCCGACCGCCACGGCGTCCGGCCGGATCCGGGCCGGTACGCCCAGCGCCATCGCGCGGCTGGGGACTTCGGTGCCATTGGGGACGAGGGCCTGCGCGCCGACCAGGGCGTTGGCCCGTACGACGACCCGGTGCAGGACGACCGAACCCGACCCGATCAGGCAGTCGTCCTCGATCGTGCACCCTTCGAGATGGACCCGGTGGCCGACCACGCAGCGGTCGCCGACCACGGTCGGCAGCTCACTCGTGCAGTGCACGACGGTGCCGTCCTGCACCGAGGTCTGGGCGCCGATCCGGATGGTGCCGGCGTCACCGCGCAGCACCGCCCCGGGCCACACCGTGGACTCCGGTCCGATGGTCACAGCTCCGATGACGACCGCATCGGGATGGACCCAGGCCTCCGGATGGATGGCGGGGACGCTGTCCCCCAGCGCGTACACGGGCACCGGCGCTCCGCTCCTTCCTGACGCGGCCCGGCGGGCCGCGCTGCAGCATCCCATCGGTGGCCGCCGAACCGGCGGTACGTCCCCCGCCGATGACCGCTGCGGCCAACCCATACTCGACGCGTGGGCGTGGCGGTTGCGGTCCTGCCGCCGGTGGCCCGGATCGTGGTGCACAATGCGGGCCCCGGTAGGGCATGAATCCGCCAGGCCGGGCGTTGACCGCTCGCACCGAACGACTCGAACGACCCGATCTGGGAGCAGCCCGGCGATGGCCACCGACTACGACGCACCACGCAAGACCGACGACGAGTTGGCTGAGGACAGCCTCGAGGAGCTGAAGGCTCGCCGGGTGGACAAGTCCTCGGCAGTTGTCGATGTCGACGAGGCCGAGCTTGCGGAGTCACTGGAACTTCCCGGCGCCGACCTGTCCGACGAGAGCCTGACCGTGCGCGTCCTGCCACGCCAGGCCGACGAGTTCACGTGCTCGCGCTGCTTCCTGGTGCATCACCGCAGCCAGCTGGCCCAGGAGCGCGGCAGCGAACTGATCTGCCGCGAGTGCGCCGCCTGACCAGCAGCGATCGGCGCTGACGCTGCAGCCCGCAGTTGCCTGGCTCGCGGCGGCCGGCGAGGCACCGACTGACGGCCGCTGCCGGTCCGGCTTCGGCGGCAGCGGGCGCAGCTACGTGGACTGCTCTACCAACAGCTCTGCTGCTGTGAGCGCTGCTGCTACGAGCTCTGGGCGGCCGGGTTGTGGCTGGACGTGGCCGTGGCGGTGGCCCGAGTGACGGCGCGCGTGATCAGGACGTTGGCGACGCTGGCGGCCACCGCGCTGAGTACGGCGAAGATCAGGACCTTGCGCAGCGGCACCTCGATGTCCTCGTTGCGCGGCGGCGGTGTACCGGTGGCCTTGCGGTAGCCAGCGCCGAGAGCCTGTCGTGCGCCCCACGTCGCCGCGATCGCCGCGATCGGTGCCGCGATCTTGATCAGGTCCCGCTTGTCCGCCATCGCGTCGTCCTTCCTGGGCGGCCCCGGCTGACCGGCGGTACCGCGTGTCGGGTGGTCTCAGCCCTCGGTGTCGTCGCGCTCGCCCGCGTTGCCGGACGCCGGCAGGGCGTCGTCTGGGCTGTCGCCGCCATCCTGCCGCACCGGCACGGATCCCGCGTCCGGCAGCGCGGCTTCCCCGGTCGACGGATCGTCGGAGCCGTCGGAGTCCGGGCGCGGCCCGATCGCGGCGTGCCGGGCGGCGGTCAGGGCCGCCACGACCGCGTGCGGATGCCGCGTCGACACCAGCCAGCTGCGGTGCGGGTCGGCCGGATCCGTGATCTCCACCTCGACAGCGGTCGAGGTGGACCAGGTCCGCAGCACGAAGTACGCCGAGACGTCCGCGCCGCGCCCCCGTGCGAGCGCGGCTGCCTGCGGATCCAGGGCCCGCACGCGGCCGACGTACCGCAGCGGCAGTCGCGCCCGGCCCGCCCGGAAGACCCGATCGTCGACCCGTACGACGACCGCGGTCGCCAGGATCGCGGCGACCAACGCGGCTTGCACGGCGACGACGATCACGACGCCGACGGCCACGCCGTACGCGTAGCCGTATGCCACGGCCAGGACTGCGGCGAGGCCGAAGGTGATCGGCCAGAGCCACCAGGCCGGAACGAGTCGCTCGGCGTAGAGGACCTCGACGCCGTCCCGGCCCTCGGCGTCCCGGTCGTCGATGTCCCGGCCGTCGATGTCCCGGCCGTCGACGTCCCGGCCGTCGACGTCGTCGCGCGCGGCGCCCGTGGCGCGTTGCGCTCCCGACCCGGCCATGACCGGCAGCCTGCCAGGTCGACCTCGGGGCGGGCCGCCGGACCACTGGCTAGGGTGCACCGGTGATGGGCGAGCTTCCGGTTTCGGCGGTCGACGTGCCGCTGCTTCGGCTCGATCCCGGGCTGCCGCCGCCGGCGTACGCCCGCGACGGTGACGCCGGTGCGGACCTCATGACCACGATCGACGTCGTCCTGCCGCCGGGGGAGCGGGCGCTCGTGCCGACGGGGGTGGCCGTGGCGATCCCGGCGGGGTACGCCGGCTTCGTCCATCCGCGCAGTGGCCTGGCGGCACGCCACGGCGTGAGCCTGGTGAACGCTCCGGGCACCATCGACAGCGGGTACCGCGGCGAGATCCAGGTGAGCATCGTCAATCTCGATCCCCGCAGCACGGTGCACCTGCACCGGGGTGACCGCATCGCCCAGCTGGTGGTGCAGCGGGTCGAGCACGCCCACTTCACGGAAGTCGAGTCGCTGTCCGCATCCGAACGTGGCGCGGCAGGCTTCGGCTCCACCGGAGGCCACGCGAGTAGCGTGTGACCGCCCGGCGCGCCGGAGGTTCGCCCGAGTCCGGTTGCCCCGGACCGGCTGCCCGATCCCGTCACCCCCCGCCCTCGCCGGCCGACCGACGCCCGGCAACCCCACGAGGAGCTCACCGTGTTCCGACGCCGCCGCCACCAGGACGGCGCTGAGCCGATCGACCCTGATCACGTCGACCCCGATCAGCTCGACGACGATCACGTGGACGGCGAACCGGACGCGGTGACGCAGGCTGCGGGCACCGGCCCGACCGCGCCGCGGCCGGCGGACCGCAGCGCCGGTCCGTACGACGAGGACGAGGCTGCGCCACAGCGCGAGCGGCTGGACCTCGGCGCGCTGCGGCTTCCGGCGGTGCCCGGTGCCGAGATCCGGGTCGAGGTCGACCAGCAGACCGGCGCGGTGACAGCGGTCACCGTGGTGCTCGCCGACTCCGCCGTTCAACTGCAACCGTTCGCGGCCCCTCGCACCGCGGGGATCTGGGACGAGGCGCGGCGGGAGATCAGGGGCCAGGTCAGCTCCAGCGGCGGCACCGTGGACGAGGTCACCGGCCCGTTCGGACCGGAGGTACGGACCCAGGTTCCCGCGCAGTTGCCGGACGGGTCGCCGGCTGTGCAGCCGGCCCGCTTCGTCGGCGTCGACGGCCCCCGCTGGTTCCTGCGCGCGGTCTTCCTCGGTCAGGCGGCGCTCGACCCGGCGGCGGCCGCCGAACTGGAACAGCTGGTGCGCGACGTCGTCGTCGTCCGCGGCGGCGAGGCCATGCCGCCGGGGGAGCCGTTGCCGCTTCGGCTGCCCACCGACGCCGTCGCCGACGGATCCGCCGACGGCGACGGCCCGGCCGGTGCCGGCGACCTGAACCCGTACGAGCGCGGCCCGGAGATCACCGAGATCCGGTAGCCGGCTGGGCGCGCCCTCGGCTGATTGCCGCGCTGTCGCCGACGTGCGGTACGGCGCCCGCCGCGGGGCGGTGGCCGGCACAGCGGGACTACGCTTGTCGCGTGACGTCACAACCGGTGGCTACCGAGCAGGACGACCGATTCGCCGGCCGGCAGGGCCCGTGGCGGCGACTCGTCGGCCGCCTCACCGCGACCGCGGAAGATGCCGAGGCCGACGAGTTGCAGGAAGGCAGCCGGGGCCTGGGCTGTACGGCGATCGCCCGCTGTCAGCCGGGCGGCATCATGACCGTGAGCGGCACGCTGCGGGCGGTCACCTTGCAGCCACGGGCCGGTTCGCCCGCCCTCGAAGCCGAGCTGTACGACGGTTCCGGACGGGTCACGCTGGTCTGGATCGGCCGTCGGCGCATCGCCGGGATCGAGCCGGGCCGGTCGTTGAAGGCCGTCGGCCGGGTGACCGGCGTACCCGGCGAACTGACGCTGTACAACCCGCGCTACACCCTGCTGGCCACGGGCGCGGAGTGACGCCGGGGCGGCCGGCGACGGACGAGGCGCTGCTGACCGAGGCCCTGGGAGGCTGGCGCGGCCTGCTCGACTCGGCTGCCCCGCCGCTGGTGTTCGTCATCTGCTACGTCGCGACCAGCGAACTCACGCCGTCGTTGTGGGCATCACTCGGGGCGGCATTCCTGGTGGCCGTCATTCGGCTCTGGCGCCGGCAGCCGCTGCGCCAGATCGTCGGTGGCGTGATCGGCATCGCGGTGTCGGCGTACTTCGCGTCGCGGACCGGCAAGGCGGAGGACTTCTTCCTGCCTGGCCTGCTGATCAACCTCGGGTACGCCGCGGTGTTCGTGGTGTCACTGGTGGTGCGGTGGCCGCTGGTGGGTGTCGTCGTCGGCGGCCTGACCGGTGACGTCGCCGGCTGGCGGGCTGACCGCCGGGCATACCGGGCCGCCCAACTCGCGACGCTGGTCTGGATCGGCTCGTTCCTGCTGCGGGTAGCGGTGCAGTGGCCGCTGTACGCCGCGGGCATGGTGGCCGCCCTCGGCGCGGCCAAGATCGTTCTGGGCTGGCCGGTGTACCTGGCCACGCTGTGGATCACCTACCTGCTGATGCGCCCGACGTTGGCCCGCCGGCGGCAGGCGGTCGCCGAAGCCGCCGGGACGCCACCGGCCGCTGACACCGAGTCCGAGTCGCGCTGACCCCACGCGGAGCGCGCCTTACGGCGGCGGCTCATGCGCCAGGGTGACGTGCCGCTCAGTGAGCCGACAGCAGTTCTGCCAGCGCGGCTTCCTGGTCGGCAGCGGCGACGAAGATCAGCTCGTCGCCGACCTCCAGCGGGTCGTCCGCGCTCGGCGTGATGACCCGGGGACCGCGGACGATCGCGACCAGGGCGGTATCCGGTGGCCACGGGACGTCGCCGACCCGGCCGCCGACGACGTGGGCCTGGTTGCCGAGCGTCATCTCGACCAGATTCGCTTCGCCGCGACGGAAGCTGAACAGTCGCACCAGATCTCCGACGGTGACGGCCTCTTCGACCAGCGCGGACAGCATGCGTGGCGTGGACACCGCCACGTCCACGCCCCAGGACTCGTCGAACATCCACTCGTTCTCCGGATGGTTCACCCGGGCCACCACGCGGGGGACGCCGTACTCGGTCTTGGCCAGCAGCGACAGCACGAGGTTGACCTTGTCGTCGCCCGTGGCGGCGACGACGACCTGGCAGTGCGGCAGGTCCGCCTCGTCCAGCGACGCGATCTCGCAGGCATCGGCCTGCAGGATCTGGACCCCGGCGACCACCCCGGGTCGCGCCTTGGTCGGGTCCCGGTCGATCATGAGGACGTCGTGACCGTTCCCGACGAGTTCGCGGGCGATCGAGCGGCCGACCTTGCCCGCGCCGGCGATGGCGATGCGCATCAGTTCACCATCGGGGGTGCGCCCAGGACCTTCTCGACCCGGTCGCGGTCGTCGTGGCCGAACAGCACGTGGATCAGGTCGCCCTCCTGCACCACGGTGTCACCGTCGGGCAGCATGGCCTCGCCGTAGCGGGTGACGAACGCCACCCGGCATCCGGCGAGCTGCTGCAGATGCTTGATCTTCGTCCCGACCCAGGCGGTGTGGACGTGGACCTCCGCGACCACCAGGGTGCCGCTGGGATCGCGCCATTCCTCCAGCGCTCCCAGCGGGAGGAGCCGCCGCATCATCTGCACCGCGGTCCAGGAGACCGTCGCGACGGTCGGGATGCCGAGCCGTTCGTACACCTCGGCCCGCTTGGGGTCGTAGATGCGCGCGACGACGTTCTCCACGCCGTACGTCTCGCGCGCGACGCGCGCGGCGAGGATGTTGGAGTTGTCTCCGCTGGAGACCGCAGCGAAGGCGTGGGCCCGTTCGATCCCCGCGGCCCGCAGCGTCTCGCGGTCGAAGCCGACGCCGGCGACCGTCAGTCCGGCGAAGTGCGGGCCCAGCCGCCGGAAAGCGGCCGGCTCCTGGTCGACCACGGCGACCGAATGGCCCATGCCTTCGACGGTATGGGCCAGCGTCGAACCGACGCGGCCGCAACCCATGATGACGATGTGCACGGCGCTCTCTCGCAGGACGGGGTCGTGCTGCCCCGCTCCGCCGGGGGCCGCTCAGCACGCTACACGTCACCGACGCGGCGGCTGCGTCACCGGGGCCCTATCGTTCGCAGGCGTGGCGGTCACCGACGTGTTCAAGCGTCTGCTCGTGGGCCGGGCTCTGCGCAGTGACCGCCTCGGCGAGACGCTGCTGCCCAAGCGCATCGCCCTGCCGGTGTTCGCCTCGGACGCGCTGTCGTCGAACGCCTACGCCACGCAAGAGATCCTCATGGTGCTCTCGCTCGGCGGACTGTCGTACTACTCGTACGGGCCATGGGTCGCCGCCGCGGTGGTGCTCATCTATTTCACGGTGGTCGCGTCGTACCGCCAGAACGTCCACGCGTATCCCAGCGGCGGTGGCGACTACGAGGTCGTGTCGACCAACCTGGGGCCACGTGCCGGCGTCTTCGTGGCCAGCGCGCTGCTGGTCGACTACGTGCTGACCGTCGCGGTCTCGATCTCCTCCGCGGTGGCCAACCTCTCGTCGGCCTTCCCCTTCTTCGACGCGCACACCGTCTGGTGGGCCGTCGGCATCATCGCCGTGCTCGCCTTCATGAACCTGCGCGGCGTGCGGGAGTCCGGGACGGCGTTCGCGATCCCCACGTACGGCTTCATGATCAGCATCTTCGTGATGGTCGCCGTCGCGATCGGGCGGGTGGCCAGTGGAGCCACGCTGTCAGCCGAGAGCGCAGGCTGGGACATCCGGCCGGAGGGCACCTACGCCGGTCTCGCCCTGCTGTTCCTGGTCGCTCGTTCGTTCTCCTCCGGCACAACGGCTCTCACCGGCATCGAGGCGATCGCCAACGGCGTTCCGGCGTTCCGCAAGCCGAAGTCACGCAACGCCGCGACCACGTTGCTGCTGCTCGGGGTCATCTCGATGGCGATGTTCGTCGGCATCACCTGGCTGGCGATGCTGACCGGGGTCAAGGTGACCGAGTTCGACCAGGACCTCATCGGACTGCCCGCCGGGCAGGAACAGAAGACCGTGATCGTCCAAGTCGCGCAGGCGGTCTTCGGCTCCTTCGGAGTCGGCGTCATCGTGGTGTCGCTGATGACCGCGCTGATCCTCGCGCTGGCAGCCAACACCGCCTTCAACGGCTTCCCCGTGCTCGGCTCGATCCTGGCTCGCGACGGCTACCTGCCCCGGCAGTTGCACACCCGGGGCGACCGGCTGGCCTACAGCAACGGCATCCTCATGCTCTCGTTGCTCGCCATCGTCCTGGTGATCGTCTACCAGGCCGAGGTCAGTTCGCTGATCCAGCTGTACATCGTGGGGGTCTTCGTCTCGTTCACGTTGAGCCAGACCGGGATGGTGCGGCACTGGACCCGTCATCTGCGCACCGAGACCGATGCGCGGGTCCGTCGGCAGATGAAGCGCTCCCGCGCGATCAACGCCTTCGGGTTGTCGATGACCGGCACGGTCCTGGTCATCGTGCTGCTGACGAAGTTCACCCGGGGCGCCTGGATCGTCTGTATCGCGATGCCGTTGCTGTACGTGCTGATGCAGGCGGTCCGCCGGCACTACGACCGCGTCGCGATGGAGCTCGTGCCGGACGACGACGAGAAGGTCGTGCTGCCGTCGCGGGTCATCGCGCTGGTGCTGGTCTCCAAGATTCACAAGCCGGCTCTGCGGGCACTGGCGTACGCGCGGGCCACCCGCCCGACGGTCCTGGAGGCCATCACGGTGAACGTCGACTCCGAGGAGACCGCTCGGCTCGCCGTCGAATGGGACCGCCGCGACATCCCGGTGCCGCTGAAGGTGCTGGACTCGCCGTTCCGCGAGATCACCCGGCCGATCGTGGAGTACGTCCGCTCGTTGCGCCGCGACAGCCCACGCGACCTGGTGACGGTGTACATCCCGGAGTACGTCGTCGGACGCTGGTGGGAACAGTTGCTGCACAACCAGTCTGCGCTGCGGCTGAAGGGGCGGCTGTTGTTCACCCCGGGGGTCATGGTCGTCAGCGTGCCCTGGCAGCTGGCGTCTTCCGAACGTGTGGCGCGGCGCCCTGAGCCGGAGGGTCCCGGGGCGGTACGGCGCGGTTCGCCGACGGCGGCGGCCGCCGACCGCGTCGTGGAGGCCGAGTACCGGACCCCGCCCGGCCGCGACGCGTGACCTCTCCGCCGGGGGACGGTGGGCTGCAACCCGGTGCCGAGTTCGTCGTCGAGGTCGGACCGGTGGCGCACGGCGGTCACTGTGTGGCGCGGCACGACGGTCAGGTGGTCTTCGTCCGGCACGCGCTGCCGGGGGAGCGGGTCCGGGTGGTGGTCACCGGCGTCGGGGCCCGCGGCCGTTACCTGCGAGCCGACGCCGTCGCCGTGCTCGCCGGCGCGGCCGGGCGCCGTACGCCGCCCTGCCCGCACGCCGGACCAGGGCGCTGCGGCGGCTGCGACTGGCAGCACGCGGTGCCCGAACTGCAGCGCGACCTCAAGGCCGCCGTCGTCCGTGAACAGTTGGAGCGCCTCGGTGGCGTTCACGGCCCGCTGGTCGATGCGATCCAGGTCGAACCTGTCGCCGGTGACGACGGCGGTCTCGGCTGGCGCTCGCGGGTGCGCTGGGGTGTGGACGAGGACGGCAGGCCGGGGCTTCGACGCCACCGTTCGCACGACCTCGAGGTGATCGAGCACTGTCCGCTGGTGACCGCCGGAGTCGACCGGACGGGGGCAAGCCGTACCCGCTGGCCCGCGGCGCAGGAGGTGCACGTCGTGGCGTCGGCGGTGGGCGACCGGGTGGTCACGGCTACTCCCGCGGGGTCACCGCAACCGGCCTTGTCCGGCGATGTCGTCGTGCACACCGGCGGGCCGGCGCCTCGGGTGCGCGAGCGCGCCGCCGGACGGACCTGGCGGGTGAGCGCCACCGGCTTCTGGCAGGCCCATCCCGGTGCCGCCGACGCGTTCGTTGCTGCTGTCGCGGCGTACCTGCAACCGCGTCCCGGCGAGCATCTGCTCGATCTCTATTGCGGCGTCGGGCTTTTCGCCGGTGCGCTGGCGGCATCACTGGGGCCGGGCGGGCGGGTCGACGCGGTCGAGGCGGACGGGCAGGCGTGCGCCGACGCGCGACGCAATCTGCACGACCTGCCGACCGTCCGGCTGCACCACGACCGCGTCGAACGGTGGTGGACGTCGCGCGCTGCCCCGAAGCGCTGCGACCTGGTCGTCCTCGACCCACCGCGTAGCGGCGCGGGTGAGGCCGTGCTGCGCGGCCTGGTACGCCGCCGTCCGCGGGCCGTCGCGTACGTCGCGTGCGACCCCGCCGCGCTGGCTCGCGACGTCCGGACGATGGGCAGCTTCGGGTATGTCCTGCAGGCGGTCCGAGCCTTCGACGCCTTCCCGAACACTCACCACCTGGAGTGCGTCGCCTTGCTCACGAAGACCGGCTCCGACCTGCGGTGACGCACATCGGTGTATGGCGCCGAGGTCGAAATCGCCGGTGGCGACACGCCCTTGGGCCTCGTCACGTGTCGTCGGCACGCCGCCCAGCGCGATGGCAGCTGGTTCGCGAGGCACCTGTGGAAGGTGGCTCGGAGGCGCGGTCGACGCCGGTGGCCCGGTCGGCTCGACGGCTCCCGGCGGCGCTACGGTGGCCGCGGTCCGGCCTGGCGGCCCGCCCGGTTCCGCGCCCGGGCAGCCAGGTATCTTGATGTCAAGAGATTGTGCGCGAGTGCGCCGCCGGGCGCAGGAGGACGAGGTCGACGATGGCGAGCAAGGACAGCTTCGGTGCCCGGGGCACACTCGAATCCGGCGGGACGTCGTACGAGATCTTCCGGATCGCTGCGGTCGACGGCTCGCAGCGGCTGCCCTTCACTCACAAGGTGTTGCTGGAGAACCTGTTGCGCACCGAGGACGGTGCCAACGTCACCGCCGCGCAGATCTCCTCGCTCGGGTCGTGGGACCCGACGTCGGAGCCGACCGAGGAGATCCAGTTCTCGCCGGCCCGGGTGATCATGCAGGACTTCACCGGCGTGCCGTGTGTGGTCGACCTCGCCACCATGCGGGAAGCGGTGCGTGACCTCGGCGGCGATCCGGCGCGCATCAACCCGCTGGCCCCGGCCGAGCTGGTGATCGACCACTCCGTCATCGCCGACCACTTCGGCACCCCGCAGGCCCTCGACCTCAACGTCAGCCTCGAATACGAGCGCAACCGCGAGCGGTATCAGTTCCTGCGCTGGGGGCAGACGGCGTTCGACGAGTTCAAGGTCGTGCCACCCGGCACCGGCATCGTGCACCAGGTCAACATCGAACACCTGGCCCGCGTGGTGATGGTCCGCAACGGCCAGGCGTACCCGGACAGCTGCGTCGGGACCGACTCGCACACCACGATGGTCAACGGGCTGGGCGTCCTCGGTTGGGGCGTGGGCGGTATTGAGGCCGAGGCCGCCATGCTCGGGCAGCCGGTGTCGATGCTCATCCCGCGCGTCGTGGGTTTCAAACTCAGCGGAGAACTGCCGGCCGGCGCGACGGCGACCGACCTCGTGCTCACCATCACCGAGATGCTGCGACAGCACGGGGTCGTCGGGAAGTTCGTGGAGTTCTACGGTTCCGGTGTCGCCGCCGTCTCCCTGGCCAACCGCGCGACCATCGGAAACATGAGCCCGGAGTACGGCTCGACCGCCGCGATCTTCCCGGTCGACGACGAGACGCTGGCGTACCTGCGGCTCACCGGCCGCGACGAGGCCCAGGTCGCGTTGATCGAGGCGTACGCCAAGGCGCAGGGCCTGTGGCACGACTCGGCCCACGAACCGGTGTACTCGGAGTACCTGGAACTGGATCTCGGGCAGGTCGTCCCGTCGTTGGCCGGACCGAAGCGTCCGCAGGACCGCGTGGCGTTGGCGGCTGCTCGCACCAGCTTCCGCGAGGCCCTCACCAACTACACCGGCGACGGCGTGCAGACCGCCCTCGACGAGGGCGTGGCCGAGACGTTCCCGGCCAGCGACCCGGTGGCGGTCGACGTCGCCGAGCCGGCGCCGGTGGTCCACTCCGCGGCGCACGGCTCGAACGGTCGTCCGTCCCGGCCGACGCAGGTCCAGTTCGCCGACGGCCGCAGCTGCGTGATCGACCACGGCGCGGTCGTGATCGCGGCCATCACGTCGTGCACCAACACCTCCAACCCCGAGGTGATGATCGGTGCGGGCCTGCTGGCGAAGAACGCCGTCGAGCGCGGCCTGGTGACCAAACCGTGGGTCAAGACCACGCTCGGCCCCGGATCCAAGGTCGTCACGGACTACTACGACAAGGCGGGCCTGACGCCGTACCTGGACAAGCTCGGGTTCAACGTCGTCGGGTACGGCTGCACGACCTGCATCGGCAACTCCGGCCCGCTGCCGGACGAGGTCAGCGCCGCGGTCAACGCCAGCGACCTCGCCGTGGTCAGTGTGTTGTCGGGCAACCGGAACTTCGAGGGCCGGATCAATCCCGACGTGAAGATGAACTACCTGGCCTCGCCGCCGCTGGTCGTCGCGTACGCGCTGGCCGGTTCCATGGACATCGACATCACCACCGAGCCGCTGGGTACCGACCCCGCCGGCAAGCCGGTGTACCTCACCGACGTCTGGCCGACCGCGCAGCAGGTGCAGGCGGTCATCGATTCGTGTATCGACGCGGAGATGTTCTCCAGCAAGTACGCCGACGTGTTCGCCGGTGACAGCCGGTGGCAGGAACTGCCGACCCCGCGGGGGAACACGTTCGACTGGAACGGTGACTCCACGTACATCCGGAAGCCGCCGTACTTCGAGGGCATGCCGCTGCAGCCCCAACCGGTGTCCGACCTCACCGGTGCCCGGGTGCTGGCCAAGCTGGGCGACTCGGTCACCACGGACCACATCTCGCCGGCGGGCTCCATCAAAGCCGACTCGCCGGCCGGGCGGTACCTGCAGGAACACGGCGTCGCGAAATCGGACTTCAACTCCTACGGCTCCCGGCGAGGCAACCACGAGGTGATGATCCGGGGCACGTTCGCCAACATCCGGTTGCGCAACCAGTTGCTGGACGGCGTCGAGGGCGGCTACACCGTCGACCTGCTCGACCCGGCCAAGCCGCAGGTCTTCATCTACGACGCTGCGCAGTCATACGCCGCCGCCGGAGTGCCGCTGGTGATCCTGGCAGGCAAGGAGTACGGGTCCGGCTCGTCGCGTGACTGGGCGGCGAAGGGCACCGCACTGCTGGGCGTGAAAGCGGTGATCGCCGAGTCCTACGAGCGGATCCACCGCTCCAACCTGATCGGGATGGGCGTCCTGCCGCTGCAGTACCTGCCGGGTCAGGATGCTGCCGTGCTGGGACTGACCGGCGAGGAGACGTTCGCGGTCAGCGGTGTGGTCGAACTCAACGAGGGCCGCATTCCCCGGCAGGTTGCGGTGGAGGCGGTCAAGGAGGACGGCACGGTCACCGAGTTCACCGCCACGCTGCGGATCGACACCCCCGGTGAGGCGGACTACTACCGCCACGGCGGGATCCTGCAGTACGTCCTGCGGTCCCTGCTGTGACAGCTGCGGTCGCCGCACCGCGCGGCTGAGCGACCGCACCCGTCACGGACGACGTCGATGAGCGTGACGCCGCCGGGCTGGCCGCCGGCACTGCCGGCACCCGGGCACGCTCAGCTGCCTGCCCGGGCCGTGGCGTGGCTGCTGGACCAGGGCCCGCCGGAACTGCGCGGGTACGCCGTGCTGCGCGCCCACCCGGTGGCGCTCGCCCGCGTCGTGGCCCACCACGTCGAGGCCTGCCTGGACGGCGCCCGGCAGACCTACGCCGGTGTCCGGCGCGAACTCGGCGAGCTGCTGCCCCCGGAGGCGGTGGCCGCCGTCCTCGTGGCCGTCGAGGCCGAGGGGACGCGGCTGGTGGCGCTGCAGCGCGAGGTGGACCTGGTCGAACGTGCCTTGCGCGGCCAGACGTGGCGGCCACGGCTGGGCCCCGGCTGACCGGCCGCCGGATGCCCCGCGGTCGCCGGGGGGCCGCCGTACACTCGGGGCGGCACCGATCAGGGACGGAAGGGGACCCGCGTGGGCCTGCTCGACGGCATCGGCTCACCGGAGGACCTGCGCCGGCTGGCACCGGAGGCGATGCCCGCGCTCGCCGACGAGATCCGGGCAGTCCTGGTCGACCAGGTCACTCGATCCGGCGGGCACCTGGGGCCCAACCTCGGCGTCGTCGAGTTGACCATCGCGCTGCATCGGGTGTTCCGCTCCCCGGGTGACGCGATTCTGTTCGACACCGGCCACCAGGCGTACGTGCACAAGATGCTGACCGGCCGGCAGACCGGATTCGGCCGGCTCCGCAAGCAGGGCGGGCTGTCCGGCTACCCGTCACGGGCGGAGAGCCCGCACGACGTGATCGAGAACTCTCACGCGTCGACCTCGCTGGCCTACGCCGACGGGATCGCCAAGGGCTGGCAGCGCAGCGGCGAACTCGGTCAGCGGCACGTCGTCGCCGTGATCGGCGACGGCGCGCTGACCGGCGGGATGGCGTGGGAGGCGCTGAACAACATCGCCGCGGCCAAGGACCGGCCCGTGGTCATCGTGGTGAACGACAACGAGCGGTCCTACTCCACCACGATCGGCGGCCTGGCCCACCACCTGGCCACCCTGCGCACGACCCGCGGGTACGAGCGGTTCCTGCTGTGGGGCAAGCGTTTCCTGCGCCGTACGCCGGTCGTCGGGCCGCCGGTCTACGAGACGCTGCACGGGGTGAAGAAGGGCATCAAGGACGTCGTCGCGCCGCAGGGAATGTTCGAGGACCTGGGCCTGAAGTACGTCGGTCCGGTCGATGGGCACGACGTCGCGGCACTCGAACACGCGCTGCGCCGGGCCAAGGGTTACGCCGGTCCCGTGATCGTGCACGCGATCACCGAGAAGGGCCACGGGTACCGTCCTGCGGTCGAGGACGAGGCCGACCGGTTCCACTCGGTGGCGGCCTGCGACCCGGACACCGGTCTGCCGCCGGCCGGCGGCGCCACCAGCTGGACCGCCGTGTTCGCCGCCACCCTGGTCGAGCTGGGGCGGGAGCGCGACGACATCGTGGCGATCACCGCAGCGATGCCGGGTCCGACCGGTCTGGACGTCTTCGGGCGGGCGTTCCCGGGTCGCTGCTACGACGTCGGGATCGCCGAGCAGCACGCCGTGACCTCGGCCGCCGGGCTGGCGTTCACCGGCCTGCACCCGGTCGTCGCGGTCTACGCGACCTTCCTCAACCGGGCGTACGACCAGGTGCTGCTGGACGTGGCGCTGCACCGCGCTCCGGTGACGTTCGCCCTCGACCGCGCCGGCGTGACCGGCGAAGACGGGCCCAGCCACAACGGCGTCTGGGACCTGGCCCTGCTGTCGGCCGTTCCCGGCTTGCGAGTCGCCGCGCCCCGTGACGGGGACGAGTTGGCGGCGCTGCTGCGTGAGGCGGTCGGTGTCGACGACGGCCCGACCGTCGTCCGGTTCCCGAAAGGGGCGGTGCCGCCTGCCCAGCCGAGCCTGCAGCGTACGGGCGGCTGTGATCTCCTCCGGCTGCCGGCGACGTCGGACACCCCGGCCGACGTGCTGGTGGTGAGCGTGGGCGGCCTGGCCGGGCTGTGCCTCGCCGTGGCCGACCGGCTGGCCGACCACGGCGTCTCGGTCACCGTCCTCGACCCCCGCTGGGTGCTGCCGGTGCCGGCCGAGGTGACGGCCCGAGCGGCCCACCACCGGCTCGTGGTGACCGTCGAGGACGGTGTGCGGATGGGTGGGGTCGGCAGCGCCGTCGCCCTGGCCCTGCAGGACGCCGGGGTCGGGACACCGGTCCGTTGCTTCGGCCTGCCTGCGTCGTTCCTGGCTCAGGGCAGCCGGGCCGAGGTGCTCGCCGACAACGGTTTGACGGCCCAGGACATCGCCCGCGCGGTCGTCGAAGAGGTCGCGCATCTGGACGAGTACCGCGCCGCTCCGGCCGGTCCGCTCGGCGCCCTCGCCGACGAAGGCCACCCGGCCGACGGCTGACCGGTCAGCCCGCCGGCCACCGCTGCGGCGGCTGGACGTAGTCGCCGATCACCGGATCGGCGACGGCCGGCGTCCGCGGGTCGCCGCCGTACCGCACCTGCACGATCTCGTCCGCGGTGATCAGGATGGGACGGTCGAAACCGCGCTCGTGCGGCTCGGTGAGGGCGGCGGCTGCCAGGGCGAACGCCGGGTCGAGCCGGCGCAGGTCCAGCCAGCCGCGGTGGCGCGCCGGAACGGCGGCCGGCCGCATCCGGGCCGGATCGTCGGCGACGATCGCCCGGCGGAATGTCGCGGACGCCAGCAGGGTCACCACGTCGACCTCGCCGACCGGCCGCAGCGGGGTGTCGGGGTTGCGGCGGTGCCGCTCGGCGGCGAGCGCGCCGAGCCGGGCCAGGTGGTACTCGGCCCGGTCGGCAGCGGCGAACGCGTCCCAGGCCGTGCCCCGTACCACCGGTTCCAGGAGTGGTTGGACGGTGTTCGGCGGCGGATCGCGCAGGTCGATCACGCCGCCGTCGTCGAGCGGATTCGGTTGCGGCACAAGGCCGACTCCCACGTCGAGGCAGCCGCCCAGGACGCTGCGGTGCGGCCAGCCCGGTCCGGGGTGCAGGACGTGCCCGCGGGGGAGTGCCACCGGCCTGACCCGGTCGAGCAGCGCATCGGGCGCCGCCAACGCCAGCTGGCGTAGGGCAACCGCGGCGCGGAACCGTTCGGCGCCGGCGCGGGGCTCGCCGTACGCCGCCGACAGCAGCGCGCCGACGTCCTGCCATGCCAACTGCCACGTCGTGCCTTCGATGGCCACGTCGACGCCGTCATCGGCTGGCGTCACCTCGACGTCGTGCAGGACGGCGGCCGCCAGCACGGCCCGGCGCAGCGCCGTCACCTGCCCGTCGCCGGTCATGCCAGCACGATAGGAACGCGGCCGGTTCGGAATCGACCGCCTGCGGGGTGACCGAGGTCGCTGTGTGTCAGTACCCGATCACGTCAGGCGGAGCGCCGAGTCTGCTTGCGGTTCAAGCCGAAGCAGGGGAGTGCGACTCGGCCCGGGGGTTCGGTGTGGCGGGTGCGGCGGGACGGTACGGCCGGAAGTACAGCACCATGACCGGGACTAGGTAGCCGACCCAGGCCACCAGTTCGAGCCACGTGGTGGCCGGCGAGAAGTTGAAGATTCCCTTGAGCAGCGTGCCGTACCAGCTCGACGGCGGAACGGCGCTGCTGACGTCGAACGCGAGCGAGTTCAGCCCCGGCAGGATCCCCGCCTCCTGCAGGTCGTGTACGCCGTACGACAGGACCCCCGCGGCGATGAGGATGAGCAGCGCGCCGGTCCAGCGGAAGAACACGGCGAGGTTGAGCTTCAGCGCCCCGCGGTAGATCAGCCAGCCCAGGACGACGGCGACCAGCAGACCGAGGATCGCGCCGATGATCGGCCCTGTGCCAGAAGACGTCCCGGCCGCCTGAGTGTTCGTCCAGAGGAACAGAGCCGTTTCGAGTCCCTCACGGCCGACGGCGAGGAAGGCGACCAGCGCGAGGGCGAACGCGCCGGCGTCGAGGGCCGCGGCCAGCTGTCCCTGCAACTCGCCCTTGAGTTGGCGTGACGCGCGCCGCATCCAGAAGACCATCCAGGTCACGAATCCGACCGCGATGATCGACAGGACGCCGCCGAACGCCTCCTGCGCCTCGAACGTCAGCGAGCGGGAGGTGAAGGTCAGCAGGGCACCGAACGACAGCGACAGGACCAGGGCCAGCCCGATCCCGGCCCAGACCCACGGCAGCTTGCGGCGGTTGCCGGTACGTACCAGGTAGGCCACGAGGATGCCCACCACCAGCGAGGCTTCGAGCCCTTCCCGGAGCCCGATGAGGAAGTTCGGGTACGCGTAGGTCATGGGACGCCCTCCAGTGCGTGGGCCTACGGTAAGGCATACCTACTTTGGGGCGCGGACTGCCTACGGGCAGGGCGTCGGGCCGGACCGGTGGGCCGCCGCGCTGGTCGGGGCGTCGACAGAACGCTTCGGCAGGAGCCGGGTCCGCAGGCGGCCGCGTCAGTCAGGTGGTTGCGCGGCGGCGGTCAAGGCGGCCACGACCGGGCCGGTGATCAGCTCGACCTGCCACGGCCGCGCGCCGTGCTGACGGAAGTGGTCCGCGACCGTGCCGGCGTCGATGGGGTCCGGCGGGGTCCAGCACAGCCGGCGCAGGGTGTCGGGCGCGAGCAGGTTCTCGACCGGGGTGGCCCACCGCTCCGACAGTTCCGCCATGGCCGCCCGGCACGCCGCCAGCCGGCCGGCGGCCGCGGGGTCGCGATCAGGCCACGCGCGCGCCGGCGGCGGACCGACCGGGACCCGGCTGTTCGCCGGCAAGGCGGCCTCGGGTTCGGCGAGCGCGCGTTCGACGGCCTCCCACCACAGCCGGCTGTGCCGCCGCTGGCCCCGTCCGGCGAACTCGGGCAGCGCGACGAGGGCCGCTTCGGAGGACGGCATCGCCAGTGCGGCAGCGACGATCGCGAGGTCGGGCAGCACGCGGCCGGGGCTGATGTCGCGTGCCTGGCCGGCGCGGTCGCGGGCCTCCCACAGCGACCGGGCCACCGCGAGCTGGCGCCGGCTCCGGATCCGGTGGAGGCCGGACGTCCGTCGCCACGGATCCACCCGGGGCGGCGGCGGTCCAGCGGCCACGATCGCGGCGAACTCCTGTTCGGCCCAGCCGGTCTTCCCTTGCTCGGCCAGTTGGGTCGCCAGGACGTCGCGCAGTTCGACCAGAACCTCGACATCGAGTGCGGCATACCGCAGCCAGGGTTCGGGCAGCGGCCGGGTCGACCAGTCAGCCGCCGCGTGACCCTTCTCCAGGAGCAGACCGAGTTCGGATTCCACGAGCGCGCCGAGCCCCACCCGCGAGTGGCCGAGCAGCCGGCCGGCCAGCTCGGTGTCGAACACGCTGGACGGCCGCATCCCCAGTTCGGCCAGGCACGGCAGGTCCTGCGAGGCGGCGTGGACCACCCACTCCGTGGTGGCGAGGGCCGCGCCGACCGCCGAGAGGTCCCGCAGTGGCACGGGGTCGATGAGCACCGTGCCGGCGCCTGCCCGGCGCAGCTGGACGAGGTACGCCCGCTGCCCGTAGCGGTAACCCGACGCCCGCTCGGCATCGACCGCCACCGGGCCGCTGCCGGCGGCCAAGCGTCGTACGGCGAGCTGCAGGTCTTCCGGATCGCACACCACCGGCGGGACACCGTCACGCGGTGCCAGCAGCGGAACGGCTGTCGGAGCTGTGGCGGGGGAGTGCGGTGGGGTGGGCGGTTCGTCGCCGGCTACCGCCACGTCACTCATCCGGGCCAATGTAGCGCCGCGGCCTGTCGCGACAGCTTCGCGGCAGGCCCCAGCCGCTGCGGGTCGTGGCAGCTGTCAGCGAACCAGACCGGATCGCATCGCCAACGCCACCATCTCGGCCCGGTCCCCGGTCCCCAGCTTCCGGGCGATCCGGGCGAGGTGGCTCTTGACCGTCAGAGCGGACAGGCCGAGTTCCTCGCCGACCTGCTTGTTGCTGCGACCATCCGAAACCAGTTGGAGCACTTCGACTTCGCGGGCCGACAACTCGTCCGGCGTGCCCGTGCGCTGCCGGCTGCGCGGGACGACGGCTGTGGCGCCGGCCGGGCCGGTGCTCTCCGGGATCACGACGTAGCCCCGGACCCCGGCGGCCAGCGCGGCGCGTACCGCGTAGGGGTCGTCCCGGCCGGTGAGCACCACGATCCGCTTCCAGCCCACCTGGCGCAGATCCTGCAGCAGCGGCAGGACGGGGGAGTCCGGCAGTGATGCGTCGACGACGCACAGATCGTGGGCGCCTTCGGTGCGGCCCCGCACCCGTGCCTCGGCCGCACTGGCCGCCTCGACGACCTCGCGGGCACCGAGGCCACGCAACCGGGCGACCATCGCGACCCGTCGTTGCGGCGAGGAACTGACCACCATCGCGGTGAAGCGGTGGCGGGACATGGCCGTAAGCGGTCCACCCGGGCGTTCGACGACGGCGACCACCGGACCTCCTCGCTGTGGACCGCCCGGGCGGCGGCGACACCACAGTCATCGGCCTGCGGCTGGGGATGCTTGAACCGGCCGTCCGGGCGATCCGGGCAGTACCGACGGTGACGGAGCGCAAGGGGCGACGCCGCCGGGCCTTGAGCCGCACCGGACTTGCAGCCGTGCCGCGCTGTCCAGCCGGCCTCCCACCGGCACCGGCCTCCCACCGGCACCGGCCTCCCACCGGCACCGGCCTCCCACCGGCACCGGCCTGTCAGCGGCAGCGGGTTCTCAGCGGCGCCGTGGCCCCGGCAGGGACGCGACGCCTTGCGGGACCGGGGGCAGGCCGGCGGCGGTCGCGAGCAGGTCGGCCCACGCCTGGGCGTGGGGGGCAAGGTCGGGTCCGGCCGGGGTCCAGGACGCCCGGATCTCGATCTGTCCTTCGACCGGACGCTCGGCCATCGCGCCGAAGGACACCGAGCTGGTTCGGGTGACCGTGCCGCCCAGGACGCGCTCGTCGGCGACTGCGCTGTCCAGCGACTCCCGGACCCAGGTCCAGCCGACGTCCGGCAGCAGCGGATCGGAGGCCATTTCCGGCTCGAGGCGGGCCCGCACGAAGGCCACGACGCGGAAGGTGCCGTCCCATGCCTCGTGACCGGCCGGATCGTGCAGCACGACCAGGCGGCCGCTGGCCACCTCCTCGTCGTCGTCGACGATCTCGGCCACGAGGGCGACGGCGTACGGCGCGAGCCGATGCGGCGCCGGGGCCTCGTGGACGTCGATCTCGTCGCGGTACCGCACCGTGCCCAGCGACGCCAACGCGGTGCGGAAGCTCAGCGGAGCGTCGGGGTCGGCCGACGGGCGAGCGTCCGGGCCCTGCGGGTACGTCACGCCGCCACGGTACGGCGCACAGGCAGTCAGGACCGTGCACGGCGCGGCGGGGAAACGTGTCGCGCCCCCTAGGGTGAGCGGCCGTGCCCATCGTCCTGGCGTTGCTGTGCAGCCTGTCCTGGGGCACCTCGGATTTCCTCGGCGGCACCCTCAGTCGTCGCCGCGCCGCGCTGGCCGTGGTCGGCGGCTCCCAGGCGTTCGGTCTGGCGTTCATGCTGCTCATCGCGTCGACGTCGGGATCCTGGTCCACCGACCGTGGCTACGTGGGCTGGGCGATTCTGGCGAGCGTGACCGGCGTCGGCGGTCTGTTGTGTTTCTACCCGGCGCTCGCGGCCGGGACGATGGGCATCGTCGCGCCGATCGCCGCCCTGGGCGTCCTGGTCCCGCTGGCCGCCGGCTTGCTGCGCGGCGAGGCGCCGGGCGGGCCGGCGGTTCTGGGGATCGTGCTGGCGGTCGCCGGCGTCGTCCTCGCCTCCGGCCCGGAACTGTCCGGCGGTGCCCCGCGGCGGCCGATCCTGCTCGCGTCGGCGGCCGCTGCCCTGTTCGGGCTGTCCCTGCTCGCCCTCGCCCACGGCAGCGAGACCTCGGCGATCATGACGATGACCGGGATGCGCATCACCACGTTCGTGTTCTTCCTCGCCGTACTGCTGGCGGTCCGCAACGTCGGGGGGCTGCGGCCGGTGGACCTGCCGTTGCTGGCCACCACCGGACTGCTCGACGTCCTCGCCAACCTGGCGTACGGCCTGGCGTCCACCGAGGGCCTGCTGTCGATCGTGTCGGTGCTGGGCTCCATGTACCCGGTCGTCACCGTGGTGCTGGCCTGGTGGTTCCACGGTGAGCGGCTCCGCGCGGTGCAGTACGCCGGGGTCGGCTCCGTCGTGGCGGGCATCGTGCTGATCGCTGCTGGCGACGTCCTCGGCTGACCGTGCGACGATCTGGTGCGATGACCCCTGCGACTGCTGCGACGTCGGCTGCCCGGTTGCCGGCAGCCCACCCGCTCGTCGACGGCCGTACGGCGACCAGCGGACTGATCCGAGCCTGCCGCGCCGACCGGCCCGACGTCACGCCGGTGTGGTTCATGCGGCAGGCGGGCCGCTCGCTGCCGGAGTACCGCCGCGTCCGGCAGGGCGTCCCGATGCTGCAGTCCTGCTTCACCCCCGAACTCGTCCACGAGATCACCATGCAGCCGGTCCGTCGGTACGGCGTCGACGCGGCGATCTTCTTCAGCGACATCGTCGTCCCGCTGAAGGCCATCGGCGTGGACGTCGACATCAAGCCGGGCGTCGGCCCCATGCTGGGCCGGCCGGTTCGGACCGCAGCCGACCTCGAGCAGCTGCGGGACCTCGAACCGGACGACATCGCCGGTGTGCTGCAGGCGGTGTCGGCGCTGGCTGCCGATCTCGGCTCGATACCGCTGATCGGTTTCGCCGGGGCGCCGTTCACCCTCGCCTCGTACCTGGTCGAAGGCGGCCCTAGCCGCGATCACGCCCGCACCAAGGCGCTGATGCTCGGCGCTCCCGAGGTGTGGCACGAGTTGTGCGCCCGGCTCGCCCGGATCGCTGGATCCTTCCTGCGCCAGCAGGTGCTGCACGGCGCCAGCGCGGTCCAGCTGTTCGACTCGTGGGCCGGTGCACTCGGTGCTGCCGATTACGAGCGGTACGTGCTGCCCCACTCGACGGCCGCGCTGGCCGCCGTCGCCGATCTCGGTGTGCCGCGGATCCATTTCGGCGTCGGTACCGGCGAACTGCTGGGCCTCATGGCCGGCGCCGGATCCGACGTGATGGGCGTGGACTTCCGGGTTCCTCTCGACGTCGCCGCGCAACGCGTGGGCCGCCCGATGCCGTTGCAGGGCAACCTCGACCCAGCCGTCCTGTTCGCGCCGCCGGCCGCGGTGGATACCGCGGTGCACGAGGTGCTGCGCCAGGCCCGATCGCTGCCGGGACATGTGTTCAACCTCGGCCACGGCGTCCTGCCCGACACGGATCCGGACCAGCTGGCTCGCGTCGTCGACCTCGTCCACGCGGGTCTTCCCGGCTGATGGTCACCGCGAGGCGCCGTCCGCAGCCCCAGCGCCATTCGCGGCGGCCGTGCCGTCCGCAGTCCCAGCGCCATTCGCGGCGGCCGTGCCGTCCGCAGTCCCAGCGCCATTCGCGGCGGCCGTGCCGTCCGCAGTCCCAGCGCCATTCGCGGCGGCCGTGCCGTCCGCAGTCCCAGCGCCGTCCGCAGGGGCGGGGACGGCGTGGGGGATAGCCGCCGGGTGGTCGTCGTCGGCGGCGGTATCGCCGGCCTCGTCGCCGCCCTCGACCTGCTCGACCAACCGGACGCTCCCATCGTCACGGTGCTGGAGCAGGCCGACGCGGTGGGCGGCAAGCTGCGGGCGGGCGCGCTGGACGACCTCGGCCACGACGCCGGCGCGGAGTCGCTGCTGGTGACCCGGCCGGAGGCGGCGGAGCTGGCCGAGCGGGTCGGCCTGGGCGCAGACCTGGTGACTCCGCGCACGACGACGGCGTCGATTTGGTCGCGGGGCAGGCTGCGACCGCTCCCGCGGCGCACCGTGCTGGGAGTGCCGGCCGACCTGCGGGCGCTTGCCGACGCCGGCATCCTGTCGCTGCCCGGCCTGCTTCGCGTCCCGCTCGACCGGTGCCTTCCCGGCTCGGCGCCGACGGCTGACGTCGCGGTCGGTTCGTACGTTGCCGCACGCCTCGGCCGGCAGGTCGTGGACCGTCTGGTCGATCCGCTGCTGGGCGGGGTCTACGCCGGCAGCGCGGACAACCTGTCACTGCAGGCGACCATGCCGGCGCTGTTTGCCGGTGTCCGGCAGGACAGGTCGCTGCTGGGAGCCGCGTCGAAGGTGACAACCGGGCAGCGTTCGGGGCCGGTGTTCGCCGGCATCGCCGGTGGCGTCAGCCGCCTAGCTCAGTCCACCGCGGAGCGGGTCCGGCTCGCCGGCGGGCAGATCCGTACCGCGACCACTGTCGTGGGCCTCGCCCGTGTCGGTGACCGGTGGCGGTTGTCGGTCCGCGGGGGCCTGGAGCTCGGCCCGACGGTGGAGGCTGACGCGGTCGTCCTGGCGGTTCCGGCTCCCGCGGCGTCGCGGCTGTTGCAGGCCGTCGTACCGACGGCTGCTGCCGACCTTGCCGACGTGGAGCTTGCCAGCGTCGCGCTGATCGCCATGGCGTTCCCGCACGACGCCGCATCCTGGCCGGACGGCTCGGGGTTCCTCGTGCCCGCGGTCGAGGGCTCGGCGGTCAAGGCGGTCACGCTGCTGTCCGCCAAGTGGGGGTGGGTGGCCGACCAGGATCGGCAACGGCGGGTGGTCCGGGCGTCGGTCGGACGCTGGGGCGACGCCGGGCTGCTGCAACGCGACGACGACGACCTCGTCGAGTTGGTTGTGGCCGAGCTCCGTCGTTTCCTCGGCGTCGTCGCGCCGCCGCTGGCGGCCAGCGTGACCCGCTGGGGTGGGGCCCTGCCGCAGTACGCCGTTGGCCACGTCGCGCGGGTCGCCCGGATCAGGGCGGCGGTCGCTACCCAGCCGGGTCTCGCGGTGTGTGGCGCGACGTACGACGGGGTAGGGATTCCCGCGGTGATCGCCTCGGCGCACCTCGCGGCGCGGCAGGTGCGCGGGTCGGTCGAGCCGTCCGGGCGAATGTGATCGGTTGTCCCTCAAGGGACGACGACCGACTGCCGATAGGCCAGTCGTGGCCGAGCTCTCACCGCCGGTGATCAAGACGTCCTCGCGACCCGGGCGCGACCTGAGCATTGTCAGCGCCGCGGCGGGCTTCTTCGCCCTGGCGCTGCTGCTGGGTGCCGTCGTTGCGGGCCTCGGCGTCCGCAACGTCCGGCTTGCCGGGGCAGCCGAGGCCCGGGTGACCAGCGCGCACGCCGATGCGGAGGCCGTCGCGCGCCTGTCCTCGTCGTTCTCCCGACTGGAGTCGGTGGCCCTGGAAGCCGTGTCCCTGCCGGCAGCGTCCCCGCAGCGCACGGTCGCGATCGCCGAACTTGCGGTGCGAGAAGAGGCGGCGAAGGCCGCCCTGGCCGAGGCGAGAACGACGTTGGACACCGGTGTCCCCGCGACCGCGGCGAATCTGCAGGTCGTCGACGACGCGCTGTCGACACTGCAGACGGCCGCGGCGGCGTCACCGCCGGCCGATGCGGCGGCTCGAAGCGAGGTCCAGGCCGACCGGCGGGCGGCCGAAGCCGCGGTCGATGCGCTGAGCACTACGGCCGCTGCCGATGCCGGAACCGCGGTCGCCGCTGCGGCCGAGGTCACCTCGGCCAACCGGCGGATCTTCTACTCGGTACTGGCCATCGGGCTGATGGGGTTGCTGGGCTACATCGCGGTCGTGATGACGATCCTGCGGCGCCGGGTGGTCCGGATGATCGAAGGAGCGGAGAAGCTCACCGACGGTGACCTGGCCGAGCGCTTGCCCGACAGCGGCAGTGACGATTTCGCCCGGCTCGCCCGAGCGGTCAATCGTGCCGCCGAGTCGCAACAGCGGTTGAGCCGGCGGTTGCAGGACGAGGCCGAGAAGGCCCGAATGGGCCGCGAGATCACCGAGGCGCTCGAGCTCGTCGATACCGAGGACGAGGTGAAGGAGGTCGTCGCGCGAGTGCTTCGTGACGGCTTCGCCACGTCGCCTGCCGAACTGCTGCTCTCCGATTCCAGCCGGGCACACCTGAGCGTCGAAGCGATCAACGAGGCGTTGCCGGCGCCGGGCTGCGGGGTCGATTCGCCGTACGCCTGCCCGGCGGTCCGACGCGGCTCGACCCAGGTGTTCCCGTCGAGTTCGGCGATCAACGCGTGCCAGAAGCTGCACGGGCGGCCGAGCGGTCCGGTCTCCGCCACGTGCGTGCCGTTGTCCTTCATGGGTCAGGCGCTCGGCGTCCTGCACGTGACAGGGCCCGACGGGGAGCGGCTGTCTGCCGACCAGGTCGACCAGCTGACCGGGCTGGCGACCCACGTGGGTGCTCGGGTAGGGACGGTCCGGGCCTTCAACCGCACTGCACTGCAGGCGACCACGGACGGGCTGACCGGCCTGCTCAACCGGCGCGCGTTCGAGACCCGGGCCCGGTCGCTGCTGCGGACCGCGCGACCGGCCGCGATCGTCATGGCCGACCTGGACTGCTTCAAGCTGCTCAACGACGCTCACGGTCACGATGCCGGCGATCGAGCGCTGCGACGGTTCGCCGGGGTGCTGCGCGACAGCCTGCGCGGCAGCGATCTGTGTTCCCGATTCGGCGGTGAGGAGTTCGCGCTGCTGATCATGGACAGCGACGTCAAGCAGGCCGTCGTGGTCGTGGAGCGGATCCGGACGCGGCTGGCCGAAGCTTTGACTGCTCAGTCGCCGGTGTTCACTGCAAGTTTCGGTGTCGCGCGTGCCGACGGTCTGGACCTCAGCGAGGCACTGCAGATCGCCGACCGGGCCCTGTACCAGGCGAAGGAGGACGGCCGGGACCGCTACGTCGTGGCCGACCAGCCGGCACGTGACCTCGCGGAGTGGCCGGCGGAACCCGGCGAGCAGCAGGACGCTCTTGTCGCCCACGAGGTATGGCGCGACGACGACCCCTTCGGCGGGAGTCGCCCGGCCTGACCGATGATGGGCGCATGGCTGCCACTGATTCGCCGCGCCCGAAGGCTCGTGATCTCAACCAGGTCGTCCGCTACACGATGTGGTCGGTCTTCCGAGCTGACCTGCCGCTGCCGGACGATCGGTCCGGGCTGTCGGCCGAGGTGTCGGATCTGTTCGACCAGTTGGCGGCCAAGGACGTAGTCGTCCGCGGCACCTACGACGTCTCGGGCCTGCGCGCCGATGCCGACCTGCTGGTGTGGTGGCACGCCGAGTCGTCCGACGACCTGCAGGCGGCGTACCAACGGCTGCGCCGCACCGCCTTGGGGCGTCACCTGGCGCCGGTGTGGTCGGTGATGGCACTGCACCGGCCGGCCGAGTTCAACAAGTCGCACATCCCGGCGTTCCTCGCCGACGAGCGTCCTCGCGACTACGTCTGCGTGTATCCGTTCGTGCGGTCGTTGGAGTGGTATGTCCTGCCGGACGAGGAGCGCCGCGCGATGCTCGCCGAGCACGGTCAGCTCGGCCGGGAGTATCCGGACGTCCGCGCCAACACCGTCGCGGCATTCGCATTGGGCGACTACGAATGGGTCCTCGCGTTCGAAGCCGACGAGCTGCATCGCATCGTGGATCTGATGCGCCATCTGCGCGCGTCGCGCGCTCGACTGCACGTCCGCGAGGAGTTGCCGTTCTACACCGGCCGGCGTCGTCCGGTGGCCGACCTGGTGGCCGACCTGCCGTGAGCGGCTGGATCCAGGTGCGCCGCGGCGGGCAGCGACGTACCGTCTGCGCCATGGATCCCGAGACCGTGCCCGACACCGCGCCGACCGGAACGCCCTATCGAGTGTCCCGCAGCGAGGCGGAGTGGAAGGCCGATCTGACACCGTTCGAGTACCGGGTGCTGCGCCAGGCCGGCACCGAACCTGCGTGGTCGGGCGAGTACGTGTCGACGAAGACCCGTGGTGTCTACAGCTGTCGGGCCTGCGGGGCGCACCTGTTCACCAGTGAGACGAAGTTCGACTCCCACTGTGGTTGGCCGTCGTTCTTCTCGCCATTGGCCGGTGACGCGGTGGTGGAACTCGAGGATCGCAGCATGGGAATGCTCCGGGTGGAGGTGCGTTGCGCCGCGTGCGGGTCGCATCTGGGACATGTGTTCTCCGGTGAGGGCTACGACACCCCGACAGACCAGCGCTACTGCATCAACTCGGTCGCGCTGCGGCACGAAACGGTCGACTGAGCGCCTGACGGCAGTAGCCCTCGCGAGTTGGGTACGGTGACGGCGTGGCCACCGCGAAGTGGGGCGCTCCGGTCGAGTTGGACGTCGCCGGGCGCACGGTACGGGTGACCAACCCGGACCGGCCGTACTTCCCCGAGGTCGGCTTGAGCAAGGTCGACGTCGTGCAGTACTACGCCGGCGTCGCCCCGATCATGCTGCGCAGCTTGCGGGAGCGTCCGACGACTCTCGAACGGTGGCCCACCGGGGTGCTCGAGGGCGTCACCTTGACCCAACGCGACGGGACGAAGGGGGATGCCTTCTACCAGAAGCGCGTTCCGCAGGGCGCGCCGTCGTACGTCCAGACCGCGACGATCGCGTTTCCTTCGGGACGGACGGCCGACGAGATCTGTCCGACCGAGCCGGCCGTGATCGCGTGGGCGGCGAATCTGGGCACGATTACCTTCCATCCCTGGCCGGTACGCCGAGCCGACGTCGATCACCCCGACGAGTTGCGGCTGGACTTCGATCCGCAGCCCGGTACCGACTTCCGCGATGCGGTGCGGGTGGCCCAGGAGGCCAAGGCCGTGCTGGACGACCTGGGCTGGATCGGGTTCCCCAAGACCTCCGGCGGGCGAGGCGTGCACGTCTACGTCCGGCTGCAACCGCGATGGACGTTCACCGACGTACGCCATGCCGCGATCGCGTTCGGCCGTGAACTGGAACGGCGGATGCCGCAGGAGGTCACCACGTTGTGGTGGAAGGAGCAGCGCGGCTCGCGGGTGTTCGTCGACTACAACCAGAACGCGCGAGATCGCACCATCGCGTCGGCGTTCTCCGTCCGGGCGAAACCGCACGCACCGGTGTCGACGCCGTTGCGCTGGGAGGAACTGCCGGCAGTCGACCCGCGGGACTTCACCGTCGTCACCGTGCCCGGCCGGCTCGCGGAGGTCGGCGACCTGCACGCTGCCATCGACGATGTCGAGCACGACCTGAGTCCGCTGCTGGCGTGGTACGAGCGGGACGAACGCGACCACGGCCTGGGAGATATGCCGTATCCACCCGAGTATCCGAAGATGCCCGGCGAACCGAAGCGCGTGCAGCCGAGCCGGGACACGTTGCGTGACAAGGACTCCCCGGCCTGATTGACCGGGTGCTGACTGCTTGGCACTGCCTGGCAAATCCCGGCTGGTTCGGCATTGCTGGTAGCAGCCGTGACATTGTCGGCGACGAGGCCGGCGGCGACAACACCCGCGAGGATCGGTGCGCTCCGGTTGCGCCTACCGTTGTCGGCATGCCGACGTGGCTGTGGCTGGTCGTTGCCGGGTTCCTGCTGTGGGCCGTCAGTTGTCTGGTGCTGGCATGGTCTGCCACCCGGCTGCCGGCCGGTCTGCTGCGGGACATGGCGGAGTTCCTGCCGGCCTGCGTCACCACCGCACGCCGGTTGCGGCGGGACCCGGCTGTCCCACGGCGAGCCCGAGTGGCGTTGTTGCTGGCGGTCGTGTGGGTGCTGTCACCGATCGACCTGATCCCGGAGTTCCTGCCGGTGATCGGCCCGCTCGACGACGTCGTGGCGGTCGTCCTGCTCCTGCGGTACGCCGCTCGCGCCATACCGCGCCCGACCCTGGTCGCGGCGTGGCCAGCGAATCCCGCCACCGTGGAGCGGCTGCTGGGTCGAGCCTGACGATGGCCTCGGCTGCCGCGGGCCGCCTCAGCCGCGGTGGCGCCTAACGGTCGTGGCCGTCCTCGCCGCGGTGGGACAGCGGCGCCTGGATGCCGTGTTCGACCTCGTCCTTGCCGGTCTCGCCCTCATTGGTGCGCGTGGTCGTCGGGATGACCTGGGGGTCGCCGCCGTCGCCGACGAGGTCCTGCTCCTCGCTCGCGGTCCGGGGCCCCTCGGCGTCGCCGTCACGTCCATCCATGTCCGCCTCCTCCTCGTCCTCAGCGGCCGGGTGGCGCTGCGCGGCCAACTGTGACCCCGAATCGCCGGTCCCGCCTGTCGAGCCCGCAGGTTCGCGGGTGCGGCCGTCGACGCCGACGGCGCGCAGGATCCGGTCGATCAGCAAACCCAGCACGAGGCCCGCGGCGACCCCGACGACGATGGCGATCAGTGGATAGTCCCCGAGCCAGCGGCCGGCGCCGATGCCGAGCAGCATCGAGTATCCCGCCCAGCTGGTCGCGGCGATCGCCACCAGGAGTGAGAAACGACGTCGCGGATACGGGATCGATCCCGCCGTCATGTTGACCGCGACCCGTCCCACCGGGACGTAGCGCGCGGCGATGATGAAGACCGGGCCGCGTCGGGTGACGGAGTCCTCGGCCCAGTCGAGCGCGGCCTTGCCCTTGCCCTTGCGGAACAATCGAAGCCGGCGCGGTTGTATCCGGTGCCCGATCGTGTAGGCGATCTGATCGCCGGTGAACGCGCCCAGGGCCGCGGCGATGCCGATGTAGCCGAGTTTGGGTTCCCCGGTCGAGACCGACAGCGTGACCAGCGCGATGATCACCGACTCGCTGGGCAACGGCGGGAAGAAGCCGTCGATCGTCGCCAGCAGAAACAGGATGACGTAGACCCAGGGCGACGAGGCCAGATCCAAGATCCAGTGTTCGAGTCCGCCCACGACCAAAGACCGTACGTCACCGCGGCCGCTGTCGCGCGACGCTGCGGCGGCATCGCCGCAGCCGACGGCGGACCGGTCGAGTCTCGGGACAGATACGGCGCCGCTCGGTTCTGCGGCCGGCAACGGGTCAGGCGCCGCGGCCGGCCGGACGCGGGCGGGATTGCGCCGTTCAGGTTCGGCTGAATGATGTGATCATCCGGCTGCGTGCCTGATGGGCGACCACGGCCGCTCGCGGGTTACTGTCGGTAGTGCCATGGCCATGGTCGGCCCAGCCGCAGCCCAGGGAGTCACGATGAGGACGATCGAGGTGCACGCCGTCGACGGCGCGGTCACCGCGATGTGCTCTGACGCCTCGGGCATGACGCGGACGGTGGCGATCGGCTCGTGGCTGGTGCTCTGGTCGCAGGTCAGCCCCGGCGACCGGTTCGTGCTCAGTTGGGAGGAACTCGAAGCGGCCGAGGTCAGCCTGGGCCACGCCCCGACCTGGGTGCTCGAACGCCTGGTAGCCGACGCCGGTTCCGACCCGGCCGGCGGCTCGGCCAGCGAGCCGGCCCCGTCCCCGGCTGGCTCGCGGTCGCATCCGGCTGGCTCGCGGTCGCATCCGGCTGGCTAGGCATCCGGCCGGCTCGGTATCCGTTCGGCTAGCGGCGTACTCCGGGCAGGACATCGCCGAGGTCGAACCGCACCGGCCGGTCGAGTTGGTCGTAGGTGCACGACTGCGGGTCGCGGTCGGGTCGCCATCGGACCAACTGCGCCACATGCCGGAAGCGGTCACCTTCCATGTGGTCGTAGGCGACTTCGGCCACCAGTTCGGCGCGCAGCGGGATCCACGACAAGTCCTTCGTCCCGGTCCAGCGGGACACGCCGCCAGGGAGCCGGCTGCCCAGGTGGGCCGCCTGCTCAGCCCAGGAGGCCCACGGATGGCCGGCGAGCCCGGCGTCGCCGACGGCGTACGGCGCCAGTTCCGTCAGCAGCGCCGCTCGCCGCGCCGCGCTGAACGAGGAGGCGACGCCGACGTGGTGCAGCGTGCCGCGCTCGTCGTACAGGCCGAGTAGCAACGAGCCGACGACACGCTGACCGTCAGCGTCCGGCTCCTTGTGTGCCCGCCAGCCCGCTACGACGACGTCGGTGGTGCGGGCGTGCTTCACCTTGAGCAGGGTTCGCTTGCCCGGCGTGTACGGCGACTGCCACGGCTTGCACACCAGGCCGTCGAGTCCCGCGCCCTCGAAGTGGGAGAACCATTCCCGGGCAAGGGATTGGTCGTCGGTGACCGGGGTGACGAAGAACGGCGGCTGGGCGGCGGCCAGCGCACGCTCCAGGGCTGCCCGCCGGGTGCGGTAGGGCTCGGCCAGCAGCGCTTGCTCGCCGACGGCCAGCGCGTCGAAGGCGACGTAGGCGCACGGTGATTGCTCGGCCAGTTCCGCGATCTTCCACTTGCCGGCCTCCGACCGCGGCCGGATGCGATTGGTCAACTCCTCGAACCACAACCGGCCGTCGTGGGCGACCACGAGTTCGCCGTCCAGTACTGCCCGTTCCGGCAGGTTCGCCAGGGCGGCCGCGACGACCTCCGGGAAGCAGTAGGTGAGATCCTTCCCGCCCCGGCCCCAGATCTGGACCTCGTCGCCGTCGCGGTAGATCAGGGCCCGGAAACCATCCCATTTCGGTTCGTACGCAAGGCCGCCCTCCACCGCGTCGGGAGCCGGCACCTCGTCGCCAGCGGGCTTGGCCAGCATCGGGTCGATCGGCGGCATGACGGGGAGTTCCATCACGAGGCCCTTCCGTAGCGCAGGAACAGGGAACCGTCTTCTTCCAGCACGGAGCGCAGCGACAACGGTGCCGGGGCGACCGGCAGCGGCGAGCCGGTGAGGATGCGCTCGGTCGAGACTCCACCCGCGTACCCGCCGCCGGCCAGCAGCGGTGAGACCGACAGGCACAACTCGTCCAGCAGGTCGTCCGCGACCAGTTCGGCCAGCAGACACGGGCCGCCCTCGCAGTGCACCCGCCGCAGGCCCCGCTCGTGGAGCGCGGTCAGACCAGTCGCGAGGTCGACCGTCCGGTCGCCGGCCACGATCACCGTGGCGACCTCGGCCAGGGCACGCTGGCGGGCCCGGTCCGCGGCGGCCACCGTCAGCACGATCGTCCGAGTCCCGGCAGCGGTGAACATCGGTGCGTCCGGGTCGAAGTCCAGCGACCGGCTCACCACGGCCAACGCGGGACTGGCCGACTGGCCGGCGGCCGTCCGGGCTGCGGCGTACCGCTCCCGCACCGACGGCGCGCCGTACGACTCGGCGCGCGCGGTTCCCGCGCCGACCAGGATGACGTCGGCCAGTCCCCGCAGCGCCCCGAAGAGGCGCTTGTCCGCCCTGCTGGAGATCCCGCGCGACAGCCCGCCCGGGGCGCGCGCGGCACCGTCGACGGTGGCCACCATGTTCGCCCGCAGCCACGGTCGATCCGCGGGCCAGGCGTACACCGCGTCCACTGCCGCGTCGGCCAGGTCCTCGGCCGGCGCGGGCAGCAGCATCCTCACCGGCCGATCATGGCAGCCGTAGCCTGTCGGGGTGCCTGTGCGACTCGTCGACCGCGACCCGGTGGTCCCCACGGTCGAACTGGTCGGGGGAATGGTCCCGCCGCCGCGGTTCGGCGAGGTGACCTTCGACAGCTACCTGCCCGATGCTGCCTACCCGTCACAAGCCGCGGCGCTGGAACACCTTCGTTCCTTCGCTTCCACGCTGCACACCGCTGCGATACCCCGACGATCGTGGCGCGGCCGCGGCAAGGCTGCACCGACCAGTTCGGGGGTCTATCTGGACGGCGGCTTCGGTGTCGGCAAGACCCACCTGCTCGCGGCGTTGTGGCGTGAGGCGCCAGCCCCGAAGGCGTTCGGCACCTTCGTCGGCTGGACGAACCTGGTGGGGCGCATGGGCTTCGCCCAGGCGGTCGAGGCGTTCTCGCAGTACCGCCTGCTGTGTATCGACGAGTTCGAACTGGACGATCCCGGCGACACGGTGCTGGTCTCGACGCTGCTCACCCGGCTCGCCGAGCGTGGCGTCAGCCTGGCCGCCACCTCGAACACGCTGCCCGATCGGTTGGGCGAGGGCCGGTTCGCTGCCGAGGACTTCCTGCGCGAGATCCAGGGGCTGGCGGCGAGGTTCACCACGGTGCGCGTGGACGGGACGGACTACCGCAACCGGGGCCTGCCGCAGGCGCCGGTGCCGAGCTCGGACGCCGACGTACGGGCGACCGCGGGACCGGCGGCGTCGTTGGATGGATTCGACGACTTGCTGGATCACCTGGCACGGGTGCACCCGTCGCTGTACGGCCACCTGGTGGCGGGCGTATCCGCGACTCATCTGCTGGAGGTGTCCGCGGTGCACGACCAGGCCCGCGCGCTGCGCCTGGTCGTGCTGGCCGACCGGCTGTACGACCGCGACATTCCGGTGGTGACGTCCGGTGTGCCGCTCGATCAGGTCTTCGCCCCGGACCTGCTGGCCGGGGGCTATCGCAAGAAGTACTTCCGCGCGATCTCCCGGCTGGTTGCCCTGGCCCGGCAGAGTGACAGTGCCGCAAGTGCGCCGACCGGCCGCATCCCTGGCCCTGGATCGGTGGGCTAGCGGGGCACCGGAGCGTGGCGGCGTGAAGGCGCCCCCGGCCGCGACGGGGGAGGCACGACCGGGGGCGCGTGGCCACGCTACCGGGTTACCGGTGGCGGTGACGAGTGGGGGCGCAGGCTCGTGCGGAGGTCAGCCGGGACGCCGGGAGTCGAACTGGTGCACCACTGGCCCGTACGCGAACTCTCGGGTGGCCTCGAAGAACTCCAGCGGGAACCCCAGGGGAATCGCGCTCGCGTCGTCCAGCCGGCGCATGGCGTCGGCGGGCAGCCGGAGTTCGGCCGCAGCGAGGTTGTCGGTGAGTTGGCTGACGCTGCGGCTGCCGAGAATCGGGTGGATGAACGGCTTGCGGGCCATGATCCAGGCCAGCGCCACCTGGGACGGCGTGGCGCCCAGCTCGGCGGCGACCGCGTCGAGGGCCCGCGCGATCGTGAGGTCGCGCTCGCTGATCTGGGCCGGATCGATCCGGGTGGGTTCGGTCGCCGTGTGCTGCGTGAACTTTCCGGTCAGCAGGCCCCGCGCCAGTGGGGACCAGGCCGCGACCGACAGGCCGAGTTCTTCGGCCATCGGCAGCAACTCACGTTCGATGTCGCGCTGCGCCAGGCTGTATGGCAGCTGTGCGGCCACGAACGGGCTCCAGCCGCGGAGTTCGGCCATGGTGTTGGCACGGGAGATGGCCCAGGCGGGAGTGTCCGAGACGCCGACGTACAGGACCTTGCCGGCCGCGACCGCGTCGTCGAGCGCGCGCATCGTCTCGTGGATCGGGGTGTGCGGATCCCAGACGTGCACCCACAGCAGGTCGACGTAGTCGGTGTTGAGGCGGCGAAGGCTCTGTTCCAAGGAGGTTCGCAGGCTCTTGCGATGGTTTCCGGACGCATTCGGGTCGGCGCCGTCGATGGACAGCGTGTACTTGGTGGCCACGACGAGCTGGTCGCGCTGGCCACTGAGCAGTTCGCCGACGATCCGCTCGCTCTCGCCGTTGGTGTACTTGTTGGCGGTGTCGATGACGTTGCCGCCGGCCTCCCGGTAGACCTCCAGGACCTTCCGACACTCTTCGATCGGCGAACCCCAGCCCCAGCTCTCGCCGAACGTCATCGCGCCGAGGAACAGTTCCGAAACTCGTAGGCCGCTGGTGCCGAAAGTGCGGTATCTCATATCCAGTTCTCATTCCCTCGGGTGCAGTGACGGGATCCATTGGTGTCGCTGTGGTCTCGGTGCCGGCCGGCGCGGCCCGCGTTAGCCGGCAAAGGGCCGGACCGGCTGCCCGGCCACTCCGGCGGGAGCCTGGAAGACGGCGCCGGCAGGTCCCGGGTCGTCCGCGCCGGCCGGGCGATACGTGGTGATGAACAGCTGGTCCAACCGCGGTCCGCCGAACGTGCAGGCCGTGACGTGGGGCGTGGCGACCTCCACGATCTCGTCGAGGTCGCCCCGGGGCGTATGGCGTTGCACTCGACCGCCGCGGATCAGTGCCACCCACACCCCGCCCTCGGCGTCGACGCACAACCCGTCGGGGGCGATGCGATCCGGCCCCGGGTCGATGGTGACGAAGGGGCGCCGGTTCTGCAGCCCGCCCTCGGCGTCGTAGTCGAACACGTCGACCCGCTGGGTACCGGTGTCGACGTAGTAGGCGCGCGAGCCGTCCGGACTCCAGTCGAGGCCGTTGGACGAGGTGATCTTCTCCAGGACGACGTGCACCGAGCGATCGGGATCGAGGCGGTACAGGTGCCCTGCCTCGCGCCGCCCACTGACCCAGGAACCGCAGTAGAACCGGCCCTCCGGGTCGCACGCGCCGTCGTTGAGGAGCATCGCCTCGTTGCCAGGCAACGTCTCGCTGAACTGCGTGCCTTCCGTGGCGTCCAGCAGCATCAGGCGTCGCCCGCAGGCAACGACGGTGCCGCCGCCTTGGCGCGGCCGCAGCGTGGAGACGTGGGAGTCGACGTGGTGACGCCGTACGGCGCCGTCGGCAGCGAGGGAGAGGATGTCGCCACGGAACATGTCCACCCAGCGCAAGCCACCCCAGGCGTCGTCCCACACGGGGCTCTCGCCGAACGCGGTGATCGGCTCGGTGATCGGCTCGGCTCGCATGCAGGCCCCCACGATCGGCTCGACGGGTCGGCACGGCGGGCGAGGCCCTGCGCGGTAGCGCACCAACGGGTCGTCCGCTGCGGTGGAGAGGTAGTTCAACGAGCTTTACTATTACTGTAGGACCGCGCTGACGAACGCGTCAACCGTCGGTGTTCGTCAGCGACCCGGGCGGTGCGCCGGGGCGGTCGCGCAGCACTGGAAGTGGAGTCGAACCGCGTGCCGGTCGGGGCCGCTACGGCGATCCGCGGTTCGCCCGAGTCTGCCGGGGTGCGAGCTGCAGCACCGGATCGCTCGTCGCGGCCGGCCGCGTCAAGCGCTGCTGGCGTCGTGCCGGCAGCCTTGTGGTGGGCGATACAGGATTTGAACCTGTGACCTCTTCCGTGTCAAGGAAGCGCGCTAGCCCCTGCGCCAATCGCCCGTGGCATCGTGCAGCCGAGGTGGAGACGGGATTCGAACCCGTGTAGACGGCTTTGCAGGCCGTTGCCTCGCCTCTCGGCCACTCCACCGGGTGCCCCAGAGGGCCTCCATCCGAGCGGACGACGGGATTCGAACCCGCGACCCTCACCTTGGCAAGGTGATGCTCTACCAGCTGAGCCACGTCCGCGCACGCACCAGGTCCGGTGCGAAGCGACACCCTAGCCCACGGGGCGATCTCGATCCAAAGCGCCCAGGGAGCGCAGCGCCCCCCGGCGGCCCGTCCGGCACCGGCAGAATCCACCGCGACGGCAGGCAGCAGGATCGACCGGGCGGGAGGGTGATGACGGGCATCGTCGGCGGTCCGCCGTACGCCGAGCTGCCGCCGGTGGCGTACCTCAGCGGCCTGCTCGGCACCGGCTTGGTCGACGTGGCGACCGACCTGTCCGTCCTCGACGGCACTGGGCGCTGGGCGGTCCTGGTCACCTTCGAGGGCGACGTCGTCTGCGCTCGTTTCGCTGATTGGCGTCCGGCGTCCCCAGCAGCCGCAGTGGCGGCCGGCTGGCGTGGACCGGACCGGGAAAGCTGGCGCAGCTCGCTGGGGGAGACCGGTTTCCGGGCTGCCGTCGCCACGGTGCGCGACCGGATCGCGGCCGGGGTGGTGTACCAGGTCAACGTCTGCCGGGTCGTCGAGGCAGCCCTGCCCGATCCGGCGCAAGCCGATGTCGCTGCGCTGCATGCGATCCTGACAGCCGGCAACCCCGCTCCCTTCTCCGGAATGTTGCGGCTGCCGGCCGCGGGGGTGCATGTCGCGAGCGCGTCGCCGGAACTGTTCCTCCGGCGTCAGCGTGACGTCGTCGAGTCGGGCCCGATCAAGGGCACGGGCCGGACGGCGGCCGACCTCACGGCGAAGGACGAAGCCGAGAACCTGATGATCGTTGACCTGGTCCGCAACGACCTGTCCCGAGTCAGCGTCACCGGTTCGGTGAGTGTGCCAGCGTTCCTGCGCACCGAGCAGCATCCCGGGCTGGTCCACCTCGTGTCGACCGTGCGCGGCGAACTCGCCGACGGCATCGGCTGGCCGGAGATCTTCGCCGCCACCTTCCCGCCGGGCTCGGTCAGTGGTGCGCCCAAGTCGACTGCGCTGCAGCTGATCGCCGAACTGGAACCGAGCCGGCGAGGCCCGTACTGCGGTGCGCTCGGCTGGGTCGACGCCGATCGGCGTACCGCCGAACTGGCTGTCGGGATCAGGACCTTCTGGCTCGCCGACGGAACTGTCCGGTTCGGGACCGGGGCCGGCATCACCTGGGCGAGCGACCCGGGTCGCGAGTGGGACGAGACGAAGCTGAAGGCCGAGCGGCTGGTGCGACTGGCCTCCGCCGGCGCGGCGCCGTGCTGAACGGCGGGCGTCCGCAGCGAGGCGTCGTCAGCGATGACGTCGTGAGCGATGGCGTCGGGTGCGATGACAGGGTGGGCCAGTGAAGATCTGGGTCGGCGACCGTCTCCTCGACGACGCCGAGGCGCGCGTGTCCGTCCTGGACCACGGGTTCACCGTGGCGGACGGGGTCTTCGAGACCCTGAAGGTGGTCTCCGGCACGCCTTTCGCACTCACCCGGCACCTCGCCCGGCTCGGGCATTCGGCCCGGGGCCTGGACCTGCCGCCGCCGCCGGAGTCGATCATCCGCGACGCGGTCGCCATGACCGTGCAGGCCAACGTTGCCGCCCTGGGTGCGCTGGGCAGGTTGCGGATCACGTGGACCGCCGGCGCCGGACCGCTGGGTTCGGAGCGGGGCGGGTGGGCACCGACGCTCGTCGTCGCGACCGCTCCGCTGCAGCCCTGGCCCCCGACTGCTGCGGTGGTGACGGTGCCGTGGACCCGCAACGAGCGCGGCGCACTCGCCGGGCTCAAGGCCACGTCGTACGCCGAGAACGTCGTCGCGCTGGCCCGCGCGCAGGCGCAGGGCGCCAGCGAAGCGCTCCTGGCCAACACTCAGGGGCAGCTGTGCGAGGGGACCGGATCGAACGTGTTCGTGGTCTCCGGCGGCCGGCTTCTGACGCCGACCCTCGCCAGCGGAGCGCTGGCCGGGATCACTCGCGCCCTGGTGGTCGAGTGGGCGGAGGTCGAGGAGGCCGATCTGCCGCTGGCGGCGTTGGGCGAGGCCGACGAGGTCTTCCTCACCTCGAGCACGCGGGATGTCCAGCCCGTTCACGTCGTCGATGGCCGACCATTGCGCGCGCCCGGGCCGGTCACCGCGGCCGTGGCCGAGCTGTTCGCGGTGCGATCGGCCGCCGACGCGGATCCCTGACGCACCAGGTGTCGGCATTCCTTGCACAGACCCCTGACGGACCAGGCGTCGGCTGGCGACGCCGCCTCCTGAGCGAACCGCTCCGGGAGGCCGCGCCGACTCCTCACCGAATCGGCTGAGGGGCCGTAACCTGGCGCGATGCGGGGCAAGCGCAACCGGACCGAGCCGGAGCGGACAGGTCTGGACGGCTCCGACGCGCACGACCCCGGGATCGACGAGGCCGCGCCGGATGCGCCGTCGCCCCGCGGGACCTTCCTGCTGCGCCTGTCAGCCGGCGCGGGCGGGTCGGCGATGTCCGGTGCGTTGGCCGGTTTCGAACTGTTCGACCCCGGGCTGGCCCGCTACCGCCAGGAGCAGGACCGGCAGGGAATGCTCGTGGTCACCGCGCCGAGCCCGGGCGACGACCTGCTCCGGCAGCGACGCCTGCGAATCGAACGCCCCCGTGAGGCCCCGGCGGCCGACGTCGCCGATGCGGTAGGCTCGCGCGCCGCGGGCGGGGAGCCCTCGGGCGATTAGCTCAGTGGTAGAGCACTCGCTTCACACGCGAGGGGTCACTGGTTCAAACCCAGTATCGCCCACCAGAAAGCCGTAGATCAGCGGGCCCTTCGACGGCCTCGACTCGGTCGGCCGCCCTCGACCCTCATCGCGGTCCGACCGCGGGCGGTCAGCCTCGTTCCGCGACTGCCGAGGCCGGAAGGTGTCGGACGTCCGTGGCAGCCTCCACGAGATGGCAGCGAGCCGGGGCGAGTTTGAGTGAGCGGGGTCGTGATGAGTGCTGGGCGAGGTCGTCGCAAGCGTGACTGCGTGACCAAGAAGGTGCGGTTCAAGGACCACGAGGATGCCGTGCGCTTCCTCCGCTTCGCGTCAACCGCCCGCGCTCGAGCAGACGTCGACGGAGTCGACACCTCACACGGCGCTGTCCGATCGTACGAGTGCGGGATATGCCGGGGATTCCACGTGACGTCCCAGGTTGCCGCTTGACGTCCCCGCGTGAGAAAGCGGAGCGGACCCGACCTCAGCAATGGCGGTCGCTCATGTTTGTTAGCCAGCAACTGGAACGTGGAGACTGATCGACTCGGCCGGGGCGCCACTGTCCTCGGTCAGCACGAACTGGATCTCCACGCTCAGTGCTGTCGTGAGCTTCAGCAGGGTCTGCGTGGTCGGGGCTACCTGACCACGCTCGATCCGGCTGATGTCAGCCTGCGTCACTCCCGAGAGTTCAGCCAGGTCCGACTGACGGAGCCCACGCGCCTTGCGCGCGCCGAGGATCACCGAGCCGAATGCTGCGGCCTGGTCGAAGGCACGCACGATGTCCTGTTCGGCCGGCGTCAGAGCCGCTTCGCGCGCCCGCGCGTACTCGCTGAATGTCTTGGCCATCGCTCCTCGTCTCAAGGTCGACTCCGACAGCATATGTGGAAAGCCACATACAGACAACTTGCTAACCTTTCTGGCGCTTCGCACGATTCGCCTCGGCGGCCCTCCAGGCCGTCAAGCGCTTCCGAGCTTCCCGGATCTCTCTGTTCTGCTGGCGCTGGCTGTCGTCTCCACCTTTGTCGTAGCCGTGCAGAAGCAAGATCGCCCTGTCTCCGTAGAAGTGGACGAAGAGTCGCAGCAGGATCTTCTTCTGCGTCGGCAGCCCCTCATCCCGTTCATGGCCAGCGAGCCTCTTGATGGTGGCCGCGTCGTGTCTCACTCTGAACTCGTGAAGGCCCTCACCAAGAGCCTTCAGCCACGGGGTCGATCCCAGCTCGATTCCATGAATCTCCAGAAACCGGACGATGCCAGCTCCGAGCGCCGCAAACTCGGCCGGCGTCAGCGAGTCCATCCAGAGCTCGACCGGACGACGTCCTGCGTCGTCCTCGTAGAACTCCGCCGTCCAAGCCCCGGGCTCGGTCACGGGTCGACCTTCCCATCGACCTCCGACACCGGCGCCGAGAGCCGCTTGCCAATCTCGGTATCGCAGTCGGCAGCGGCGCGCTGGTGGCGCATGGCTCCACCCGGGTGTTGCCCAGTCGGTCCATGGGCTCTGCAAGCGTCGCGCCTGTCTGGGCCGCGGGGGCCGCGCCGGTGGCGAAGGTCGTGCCAGCGCGGGTCGTCGCGGCTGGCCTCGGCACGGCCAGGTGGGACATCCATGGGGGTCGAGGCGCTATGTCCGCCCCCCGGCGGGAGGGGAAGAAGCAAGGCAGCTCGGCGAGCCCACCGAACCGCAGCGGACACCAGGCAGCGAGCAGCGCCATCAGTGTTTGTAGCGTCCGGCAGGTTCAGGGACGCTTACGCTCCAGCGTTCCCGCTAGTTGCGCTGCCGCGGGAATTAGACAGACTTCATCTGGCAAGACTGGTCTTATCTGTCAGGCGCCACTGGTGCCTGACGCCGCCACTCGACCTGAGAGTTCTGTGATCTCGTGTAGTAGCGCCATGGACCTGCGCATACTGACTCAAACCCATATCGCCTACCAGAGAACGTGATCCGGCGCCGAGCAGCGTGCCGCGGTTCATATAACCGGCCCGGACGCCCCAGCCATGGATGAGCTTGGCCAGGATCGGCTGGCGGACGGCAACCCTTCCTAGAAGGGTGGGGGTCCGACCAGGGTGATGCCACCGTTTTGCTGAGCGCTGAGTGCGATCCTGGCGAAGTCCACGATGCAGGTCGAACCTTCGAATGGCTCGCTGGCGCCGCGGTAGAAGGTCTCGCACTCGCAGGTTGGCTGGATGCCGAGCACCTTGGCCGTTGCGCTCTTGACGGTGAAGGCGTGAGGCACCCCCGCGGGAACCATGACGAAGTCGCCGGTGCCGAGCTCGTGTTCGTCGTCGTTGATGCGGTACTGAATTCGTCCGTCGAGCACCCACATCGACTCCGAGACCGGGTGGGTGTGAATCGGGGTCGACTTTCCCTCGACCATGTCGATTTCGATCAGGCTGATGTCGTTGTTGGCGCGGCTGAGTTTCCACGTGAAGACTCCGCCGCCGAAGAACCATCGCTTCTCGCCCTCGCCTGACCGTTGGATCACCGGGGCAAGTGTCGTTTCAGTCATCTGACAACTCCAGTCTCCCATGAGACTAACATCTCACGACGAGACTGACATATCATGAACCCCATGTCAACGGACTACCTCGAGTCGGGTCGCAAGCGACAGAAGCAGCGCACCCGCGACCAACTGCTCGCTGCGGCGCGAGAGCTGATCAATGCGGGCGACACGCCCACTGTCGAGGAGGTCGCCGAGGCCGCCGGGATCTCTCGCCCCACCGCCTACCGCTACTTCGCGTCACGGGCCGAACTTCTCGTCGCGGCCTTCCCGGAGACAGGGGCAGCGTCAGTCCTTCCCGACCCGCCGCCGGCGGCCCTGGACGAACGCGTGGCCGCCGTTGCCAGGTTCGTCATCGATCTCGTGCAGGACACGGAACCCCAGCAGCGGGCGATGCTGCGCCTCTCGTTGGGAGAGACGCCGCACGAACTGCCGCTGCGCCAGGGCCGCGTCATTCCCTGGTTCGTCGAGGCGCTGGCGCCCATGACAGAGTCGATCGGCGAGGACGGCGTCCACCGGCTTGCGTTGGCACTGCGCGCCGCGTGTGGCATCGAGACCCGCGTCTGGCTGACCGACATCGCCGGACTCCCGCCCGCACGGGTCAGTGCCCTCCAGCAGTGGATGGTCGACGCACTCGTCAAGAGGGCCCTCGAAGCGCCGCCGCCGTGACGCACCGCGCCCTGATTCAGCGGGATTCGGAGCGGAACAGCTCGATGCGATGGTGACGGTGGGGGAGGTTCCTACGGCTCAACGGCCTGCGGCCAGCAGTCGGTCGGTCGCCGGGTCCGGTACGCCGCCGAAGTACTTGCGCAGCACCGAGTCGAACGTGTGATCCGTCGGTACAGCCCGGGCGAACAGGGTCATCGACGAACGCAGTTTCAGCGCGTCGACCGGCCCGAGCACGGCCTCGGCGTCGTCGGTGTCCAGGTCGAGCAAGGCAGTCGCACACTCGCGCAGCCGATTCCCGAGGACGGGATGATCGGCGTACGCGCGCGCCTGGCTCAGCGACCCGATGCCGTAGGCGACAGCCGTAGGACTACGGCCGAGCCCGGCGAGTTGTGGCAGCACGAACCACATCCAATGACTGCGCTTGCGTCCACTGCGTAGTTCCGCGAGCGCACGGACGTAGGTCGCGTCGGCGTCTTGCGCCCGCAGGAATCGCTGCAGATCGTCCGGGTCGTCGGTCAACGGTTGCTCCGAGCTGCGACGGCGGCAGTTGTGCCGACAATAGGCGCATGACGGCGGCCAGCTCACGCATCGTCCTGGCAGTGACCGGCGCGACGATTCTTCTCACCGGGCTCTCGCCGGCGCCGACCGCATCGGCGACCGCCGCCGCCATGACCGCAGCCGCTGCACCCACAACAGGCACTACGGCGACGACGGTCACGGCAGCGACGACGGCCAGGGCAGCGACGACGGACGCCGTACCCGGGGCGGAGCCGGTGGCCGCTGCCGCGGCGCGTGCCCTGGCGGCCCCCGCCGTCCTCCCCGTCGCCGATCTGCGACTCACCTTCACTCCGGTGCGAGGTGGGTTACGGCAGCCGACCGATGTCGTGGCGACCGCGGACGGGACCGGGCGGCTGTTGGTCGCTGAGCGACGCGGCACGGTGCGGCTGATCCGCCACGGCAAATTGCGTTCCCGCCCCTATCTGGACCTGCGTCGGGTCGTGAATGCGGCCGGCAACGAGCAGGGTCTGCTCGGCCTGGCGGTGGATCCGCAGTTCTCGCGCAAGCCCCGGCTATGGGTCACCTACACCCGCGGCGACGGCGCCCTGGTACTGGCCCGGGTACGTGCGACGTCGTACCGGGCACTGCCGCGACGGTCAAGCCTGACGGTGGTGCTCGTGGTCAAACATCCGGCGTATGACAACCACAACGGGGGCGACCTCGCGTTCGGTCCGGACGGATACCTCTACCTCGGTACCGGCGACGGAGGCGGCGCCGGGGATCCGCGCAACAACGCCCAGAACCCCCGATCGCTGTCGGGCAAGCTGCTTCGGCTCGACGTCACGCACTCCTGCCACCGCAAGGCCTACTGCATTCCGCCGTCGAATCCCTTCCTCGGGCGACCGGGAATGAAGAAGCAGATCTGGTTGACCGGGTTGCGAAACCCGTGGCGGTTCTCCTTCGACGCCACCACCGGCGATCTGTGGATCGCCGACGTGGGCCAGAACCGTTGGGAGGAAGTCGATCGCGTCCGCCCGTCGCAGGGTGGTGCCGACCTGGGCTGGTCGTGTCGGGAAGGTGACGCGGCGTACGACGCGGGCCATTGCCGGCCGGGCGTGGCCAGCCTCGCTCCGGTGGCGACGCTATGTCACCCGGGTGCCGTTGCCGGCTGTACCAGGAGCACAGGCGGACAATCGCTGACCGGCGGGTACGTCTACTGGGGCGCGGCGTATGCGGCGGTCGCCGCGGGTACCTACGTCTCGGTGGACTGGGCCACCGGAACGGCGTTGCTGGTCCGAGACGGCACGAGCGCCACCAGCGCGTCGACCCCGGGTGTCACGGCGTTCGGCCAGACCGAGACCGGGGAGCTGGTGGCGGTGACGTACGACGGACGACTGATGTCGGTGGGCTTCACGACCGGCTGAGGCGACCAGCCACGCGGCCAGCCAACGCGGGCAGCCGAGCCTCCGGGCTGCAACGGCATAGGAACGCCGAGAACGGGCGCAGGGCCGACGACGGCGCAGCACCCGAGGACAGTGCGGACCGACAACGGCGCGGACCGACAACGGCGCGGGCCCGTCGGGAGCCGCTCGATAGCATCCGACGGACCGGGCCGACGCCCGGTGACGACTGGTGCGACAGGAGCGTGGCGTGGCCGAGCTGACGATCACCGTGGGTCCGGCCGACGGCGGCGAACAGCGGACGGTGGCCGAGGGGACGACAGCGGCCGACGTACTCGGCGGCGACAAATCGGTCGTCGTTGCCCTGGTGGACGGGCAGTTGCGTGACCTCGACCAGGTGCTGTCCGACGGTGCTGTCGTCGAGCCGGTGACCGCGTCCTCGCCGCTCGGCCTCATGGTGCTGCGTCACTCGACGGCGCACGTCCTCGCGCAGGCGGTGCAGGACGTCTTCCCCGCTGCCCGGCTCGGTATCGGCCCGCCGGTGGAGAACGGCTTCTACTACGACTTCGCCGTCGACGACCCGTTCACCGCCGACGACCTCGTGACGCTCGAGAAGCGCATGATCGAGATCATCAAGAGCGGTCAGCGCTTCGCCCGGCGGGTCGTGACGGAGGACGAGGCCCGTGCCGAGCTCGCCGCCGAGCCCTTCAAGCTGGAACTGGTCGGGCTCAAGAGTGGGTCGGTCGGCGAGGACATCATGGAGGTGGGCGGCGCGGAGTTGACCATCTACGACAACCTCGATGCCCGGTCCGGTGACCGGGTGTGGTGCGACCTGTGCCGCGGCCCGCACGTGCCCACGACTCGGGCCATCCCGCAGAACGCGTTCAAGCTCATGCGGACCGCAGCGGCGTACTGGCGCGGTGACGAGAAGAATCCGCAGCTGCAGCGGATCTACGGCACGGCCTGGGCGAGCAAGGACGACCTCAAGGACTACCTGACGTTCCTTGCCGAGGCGGCGCGCCGCGACCACCGGCGGCTCGGCGCGGAACTCGATCTCTTCAGTTTTCCCGACGAGATCGGCTCGGGGTTGCCGGTGTTCCATCCCCGCGGCGGCGTCGTACGGCGGGCAATGGAGGACTACTCCCGCGCCCGACACGAGGCCGCCGGATACGAGTTCGTCTACACCCCCCATGTGACCAAGGCGGCGCTGTTCCAGACGTCGGGGCACCTCGACTGGTACGCCGACGGGATGTACCCGCCGATGGAACTGGACGCAGAGCACCACAGCGACGGGACGGTACGTCGGGCAGCCCAGCAGTACTACCTGAAGCCCATGAACTGCCCGATGCACAACCTCATCTACGCCTCCCGCGGTCGCTCGTACCGCGAACTTCCGCTACGGCTGTTCGAGTTCGGCACGGTGTACCGGTACGAGAAGTCCGGTGTGGTCCAAGGCCTGACGAGGGCGCGCGGCTTCACCCAGGACGACTCGCACATCTACTGCACCCGTGACCAGATGGCCGACGAGCTGGACTCGCTGCTGTCGTTCGTGCTGGATCTGTTGCGCGACTACGGTCTGGACGACTTCTACCTGGAACTGTCCACGCGCGACCCGGACAAGAGCATCGGCTCGGACTCCGACTGGGCGGAGGCGACCGCCGCGCTGCGCCGCGCGGCGGAGAAGCAGAATCTCGAACTCGTCCTCGACGAGGGTGGGGCCGCGTTCTACGCGCCCAAGATCTCGGTGCAGGCGCGCGACGCCATCGGCCGGACCTGGCAGATGTCCACGATCCAGGTCGACTTGATGGAGCCTGGCCGATTCGACCTGGAGTATCAGGCTGCCGACGGCACCCGGCAGCAGCCGGTGATGATCCACCGCGCCCTGTTCGGGTCGATCGAACGTTTCTTCGGGGTCCTGCTCGAACACTATGCCGGCGCGTTCCCGCCCTGGCTGGCTCCGGTGCAGGTCGTCGGCATTCCGATCTCCGACGCGCACACCTCGTATCTGCTCGACGTCGCGGCCCGGTTGCGCGCCGCGGGCGTCCGGGTCGAGGTCGATGCCGGGGACGACCGGATGCAGAAGAAGATCCGGACCGCGCAGCAGCAGAAGGTCCCATTCATGCTGCTGGCCGGCGACGACGACATCGCGGCCGGTGCGGTGTCCTTCCGGTTCCGCTCCGGCGAACAACGCAACGGTGTCCCCGTCGACGAGGCGATCGGTGTGATCGCCGACGCGATCGCCCGGCGCATCCAGGTCTGACGTGGCAGACCCCACCGTGTCGGGCGACCCGGCCGAACCCCGGGCGATCGAGGACGAGCCGATCGACGCCCGGGGGATGGGTCCGCTGCGGGACCGCTGGGAGCGGCTCTGGACGCCGCACCGGATGCCGTACCTGCGTGGCGAGAGCCGGCCCCGGCACGACGGCGAGGGCGACGAGTGCCCGTTCTGCCGGGTGGTGCCCGGGCCCGACGCCGACGGTCTGATCGTCGCCCGGGGGGAGTCGGCCTACGTCCTGTTGAACCTGTTCCCGTACAACTCCGGACACCTGCTGGTCTGTCCCTACCGGCACGTCGGGCTCTATCCGGACCTGACCGACGACGAGGTGCTCGAGATCGGGGGGCTGACCCAGACGGCCATGCGCGTGCTTGGTGAGGTCGCCGGTGTCGCGGGCTTCAACATCGGCATGAACCAGGGCAGCATCGCCGGCGCCGGAATCGCCGGCCACCTGCATCAGCACGTCGTACCGCGATACGCCGGTGACGGGAACTTCATGCCGATCATCGGCCGGACGAAGGTCATGGCGCAGGTGTTGAGCGAGACCCGATCCCTGCTGGCCGAGGCGTGGCCGGCGACCGCCGTGCCACCGCACAGGTCCACAACGTCGGACCGTTAGCGACCCCTTGCGGTGGCATCGCCGGTACGACGGTGCGCCGCGCGGAGAGGTCTTGCGGGAGAGGGGTACTGCCGGGACGGGGTCAGTGGGGGGCGGTGAGTTTGGCCGCGAGGCTGGGCGGCAGCGGCTCGTGGCCGAGGTAATGCCGGGTGAACGTCGCCGTGCCGTGCGACAACGACCGCAGGTCGATCGGATACCGGGTGAGTTCCAGTTCCGGCACCTCGGCTCGCACCTGCGTCCGGCCACTGCCCGCGGGTTCGGTACCGGCTACCTTCCCGCGCCGGCTCGACAGATCACTCATCACCGAACCGAGATATTCGTCGGCCACGACGATGTGAACTGCGTCGACGGGCTCCAGCAGGCAGACCTGTGACGTGGCGGCGGCGTCCTTCAGTGCCAGGGCTCCCGCCGTCTGGAAGGCCATGTCCGACGAATCGACCGAGTGCGCCTTGCCGTCGACCAGGGTGACCCGGATGTCCACCACCGGATACCCGGCGACGACGCCGTGCTGCAGTTGGCTTCGTACCCCCTTCTCGACGCTGGGGATGAACTGCCGTGGTACGGCGCCACCCACGACCCGGTCGACGAACTCGAAGCCGCTGCCCGGAGGCAACGGCTCGACTTCGATGTCACATACGGCGTACTGGCCGTGCCCACCGGACTGCTTCACCAGCCGCCCATGGCCTTTGCCGGGACCGGCGAACGTCTCCCGCAGTGCGACTCGCAACGGTACGGAGTCGACCGCGACGCCGTACCGGCTGCGCAACCGGTCCAGGACGACGTCGACGTGTGCCTCGCCGAGGCACCACAGCACCAGTTGGCCGGTCTCGGAGTTGCGCTGCAGCTGCAGCGTCGGATCTTCCGCGACAAGTCGGCCCAGCGCTGTCCCGAGCTTGTCGTCGTCGGACTTCGAATGCGCCACGATCGCCACCGGCAACAACGGCTCGGGGAGCAGCCAGGGCTCGACGAGCAGCGGTGATCCCTTGTCCGACAGGGTGTCCGCGGTCTCCGCGTGCGTCAGTCTGGCGACCGCGACGACATCGCCGGCGATCGCGACCGGCACGGTGGCCGAGTTCCGGCCGACCGGCACGCTCAGCCCGCCGACCCGTTCGTCCACGTCGTGGATCCGCTCGGCGACGCCGTGACCGGAGACGTGCACGGTGGCGTCGGGCCGCAGGCTGCCGCTGAACACCCGCACCAACGACAGCCGCCCGACGTACGGATCCGACGTCGTCTTCACCACTTCGGCACACAACGGCCCGTCGGGATCGCAGGACAACGGCTCCGCGGGATCACCAGCCGGAGTGGTGACGGCCGGCAGGGGATGCTCCAACGGCGTGGGAAAGCCGCGGACGATCACCTCGAGCAGCTCGAGCGCGCCGAATCCGGCCGGCGTGATCGCACTGGGCAGGACCGGGAAGAAATGCCCGCGAGCCACCGCCTTCTCCAGGTCGGCCACCAGGGTGTCGACCTCGACGTCCTCGCCGGCCAGGAACCGGTCCATGAGGGTCTCGTCCTCGGACTCGGTGATGATTCCCTCGATCAGGCTGCTGCGCAGGCCGTCGATGAGGGCGACGTGCTCGGGATCGGCATCGCGGACGACGCGGCCGGCGCCGGAGTAGTCGTACACCTGCCGGCTCAGGAGGCCGACGAGGCCGGCCACTGCGCCGTCGTCGCCGTGCAGCGGCAGGTAGAGGGGAGCGACGCCGGCCCCGAATACCCGCTGGCAGATCGCGACCAGCTCGTCGAAGTCGCCCCGCTCGCGATCCACCTTGGTGACCACGACCGCGCGCGGCATCCCGACGGCCGCGCACTCCTCCCACAGCACCTGGGTGGCCGCGTCGACGCCGTCGACGGCCGAGATGACGAACAGTGCCGCATCGGCGGCCCGTAGTCCGGCGCGCAGATCGCCGACGAAGTCCGCGTACCCCGGAGTGTCGAGGACGTTGACCTTGATCCCGGCGTACGGCAGCGGGACCAGCGACAGCGACACCGAGCGGCGCTGCCGTACCTCGGCCGGGTCGGCGTCACTCACCGTCGTCCCGTCCTCGACCCGACCCGGCCGCCCCAGCACGCCGGCGGCGACCAGGAGCTGGTCGACCAGGGTGGTCTTGCCGGCACCCGAGGGCCCGACGAGGACGACGTTGCGGATCGCGGCGGGAGTGTCCGGGACCAGCGCCTGATCCGGTGCTGCCCGGCCACCGGCGCTGCGATCCACACCCTTGTCGGCCATCGTGCCTCCCGCGATCCGCCGGCCCGCCACCGTCGGACCACCTTGCTCCCGCCGGCCAGCTTCGGCAAGGCTCGCGCGCCGGTGGCGTCGTAGATCCCCAGGTCGCTCGCCACGCGTCGATACGATCGCGGTCCTACCAGCTGCGACGAGGACCCGATGCTCAACAACCCCGTGGCTCGCCGGGTCGTCGGGCGGGTCATCGAGCCGGCCGCCCGGGGGCTGCTTCGGCTGCGTGTCTCGCCGGACGCCGTCACCGTGGTGGGCACGGTCGGTACGGCGGCAGCGGCGCTGTACTTCTTCCCGCAGGGCAGGTTCTTCCCCGGTGTCGTGGTGATCTGCGTGTTCGTCTTCTCCGACCTGCTCGACGGCACGATGGCGCGACTGGCCGGACGCAGCGGCCCGTGGGGCAACTTCCTGGATTCGACCCTCGACCGTGTCGGCGACGGCGCCATCTTCGGCGGCCTGCTGGTGTGGTTCGTGCGGGAACAGGACTGGTGGACCACCGCGGCCGCCCTGGTCTGCCTGATCGGCGGAGCCGTCGTGCCCTACGCGAAGGCGAGAGCCGAAAGTGTCGGCGCCCGAGCCGATGTCGGCATTGCCGAACGCGCGGAGCGGCTGATCGTCGCGCTGGTCGCAGCCGGCCTGGCCGGCCTCGGCGTGCCCTATGTGTTGCCGGCGGCGCTGGACGTGCTCGCCGTGCTCACCGTGATCACGATCGCGCAGCGGATGGTGGTCGTCCGGCGGCAGCTCGTCGGCCGCGACAACGGGACGGCCGATCCGTGAGGCAACCGACCGCCGACGCCGTGCGGGGCGTGCTGGGCCAGGCTGCGGACGCGTTGACCGATGCCGGCTTCGCGCTGGGCTGGGGCGCGGTACGCCGCTTGCCCGAGACCGCCGGCTATCGGGTGGCCGATCGGATCGCCGACGCGACGTGGGCGATGCGTCGCCCCGCAGTCGGCCAACTCGAGGCGAACCTGGCCCGCGTCGTGCCGACTGCCGGGCCGGCGCAGCTGCGGGAGTTGTCCCGCGCCGGACTGCGGTCGTACCTGCGTTACTGGTATCAGGCGTTCGCGCTACCGGCGTGGACGCCCGCGGAGATCCTCGACCACGTCGTCGCCGATCCCGCGACGGCAGCAGAACTGGACCGCCTCCGCGACTCCGGTGAGGGCGCGCTGCTTGCATTGCCGCACATGGCGAACTGGGACCTCGCGGGCGCGTGGCTGTGCTTGTCGCGGGGCGGTCTCATGACGGTGGCGGAGGTGTTGCGGCCGCAGCGCGTGTTCGACAGGTTCGTGGCGTACCGGCGATCCCTCGGCATGACCGCGCTGCCGCTGGGGGATCCGACGACGATCCGCGCCATGACCGGCTACCTGAAGGCCGGCGGCGTGGTGTGTCTGCTGGCCGACCGCGATCTGGGCGGTCACGGCGTGCCGGTGACGTTCTTCGGGCAGGCAGCGACGATGCCCGCGGGTCCCGCCGTCCTGGCCGGGCTGACCGGCGCGCCGCTGTACTCCGTGGACCTGTGGTACGACGGCCCCCGGCTGCACCTGGCCGTGGATCGGCTGCCCGTACCGGCGGCGACGGACCGCCAGGCACGAGTGGCGGCGATGACCCAGGACCTGGCCGATCGGTTCGCTGCGGGGATCAGCGCCCACCCTGCCGACTGGCACATGATGCAACCGTTGTGGCAGCACGACCTCGCGTCTCGGACTGCGACGTGACGTGGGCCGGCCGGCGATGAGAGTCGGCATCGTGTGTCCGTACGCCTGGGACGTCCCGGGCGGAGTGCAGACCCACATCCGCGACCTCGCCGCAGCGCTACGGCGCCGTGGCCTGGAGGTCGCGGTCCTGGCGCCGGCCGAAGACGAGTCGGAGCTGCCCCCCTGGGTCACCTCAGCCGGCCGACCGATCCCGGTGCCGTACAACGGATCCGTGGCACGACTGAATCTCGGCGTACGCTCGACGCGCCGGGTGCGCCGGTGGATCCGCGACGGCGACTTCGATGTGCTGCACATCCACGAGCCGGTGTCGCCCAGCGTGTCGGTCATCGCGTGCTGGGCCGCCACCGGCCCGATGGTCGCGACGTGGCACGCCTCGGTCGAACGGTCCCGAGCGCTCAACGCCACGTTCTACCTGGCCCAGACCGCCATGGAGAAGATCAGCGGACGGATCGCGGTCAGCGAGGCGGCGCGCCGCACGCTGGTGGACCACCTCGGCGGCGACGCCGTCCTCATCCCCAACGGTGTCGCCTGTGCCGACTTCGCCGACGCGGCACCGCTGCCGGGATGGGGTCGGGGACAGGGCGCGGTCCTCTTCCTCGGCCGGGTCGACGAGCCGCGCAAGGGGCTGCCCACCTTGTTGGCCGCGCTGCCGCAGTTGCTCGAGCGGCGGCCGCAGACCCGACTGCTCATCGCCGGGCCGGGGGACATCTCGACGGCGACTGGTGGGATGTCCCCGCAGGTCCGGTCGCGAATCGTGCAGCTCGGGCTGGTCAGCGAGCAGGAGAAGGTCGCCGCGTTGCACTCGGTCGACGTCTACGTGGCGCCCAACACCGGCGGCGAGTCGTTCGGCATCGTGCTGCTGGAGGCGATGGCCAGCGGTACCGCCGTGCTGGCCAGCGACCTGGAGGCCTTCCGGCGAGTGCTGGATGACGGGACCGCCGGGGCCACCTTCCGCCGCAACGACGCCGACGATCTGGCAGCACAGCTCGGCAGCCTGCTGGACGACGACGACCGACGCTCGGGTTTGGTCGCCGCCGGCCATCGCCGGGCCGCGGACTTCGACTGGGACCGCATCTCCGGCGATGTCATCGACGTCTACGAGAGCGTGACAGTCTCCGGCGACAAGGTGCGCGAAGACCTGCGGGGCCAGCTCGGCGGGCGACTGCAGGTGGGTCGCGGCCGGGGCGCGAGCCGGCCGTGAACTGGCCACTGCTGACGATTCTGGTCGTCCTGGCGATGTTGTTCACCCTCTACCTCAACATGACAGCGAGCCGGCTCGACCGGCTTCATCGCCGGATCGACACCGCGACGCTCGCGCTGGATGCCCAGCTGGTTCGCCGGTCCGCCATGGCCGCGGAGATCGCGGGCGCCGGCCTGCTGGATCCGGTGTCCTCGGCGCTGCTGGCCGACGCGGCCCATGCCGCGCGGACCGCGCCGGAGGATGACAGCCGGGCCCGGGGGCTGGCCGAAAGCGACCTCACGGGTGCGCTGGGAGCCGTATTCGGGGACCCCGACGACGTGGAGGTGCTCGGCGAGACCGCTGCCGGGCGGGCGTACGTCGAGGAACTGACTGCCGCGGCCCGCCGGGTCGAACTGTCGCGGCGGTTCCTCAACGACGGCGTACGGGCCTGCCGCGCCGTGCGGGGCCAGTGGCTGGTGCGGTTGTTCCACCTGGCCGGCCGTACGCCGTGGCCCGACACGTTCGAGATGGACGACACGCTGCCCGGGGGGCTCAGCGGTCGCTGAGCCCGTTCGCCGTACCGTTGCGCCGGTGACCGCCACGCGCCTGCACCGCCGCTGTGTCCTGCTCGTCCCGGCCGCCGGGCTGGCGATCGTGCTGGCGGCGTGTTCAGGTGGCGGGACCGCGCCGGTGGCCACCGAGTCCAGCGCCGCGCCGTCGGCGTCACCGGCCGACACCGGTGCGGCGGCCGCCCCGGTGTCGGCACCGGCGGCTGCCGCCGCCGACGTCTCCCCGTTCACCGGGCGTCCCGGTGGCACCGGCGGCCCGGTGATCGTGGTCAAGCTGGACAACACCACCGCGGCGCAGCCGCACGCCGGCCTGCGCGACGCCGACGTCGTGTACGTCGAAGAGGTCGAGTGGGGGCTGACGCGTATCGCCGCGGTGTTCTCCTCGCACCTTCCGGCGAGCGTCGGCCCGGTCCGCAGCGCCAGGATCACCGATATCGAGCTGATCCCGCAGTACGGCAAGCCCGCATTCGCCTACTCCGGGGCGCAGCGCAAGTTGTTCCCCGCGCTGCGACGTGGCTCGTTCTACGACGTCGCCGCCGATCACGGCATCGCCGGTTACGCCCGGGTCAGCGGCCGGCGGGCGCCGTACAACCTGTTCGCCGACCCGGCGAAGCTGCTGGCCCGTGCCCCGAAGGCGACGACGGCGAAGTCCGTCGGGTTCACCTTCGCCGCGGCAGTGCCGGCCGGCGGCACACCGGGGACGAAGGCGCGCGTGCCCTGGCCGGCGTCGTCCGCCGGTTTCGACTGGAACGCCACCACCAAGACGTACGCCGTGTCGCTGAACGGCCGTCCCGCCCGGGCGGCCGAGGGTGGTCAGCAGGCCGCGTCGACCGTGGTCATCCAGTACGTCAAGCAGGGCGACTCCGGTTTCGGAGACCGGTACGGCGGCAAGACGCCGCTGGCCAAGACGGTGGGGACCGGCACCGGCGTCGTGCTTCGCGACGGTCAGGCGTTCCCGGTGACCTGGTCGCGTCCGGACGAGGCGTCCGGCACCACGTACACGGCGGCGAACGGAGCGCCGCTGCCGTTCGCGATCGGCCAGACCTGGGTGCTGCTGGTGAAGAAGGGCTACAAGGTCACGATCTCCTGAGCGGCGGGTGGCCCGCCGTACCATGGGGTCGCACCCGTCCGTCCCGAGAAGAGGCCCTTCGTGTCGACCGCCGACCCCACCACTGCTGTCACCGGCACCTCGCGCGTCAAGCGCGGGATGGCGGAGATGCTCAAGGGCGGGGTGATCATGGATGTGGTCACCCCCGACCAGGCGCGGATCGCCGAGGACGCCGGCGCGGTCGCCGTCATGGCCCTCGAGCGCGTGCCGGCCGACATCCGCGCCCAGGGCGGCGTCTCCCGGATGAGCGACCCGGACATGATCGAGGGGATCAAGGCCGCGGTGTCCATCCCCGTGATGGCCAAGGCGCGCATCGGGCATTTCGTGGAAGCCCAGGTGCTGCAGGCGCTGGGCGTCGACTACATCGACGAGTCCGAGGTGCTCACCCCGGCCGACTACACCCACCACATCGACAAATGGGCGTTCACGGTCCCCTTCGTCTGCGGGGCAACCAACCTCGGCGAGGCGTTGCGGCGGCTCACCGAAGGCGCGGCGATGATCCGCTCGAAGGGCGAGGCCGGCACCGGCGACGTGTCCAACGCCACGACCCACATGCGGTCCATCCGGGCTGAGATCAGCCGGCTGTCGTCGATGTCCGCCGACGAGCTCTACGTCGCGGCCAAGGAACTGCAGGCGCCGTACGACCTCGTCGCCGAGGTCGCCCAGGCCGGGCGGCTGCCGGTCGTCCTGTTCACCGCAGGCGGGATCGCCACCCCCGCGGACGCCGCGATGATGATGCAGTTGGGAGCCGACGGGGTGTTCGTCGGATCCGGCATCTTCAAGTCCGGCGATCCGGCCCGCCGCGCGGCCGCAGTGGTCGCTGCCACAGCGCATTTCGACAACCCGGACGTCATCGCGAAGGTGTCGCGCGGCCTCGGCGAGGCCATGGTCGGGATCAACGTCGAGCAGTTGCCCGTCGACCACCGCCTGGCCAGCCGGGGTTGGTGACGCCGACCGTCGGGATCCTCGCCCTGCAAGGTGACGTCGCCGAACACGAGGCGGCACTGCAGGCCTGCGGTGCGGCGACCCGCCGGGTCCGTGGGCCGGCCGATCTGGCGGCCGTGGATGCCCTGGTGGTTCCGGGCGGGGAATCGACGACGATGTCCCGGCTGTGCGAGGTCTTCGACCTGTTCGGTCCGCTACGGGAACGGGTCGCCGCGGGAATGCCGGCGTACGGCAGCTGTGCCGGGATGATCATGCTGGCGGATCGGCTGGAAGGTGGCAGGCCGGACCAGCAGACCATCGGCGGGATGGACATCGTGGTGCGGCGCAACGCATTCGGCCGGCAGGTCGACTCCTTCGAGGCGGACCTGGACGCCCCGTCGTTCGGCGCCGGGCCGTTGCATGCGGTGTTCATCCGCGCCCCCTGGGTCGACAGCGCAGGTCCCGGCGTCACGGTTCTTGCCACCGTGGCCGGTGGCCCGGCCGCGGGTAGGATCGTCGCGGTCCGCCAGGGAGTACTGCTCGCCACGTCGTTCCACCCGGAGCTCACCGGCGACGTCCGGGTGCACCGCCACTTCGTCGACATCGTGAGAGGGCGCGCATGAGCGGCCATTCCAAGTGGGCCACCACCAAACACAAGAAGGCCGTGATCGACGCGCGGCGCGGCAAGTTGTTCGCCAAGCTCATCAAGAACATCGAGGTGGCCGCGCGGCAGGGCGGCGGTGACCCGGCCGGCAACCCGACGCTGTACGACGCCGTGCAGAAGGCGCGCAAGAGTTCGGTCCCGTTGGACAACATCGACCGGGCGGTCAAGCGCGGTTCCGGTGCCGAAGCCGGTGGCGCCGACTGGCAGACGATCATGTACGAGGGCTACGCGGCAGGCGGCGTCGCGGTGCTGGTGGAGTGCCTGACGGACAACCGCAACCGGGCCGCCAGCGAGGTGCGGACGGCCATGTCCCGCAACGGCGGCTCGATGGCCGACCCGGGCAGCGTGTCGTACCTGTTCCACCGCAAGGGCGTCGTGCTGGTCCCCAAGGCGGGATTGGCCGAAGACGACGTCCTGCTGGCGGTGCTCGATGCCGGTGCCGAGGAGGTCAACGACCTCGGCGACGACTTCGAGGTCGTCAGCGAGGCCGGCGATGTCGTCGCCGTCCGCACCGCACTGCAGGCCGCGGGGATCGACTACGAGTCGGCCGAGGCGACGTTCCTGCCGACGGTGACCGTGGCGGTCGACGCCGACGGCGCCCGGAAGGTCTTCCGCCTCGTCGAAGCGCTCGAGGACAGCGACGACGTGCAGAACGTCTACTCCAACGTCGACGTCTCCGACGACGTCCTGGCCGAACTCGACGACTGAGTCCGTCGCCCGCCGCCTGGCCTACTGCAGTCCACCGAGGCAGGCGACGCGTGCTGGGCGACCTGCCGGGGTCGAGGGCAGGCGGCACCGTGGGTGTGTCGCGGCCGGGCCGCACCGCTGACGGCGGTACTGTCCCGAACACGTGTTCGGTAGCCGGCCAGGCAGCGGAGAGGGGCGGGCAGTGCGTGTGCTCGGCGTCGACCCCGGGCTGACCCGGTGTGGGGTGGGCGTGGTCGAGGGGTCTGCCGGACGGCACGTCCAGCTGGTGTACGTCGACGTCCTTCGTACCGCCCCGTCCGACGACGTAGCGTCGCGACTGTGTGGCATCGTGCTCGGCATCGAGCGCGTCCTGGATGAGTACCGGCCGGATCTGGTTGCGGTGGAACGGGTATTCAGCCAGCACAACGTCCGTACGGTGATGGGGACGGCGCAGGCCGGCGGCGTTGTCATCGCCGCAGCGGCACGTCGCGGCCTGCCGGTCGTGCTGCACACCCCGAGCGAGGTGAAGGCAGCGGTGACCGGGTACGGCCGGGCGGACAAGGCCCAGGTCACCGCGATGGTCCGCCGGCTGCTGCGACTGCCGGTCGATCCGACTCCGGCCGACGCCGCGGATGCGCTGGCGCTGGCGATCTGCCAGCTGTGGCGAGGCGGCGTCGGTGATCGGCTGCGGTCGGCTGCCGCGGCGGCTCCTGCCTCCCGGATCCCGCGTCGCGCGCCGGTGGCCACGGCGCCGCGGATCCCGCGCCGTACTGCGGCGGCTCCCGCCCCGCCCGGCTCGCGCCGGACGGCGGCGGTGCGCGAGCAGCCGGCCACGGCACCGCGGAGCGGCTCGTGATCGCGTTCGTTCGCGGCGCGGTGGCGGCCATCGGCCCGGAGCAGGCCGTCGTCGACGTCGGCGGGGTCGGTTTCGCCGTGCAGTGCACCCCCGCGACGCTGGCCACCCTCCGGCTCGGCCAGCAGGCGCAGCTGCCGACGGCCTTGGTGGTCCGCGAGGACTCGTTGACGCTGTTCGGTTTCGCCGACGAAGAAGAACGCGTCGTGTTCGATCTCGCGCAGACGGTGTCGGGTGTCGGGCCGCGGCTCGCCCAGGCGCTGCTGGCGACGTTGTCGCCGGACGAGCTGCGACAGGCCGTCGCTGCCGAGGATCTGGCGACCCTGGTCCGCGTACCGGGCATCGGCCGCAAGGGCGCCCAGCGCCTGGTGCTGGAACTGAAGGACCGGCTGGGCGCTCCGGCGCCAGCGGCTGCGGCCGGGCGCAGTGCCGCGCCGCCCGCCGCGGGACGGGAGTGGTCAGCGGCGGTGCATTCGGCGCTCACCGGTCTCGGCTGGTCGACACGGGAGGCGGACGAGGCCGTCGCCGCGCTGCGCCCGGTGGTGGACTCGGGGGAGACCGCGAGCGACCTGCCGACACTGCTGCGGTTGGCGCTGCGCAGCATGGACCGGTCATGACGAGCGCCGACGGCACCGTCTCGGGCCCCCGCAGCGATCCGGATCGACTGGTGGGACCCGAGGCCGACGCCGAGGAACGGGAAGTCGAAGGGGCGCTGCGGCCGGCGTCCCTGCGCGAGTTCGTCGGACAGGACCGGGTACGCAGCCAGTTGGGCCTGGTGCTCGAAGCTGCCCGGCAACGCGGGCGTGCCGCTGATCACGTGCTGTTGTCCGGGCCCCCCGGACTCGGCAAGACGACGCTGGCCACGATCATCGCGGCCGAACTCGGTGCACCACTGCGGATCACGTCCGGCCCGGCGCTGCAGCACGCCGGCGATCTGGCCGCCGTGCTGACCAGCCTGCAACCGGGCGAGATCCTCTTCCTCGACGAGATCCACCGGACCGCCCGGCCGGCCGAGGAGTTGCTGTACCTCGCGATGGAGGACTTCCGGGTCGACGTGATCATCGGGAAGGGGCCCGGCGCGACGGCCATCCCGCTGGAACTGGAGCCGTTCACCCTCGTCGGGGCCACGACCCGGGCCGGCCTGTTGCCCGGACCGCTGCGCGACCGGTTCGGGTTCACCGCGCACATGGACTTCTACGACCCCGCCGACCTGCAGACGATCGTCGACCGGTCGGCCCGGTTACTCGACGTACCGCTGCAGCCGGCGGCCGCCGCGGAGATCGCGGGTCGGTCCCGCGGCACGCCCCGCATCGCCAACCGACTGCTGCGGCGGGTCCGCGACTACGCCCAGGTCCACGGTGACGGCGCGGTGGACCGGTCCACCGCGCAGGCGGCGCTGGACCTGTTCGAGGTCGATGCCGACGGCCTGGACCGGCTGGATCGCGCCGTACTCGGCGCCCTGGTACGGATGTTCGGCGGTGGTCCGGTGGGCCTGTCGACCCTGGCGGTCGCGGTCGGCGAGGAGCCGGAGACCATCGAGACGGTGTGCGAGCCGTTCCTGGTCCGGGCCGGCCTGCTGGCCCGGACGCCCCGGGGCCGGGTGGCCACCCCCGCCGCGTGGTCCCATCTCGGCCTGCGTCCACCGCCCGAGTCCGGGCAGGCCGCGCTGCCGCTGTGAGCGGGACGCCGAGCGGACACCACGCCACCGGCGCACCCTGAGGCCTCGCCCGGAACGGCTGGTCACGCCACCGGCGCCGGGACCGTCCCTCAGCGAAATCTCAGGATCGCGCGCGGCCAGTTATGGTGGAGCGTTCAACCGCAGCAGCCACTCCAGCCGGCGCCGCTGACCGGCGTCATGCCCCCGGAGGTTCCCGTGGATTCCCTCGTCACGTTCGTGCCGCTGCTTCTCATCGCGGTCGTGTTCTACGCGTTCATCATCCGGCCGGGGAAGGCCCGCCAGCAGCGGGCCCGCGAGGTGCTCGACCAGATGCAGCCGGGGGACCAGGTGATGACGACGGCCGGCCTGTTCGCCACCGTGGTCGCGGTGCACGACGACCGGGTCGAGCTGGAGCCGTCGCCAGGGCAGCGGCAGACCTACCTCAAGCGGGCGATCGCGGAGGTGATCAAGCCGGACGACGTGATCGAGCTGGACGCCGCCGAACCGACGCGGGCGCGCACACCAGGCGATCCGTCCGACACGGAGACTGCCGGCTGAGCTACCGCCGTCGCCATCGGCGATACTCCCTGCGGTCCCGCATCGAGGCGGGCCGCTCCCCAGCCGGAAGATCCTGACTCCCGTGGCCCCTCCTCGCCGTGCTCAGCCCAGTCGCCCGCTGCTGGTGCTGGGTCTGCTGACCCTGGTCCTGACCGTCTGGGCGTTCTGGCCCGGCCTGGAGCACACGCCTCGCCTGGGGCTGGACCTGCGCGGCGGTACGCAGGTGATCCTGCAGCCTCGCCCGGTGCAGGCCGACGCCCAGATCACCGACGACCAGCTGAATCAGGCCGTCAACATCATCCGTGCCCGGGTGGACGGCCTCGGCGTGGCCGAGTCGGACGTCAGCCTGCAGGGCTCCGGCAACAACGCGGCCATCGTCGTGTCGATCCCGGGGGTCAACGAGGACCGGATCGTGGAGCTGGTCGGCCGGACGGCGCTGCTGGACTTCCGTCCAGTCGAGGACATCCTGGACCCGGCCGCGGTGTCGGCGTCGGCCTCACCCAGCGCTTCGGCGACGCCCAGTGGCTCGGCCCCAGCCGCCACGGCATCGCCGGCGCCCTCGCCGGCCGCTTCCACGACACCGGCACCGGCCGCCTCGACCACACCGGCACCGGCCGCTTCGCCGAGTCCCTCGGCGTCGGCCGGCTCCGACGCTCCGACCATCGTGCAGTCGGCGAGCAACGACGCCGCGTTCCAGCAACGACTGGGCGAGTTGAACTGCACCGACCCGCGGGTCTACGCCGGGGGGTCGCCCGACGATCCCGCGTTGTGGCTGGGCACCTGCATGAAGGACGGCTCGGCGAAGTTCAACCTGCAGCCGGCGTTCATCCGCGGCACCAACGTCACTGACGCCTCCGCGGGGATCGCGCAAGGCGGCGCCGGCTGGCAGGTGAACCTGTCGTTCGACTCCGAGGGTGCGGCGAAACTCGCCGAGGTGTCCGGCAAGCTCGTCGGGTTGCCGTCGCCGCAGAACCAGTTCGCGATCGTGCTGGACGGGGTGGTGCAGTCCGCGCCGTACTTCAGTTCGCAGATCATCGGCGGACAGGCGCAGATCACGGGGAGTTTCACCGCCCAGGAGGCCCAGGACCTCGCCCAGATCCTGAAGTACGGCGCCCTGCCGGTCACCCTCGACGTCGCCTCGGTCGAGAACGTGACGCCGACGATCGGCGACGACCAGCTCAAGGGCGGGATCATCGCCGGGATCCTCGGCCTGATCCTGGTCGCGGCGTACCTGCTGCTGTACTACCGGGCGCTCGGCACAGTGGCGGTGCTCAGCCTCGTCGTCGCTGCCTGGCTGACCTACGTGTTGTTCGTCATCCTCGGCCGGACAGTCGGTTTCACCCTCACGCTGGCGGGCGTCGCCGGTGCCATCGTCGCGATCGGTATCACGGCGGACTCGTTCGTCGTCTATTTCGAACGCATCCGGGACGAGATCCGCGACGGCCGGACCCTGCGACAGGCAGTCGATACCGGTTGGGAACGGGCGAAGCGGACGATCCTGGCGGCGGACTTCGTGTCGCTGCTCGCGGCTGTCGTGCTGTACGTCGTCTCCGTCGGCAGCGTGCGCGGCTTCGCCTTCACCCTCGGACTCACCACCCTCATCGATATCGCCGTGGCCTTCCTGTTCAGCCGGCCGTTGGTGGTGGTGTTCTCCCGGTCCCGCTGGATGCAGCGCGGCGGCCCGTGGACCGGACTGTCCCCGCAGCGACTCGGCGTTGCCGCCAAGTCGCCGCCCGGGAGCCGTCGTAGTCCGGCGGCACAGGTCGTCGACGCCCAGCAGCACGAGGCCACGGCTGCCGCGGCTGTCGCCGCCGGAGCGACCGACGAAGGGGACGAGAACCGGTGAGTCGGCTGCGTGAGCTCGGTCATCGTTTGTACGCCGGACAAATCGAGTACGACTTCGTCGGCCGGCGGCGGACCTGGTACGTCGTGTCCAGCGTCATCCTGGTGATCGCGATCCTGGGACTGGTCGTGCGGGGCGGTCTGAACCTGGGAATCGAGTTCCGTGGTGGCGCGCAGTTCCAGCTGCCGCCGGCGGCGACCTGTTCCATCGAACAGGCGCGCGACACCGCCGAAGGCGCCGGCGCCAGCCAGGCGATCGTCACCGAGGTCGGCAGCGGCGGGCTTCGGGTGCAGACCCAACCGTTGACGCCGGAGCAGTCCAACGCCACCCGCGACGCGCTGGCTGCCGCGTGCGGGCTACAACCGTCCGACATCGCCGTCCAGCTGATCGGTCCGACCTGGGGGAGTCAGATCACCGCCAAGGCCCTGCAGGGGCTGGTGATCTTCCTGATCCTGGTCGCGATCTTTATGACGATCTATTTCGAGCTCCGTATGGCGATCGCGGGGTTGGTGGCCTTGGCGCACGACCTCGTGATCACGATCGGCATCTACGCCCTCGTCGGGTTCGAGGTGACGCCCGCGACGGTGATCGGTGTCCTGACCATCCTCGGGTTCTCGCTGTACGACACCGTGGTCGTGTTCGACAAGGTGAAGGAGAACACGAAGGGCTTTGCCGGGCAGAGCCGGGCGACGTACGGACAGCTGGCCAATCTCGCCGTCAACCAGACGCTGGTCAGGTCGATCAACACCTCGGTGATCGCCCTGCTGCCGGTCGCGGCGATCCTGTTCGTGGGCGCCGGTCTGTTAGGTGCCGGCACCCTGAAGGACCTGTCGCTCGCGCTGTTCGTCGGCATGGCCGCCGGTACGTACTCCTCGTTGTTTGTGGCTACGCCGTTGCTCGTGCAGCTCAAGGAGCGTCAGCCGGAAGTGAAGGCGCAGGCCCGCCGAGTCGCCGCACGGGGGGCGAGCCGCCCCGATCGACCCGCCTCGGCCGTCGCGGTCGGCGGTGAATCGGCGCCGACCGCTGCCGCCGGGCAGCCGGCGGCGGGCAGTACGGCGCGCCCCGCCGGGCAGCGCAACCAGCCACGCAAACAGTCCCGCTCCCGCCGTGGTGGCGGAGGCCAGCGGTAACGGCGCAGCTGTGCGCCGGGCTCGGCGCACAGCCGGGGCCTAGAATGGCGCCAGCCGCGGGCCCATGCTGCGGCACGGTCAGGAGGCTGGGTGGCCCAGGAGGCGGTGACCTCGGCGGCGCGGGGCGGATCGGCGGCCCCCGCGCCCGATGTCCACGCCCCGTCCCCTGAGCTGACAGAGCCAGCAGCCCGCTCGGAGGTCGTCCACCGGGGCGAGTCGTCGGGCAGGTTGCGGGGCCGGCTGTCTCGGATCGCGGGCGGATCGCGTACGGCGTACCCCGAGCTCGAGCCGCTGTTCCGCACGATCCGGCAGTTTCACCCCAAGAGTGACCTGAAGATCCTCGAACGGGCCTACGAGACCGCGTCGTACCTGCATCGCGACCAGCGACGGCGTTCCGGCGAGCCGTACATCACCCACCCGCTGGCCGTCGCCACCGTGCTCGCCGAACTCGGCATGACGACCCCCACGATCGCCGCGGCGCTGTTGCACGACACCGTCGAGGACACCGCGTACTCGGTGGAGTCGCTGCGAGAGGACTTCGGCGACGAGATCGCCCGGCTCGTCGACGGCGTGACCAAGCTCGACAAGGTCAAGTACGGCGAGTCGTCAGCGGCCGAGACAGTACGGAAGATGGTCGTGGCGATGGCCCGCGACGTCCGGGTCCTCGTCATCAAACTGTGCGACCGCTTGCACAACATGCGAACGCTGCGGTGGCTGCCGGTCGACAAGCAGGAGAAGAAGGCCCGCGAAACGCTGGAGATCTATGCGCCCCTGGCGCATCGGCTCGGGATGAACACGATCAAGTGGGAACTCGAGGATCTGTCGTTCGCCACGCTCTACCCGAAGATGTACGACGAGATCGTGCGCTTGGTGGGACAGCGGGCGCCCTCGCGCGACCTGTATCTGCAGGGACTGATCGAGGAGATCAATTCCGACCTGCGCGAGGCGAAACTGCGCGCCGTGGTGACCGGGCGCCCCAAGCACTACTACTCGGTGTACCAGAAGATGATCGTGCGCGGCCGGGACTTCGCGGACATCTACGACCTGGTCGGCGTACGGATCCTGGTGGAGTCCGTGCGCGATTGCTATGCCGTGCTCGGCATCCTGCACTCGCGGTGGAGCCCGGTACCGGGGCGTTTCAAGGACTACATCGCGATGCCCAAGTTCACCATGTACCAGTCGTTGCACACCACCGTCATTGGGCCGGAGGGCAAGCCGGTCGAGTTGCAGATCCGTACCCACGACATGGATCGCGCCGCGGAGTTCGGGATCGCTGCGCACTGGCGCTACAAGCAGTCCGAGGTCGGCGGAAAGGCGAGCCCGGAGGACTACGGCTGGCTGCGGCAACTGCTGGAATGGCAGCGGGAGACCGAAGATCCCGACGAGTTCCTCGACGGCCTGCGCTACGACCTGCAGTCCAGCGAGGTCTTCGTGTTCACCCCGAAGGGGGACGTCGTCGCGCTGCCGTCCGGTTCCACGCCGGTCGACTTCGCCTACGCCGTGCATACCGAGGTCGGACACCGCTGCGTCGGCGCCCGGGTCAACGGCAAACTCGTCCCGCTCGAATCCGCACTGGAGAACGGCGACACCGTCGAGGTGTTCACGTCGAAGTCCGAAGGAGCCGGCCCGAGCCGGGACTGGCTGTCGTTCGTCCGCAGCCCCCGCGCCCGGAACAAGATCCGGGGCTGGTTTTCCAAGGAACGTCGCGAAGAGGCGATCGAGCAGGGCAAAGACGCGATCACTCGGGCGATGCGCAAGGAGGGGCTGCCGCTGCAGCGGCTGCTGAGCAACCAGAGCCTGACGCCGATCGCCGCCGAACTGCACATCGCCGACATCAGTGCGCTGTATGCCGCGGTCGGCGAGGGCCGCGTCGCGGCCTCCACCATCGTGCGCCGGCTGGTCGCCGGGATGGGCGGGGAGGAGGCCGCCGCCGATGATGCCGCCGAAGCGACCAGCCCGACCCGGATCTCGAGCCGACCGAGGCCGGTCGGCGACGCCGGGGTCGTGGTCAAGGGCGTCGACGACGTCTGGGTCAAGCTCGCCCGATGCTGTACGCCGGTGCCCGGCGACACGATCCTCGGCTTCGTCACCCGGGGTTCCGGCGTGTCGGTGCATCGCACCGACTGCGTCAATGTGCCCGGCCTGCAGGCTCAGGCGGAACGCCTCGTCGACGTGGAATGGGCCCCCACGCCCAGCAGCGTCTTCCTCGTGACCATCCAGGTCGAGGCGCTGGACCGCTCGAGATTGCTGTCGGACGTCACCCGGGCGCTGTCCGACCAGCACGTGAACATCCTCAACGCCAACGTGACCACGTCGCGGGACCGGATTGCGATGTCCCGCTTCACCTTCGAGATGGCCGACCCGAAGCACCTGGGGTCCGTGCTCAAGGCCGTGCGGTCCATCGAGGCCGTGTACGACGTCTACCGCGTCTGAGCTCCGCCGACCGCGGCGGCCGCGTGATGGCCAGGACAGCCATGGGGCGGGCAGCGTTGGCCAGGGCAGCGCCCGGGCCCTCGGGTGGTCAGGCGCTGAACTCGTCGAGCGCTCGTTGCGCGGCGGCCAGCAGCGCCTGGGTCGAGGTCAATGATCGAGCGGCGTCGGCGGCCCCGCCGGTGTCTCCTGCCGCCTGCGCGGCCTCGAGCGCCCGTTCGAGCTTGGCTACTGACCCGCGGAACATCTCGACGGTGTCCTCGGCGCGGGCCCGGGCTGCGGGGTCGGTACGGCGCCATTCGTGCGCTTCGGACCGCCGGACGGCCTGCTCGACCGTCCGCAGTCGGGCCTCCACCCGATCACGGTCGGCACGGGGCACCGGCCCCGCGGCCTCCCACTGCTCCTGGATGCGCCGTAGGGCTGCCTTCGCGCCCCGGATGTCGGTGACCGGCAGCAGTGCCTCGGCCTCGGTGAGCAGCTCCTCACGGCGCTGCAGGTTGTCCCGCAGACCGCTGTCCCGTTCGTCCAGCTTGGCCGATCGGGCCGCGAAGAACGTGTCCTGCGCCGCCCGGAACCTCGTCCATAGCTGGTCCTCGTCGGCTCGGCTGCCGCGCGGCGCCGCCTTCCACTGCGCCATGAGGTCCCGATAGGCCTGCGACGTCGCGCTCCAGTCCGTCGACTCCGCCAGGGACTCGGCGGTCGCCACGAGCTTCTCCTTGGCGCCCAACGCTTCTTTCCGTGAGGCATCGAGCGCGGCGAAGTGCTGGCGGCGGCGCTTGTCGAAGCCGGAGCGCGCGTGACTGAAGCGCTTCCACAGTTCCTGTTCCTTGGCACGGTCCGCGCGCGGCGCAGCGCGCCACTGGTCGAGCATCTCCCGGAAGCGCTCGCCGGTGGCCTTCCACGAGGTCGACTCCGCCAACTGCTCGGCCTCGGCGACGAGGCCCTCCCGTACCGCGACCGCCTCGTTGCGTGCTCGCGTCCGCTCCGCCCGTACCGTCAGCCGGCGTTCGGCCACCGCCGCGTCGAGTTCCCCGATCCGGGCGAGCAGCCCGGCGAGGTCGCCGACCACGGCCGGCTCGGCCAGCGCCGCGCGGATCCGCGCGGCCACCGCTGCGGCCTGGTCCGGTGTCGCCTTGCCGTCGCGCAACCGGCGGGTCGCCAGGTCGATCTCCACGGCGAGGTCGTCGTACTTGCGGCTGAAGAAGGCCAGGCCGGCGGCCGGGTCGCCGGCGGCCCACTGTCCGACGGCTCGCTCGCCGCCGTCGGGGAGCACGACGTACACCGTCCCGTCCGCGTCGACGCGGCCCCACGGGCCGGTAGGCGTGGGCTGGCTCATGCTCGGCGGTCACCTTCCGTGTCGTCGTCGGCCGATCCTCGCATCATCGCGGCGGTCGTGTGGTGCGGCGACCGCGACGTACGGCGACCGCGACGGCATGCACGACGGCGCTGGCCACCGTCGCTGCGGTGTCAAGCGACCGCGGCGTACGGCGACCGCGACGTACGGCGACTGCGGTACCCGGCTCGGCGGGCGGTCAGCCCGACGGCGGCGGGGAGAAGGACGGCGCGGCCGGTGTGACGGTCACCGCGTCGATCGTGACCGGCAGCTTCGGCGGGCCGTCGGGGGAGCCGTCGGCGGTGCCGGCCGCGGCGATCTTGTCCAGGACGTCGAGGCCGGCGGTGATCTTCCCCCAGATCGTGTACGCCGGCGGGAGCGTGGCATCGCGGTAGACCAGGAAGAACTGGCTGCCGGCCGTCCCGGCGCCCCGGTTCGCCATGGCGACGGTGCCTCTGGGGTAGTTGTTCGTGCCGGCGGCCGGCAGGTTCTCGTCCGGGACGGTGTAGCCCGGTCCGCCGCCCTTGCCGCCGGTCGGGTCGCCGCACTGCAGGACGAACGGCGACGCGGTGGCCAACCGGTGGCAACTGGTGCCGTCGAAGAAGTCCTGGCTGGCCAGGAAGATCATCGAGTTGACCGTGTGCGGCGCCTTGGCCGGGTCGGTCTGGATCGTGATCGCGCCCTGGCTGGTCTGCAGCGTCATGACGTACGGCGTCGTGGTGTCGATGGTCATCGCGGGCGGCTGCGTCCAGGACGGCGACGACGACGACGGTGACGGTGACGGGGAGGCCGTCGAGCTGTCGTTCCGAGTGGCTGCCACCGCCCAGGTACCGAGCCCGACGATGGCGACCACGGCGACGACGACTCCGGCGATCCGGTTGCGGCGCCGCCGGGCGCGAGCGGCTGTCCGACGGCGTTCCAGCTGCCGTTGCTGCTTGGCGCGCGCGAGCTCACGTTCCCGCCGGTTGCTGGTCACTGGCCCTCCTCCGTCCGACCGTCACCGGTCCCACGCCGCCGTTGCGATCGTCGTCGAGACCCCGCGGGAGTCTAGGTCGACGCCGCGGCGGATACCCTCGTGCACCGTTGCTCCCCGAGGCGAAGGACGCTCTGTGCTGGTCGCCGGCTTCCCTGCAGGTCCGTGGGCCACGAACTGCTTCGTGGTCGCCACCGCTGCCGGGGCCGAGTGCGTCGTCATCGACCCGGGCAAGGATTCCGGGGCCCCGATCGACGACCTCGTGCGGGAGCACCGCCTGCAGCCGGTCGCGGTGATCCTCACCCACGGGCACATCGACCACATGTTCTCGGTGCAGCCGGTGTGCGCCAGCCATCGGGTGCCGGCGTACATCCACCCCGCCGACCGTTCTCGGCTGGCGGACCCCATGGGATTCGCAGGGCGGGGGGCGGCCGACCGGCGCGACGCGGCGGACGCGATGGCGGCGATGCTCGGTGGCCATCACCAGTTCGTCGAACCCGACGAGGTTCGTGAGCTGGCCGATGGCGAGGTGCTGCAGCTGGCCGGACTGCAGCTGAAGGTCAGCCACGCGCCCGGGCACACCGAAGGCTCGGTCGTCTACGGCACGCAGCAGGCCGGTGACGTCCCGCCGCTGCTGTTCTCCGGCGACGTTCTCTTCGAAGGCTCGATCGGGCGTACCGACCTGCCCGGCGGTGACCACCAGGCCATGCTCGCGAGCCTCGCCCGGGTGATCCTGCCGCTGCCGGACCAGACCGTGGTGCTGCCCGGCCACGGCGCGACCACCTCGATCGGGCGGGAACGCACCGCCAACCCGTACCTGCAGCACGTGGCCGCGGATGTGCCGCCGGTCCGGCGCGGACTGTGACGCCGTCGTCGTGACCAGTCAGTTCAGCGCGCCCAAGGGAGTCCCGGAGTATCTGCCGCCGGATTCCGCGGCCTTCCTGGCCGTGCGGCAGACGTTGGCGGGCCCGGCTCGGCGGGCCGGCTACGGCTACGTCGAACTGCCGGTGTTCGAAGACACCGGCCTGTTCGTCCGTGGCGTGGGCGAATCCACCGACGTGGTGAGCAAGGAGATGTACACCTTCACCGACCGCGGTGACCGGTCGCTGACGCTGCGGCCGGAGGGCACCGCCGGTGTCGTCCGGGCTGTGATCGAGCACGGCCTCGACCGTGGGCAACTGCCGGTGAAACTCTGGTACGCCGGTGCGTTCTTCCGCGCCGAACGGCCGCAGCTGGGCCGCTACCGGCAGCTGCAGCAGGTCGGGGTCGAGGCCATCGGCAGCGACGACCCCGCGCTGGACGCCGAGGTCGTGGCGATCGCCGACGAGGGCTTCCGCGCGCTGGGCCTGCGGCGCTACCAGCTGAACCTGACCTCGTTGGGCTGCAGCACGTGCCGGCCGCCCTATCGAGCTCTGCTGCAACAGTTTCTCCGCGGGATCGACCTGGACGACGCGACACGGGAACGTGCCGAACTGAACCCGCTGCGGGTGCTCGACGACAAGCGGGAGCAGGTCCAGTCGCAGCTGGCCGGCGCGCCGCTGATGGCCGACCACCTGTGCGCGTCGTGCCAGGAGCACTACGACACGGTCCGGATGCATCTGGCCGACCTGCAGGTGCAGTGGCAGGAGGCGCCGCGACTGGTCCGCGGCCTGGACTACTACAACCGGACCACGTTCGAGTTCTCGCACGCCGACCTGGGTGCGCAGTCCGGCATCGGTGGTGGGGGCCGCTACGACGGCCTGATGGCCTCGTTGGGTGGCCAGCCGCTGTCAGGCATCGGGTTCGGTCTGGGGACCGACCGCACGCTGCTGGCGTGCCGGGCCGAATCGCTGCCGGTGGGCGGCGCCCGCCGATGCGACGTGTACCTGGTCCCGCTGGGTAGCGAGCCGAAGCGCCGGCTGGTGGCGCTGGCCGGCCGGTGGCGGCAGGCCGGCGTCGGGGTCGATATCGCCTACGGTGACCGGGGAATGAAGGGCGCGCTCAAGGGTGCCGACCGCAGTGGCGCGCCGTACGCGCTGATCCTCGGGGACCGCGATCTGGCTGCCGGGACCGTGTCGCTGAAGGACCTGCGAGACGGCGCCCAGGAGACTGTCCCGCTCGACGACGTGTACGACGTCGTCCTCGCCCGCACCACGACCGCTCGGGAGTCGAACACGTGATCCGCACGCACGAGGCCGGGACGTTGCGCGCGACCGATGCCGGCAACACGGTGGTTCTGGCCGGCTGGGTCGCTCGTCGCCGCGATCACGGTGGGGTCGCCTTCCTCGACCTGCGGGATGCCTCGGGCGTGGTGCAGGTGGTGGTCCGCGACGCCGAGACGGCCCACGAGTTGCGCAACGAGTATTGCGTTCGGGTCGTCGGTGACGTGCGGATCCGCCCGGAGGGCAACGAGAATCCCGAGCTGCCGACCGGTGCGGTCGAGGTCGTCACCGACGACCTGACCGTCCTGAGTTCCGCGGCGCCACTGCCGTTCCCGATCGACGACCAGGTGGACGTCGGTGACGAGGTCCGGTTGCGATGGCGCTACCTCGACCTGCGCCGGCCCGCGCCGGCCGCCGCCATCCGGCTGCGCAGCCGGGTCAGCCACACCGCGCGCAACGTGCTGCACGATCGGGGTTTCATCGAGATCGAGACGCCGACGCTGACCCGGTCGACGCCGGAGGGAGCCCGGGACTTCCTGGTACCGGCCCGATTGCAGCCGGGCAGCTGGTACGCGCTGCCGCAGAGTCCGCAACTGTTCAAGCAGTTGCTGATGGTGGCCGGTATGGAGCGGTACTACCAGATCGCGCGTTGCTACCGTGACGAGGACTTCCGCGCCGACCGGCAGCCGGAGTTCACCCAGCTCGACATCGAGATGAGTTTCGTCGATCAGGACGACGTCATCGAGGTCGGCGAGGCCGTGATCACGGCGTTGTGGCGGTTGATCGGCCACGACGTGGTCACACCCATCCCGAGGCTGGCGTACGCGGAGTCGATGGCACGGTTCGGCAACGACAAGCCCGACCTCCGGTTCGGGCAGGAACTCGTCGAATGCACGCAGTACTTCTCCGACACCGCTTTCCGGGTCTTCCAGGCGCCGTACGTCGGTGCTGTGGTGATGCCGGGCGGCGCGTCACAACCGCGCAAGGTGCTTGACGCCTGGCAGGACTGGGCACGGCAGCGCGGTGCCCGTGGCCTGGCGTACGTCCTGGTGGGCGAGACCGGCGAGTTGTCCGGGCCGGTCGCCAAGAACCTCTCGGACACCGAGCGCGACGGTCTGCCGGCGTACGTCGGCGCGCAGCCGGGGGACTGCATCTTCTTCGCCGCCGGGCCGCCCGCGCCGTCGCGGGCGCTGCTGGGTGCCGCCCGGCTGGAGATCGGCCGTCGCTGCGGCCTGATCGACGAGGGCGCCTGGTCGTTCGTCTGGATCGTCGACGCCCCACTGTTCGAACCGGCGGCGGCGGCCACGGCCAGCGGCGACGTCGCGGTGGGCAGCGGCGCGTGGACCGCAGTGCACCACGCCTTCACGTCCCCGAAGCCGGAGTGGGTCGACCGGTTCGAGGCCGACCCGGAGCACGCCCTGGCCTACGCGTACGACCTGGTGTGCAACGGCAACGAGATCGGCGGCGGATCGATCCGTATCCACGACCGTGCCGTGCAGCAACGGGTGTTCGCGCTCATGGGAATCGAGCCGCCCGAACAGCAGGAGAAGTTCGGTTTCCTGCTCGACGCGTTCGCGTTCGGACCGCCGCCGCACGGCGGCATCGCGTTCGGCTGGGACCGCATCTGTGCCCTGCTGTCCGGTGCCGACTCGATCCGGGACGTCATCGCGTTCCCGAAGACCGGCGGCGGCCAGGATCCGCTCACCGGCGCGCCGGCCCCCATCACCGCGGCTCAGCGCCGTGAGGCGGGAGTGGACGCGCCGGCACCGGCGACCTCGGCGTAGTCCCACCACGGCGGCCTTCGCCGTCGTCTTGTCTTGGTTGTCGGCGCGCCCCTGCCGTCGTCGGCGTGCCTAGGCGGGCGCGAGCTCGCGCAGTGCGGCGGCCAGGTCGCGCCGGCAGCGCAGTCGCCACGGAAACACGATCCGGGCCTCGACACCGTCGACGTCGAGGTCCATCCCGTAGCGGTCCAGTCGCCGCACGGTGATGTGCTCGCCCGCCACGGCGTCGGGGAGCAGCCGGCCGAGTACGCCTGGCCGGCTGCGCAGGACATGCCGCAGGACGGCGTCCTCGCGGCCGGCGAGCGGATCAGGACGGGCCGCGGCGTACGCCTCCGGCGTCACCGGGCGTGCGCGGCCGTCGCGCTCCAGCCGCACCTGCGTCACCTCCAGCCGCAGCACCCACGCCGGGCCGTCGATCAGTCGACGGGCTGCCGCGCCGTGCCGGGCAGCGACGACCTCGGCCGCCGTACGCCGAAGCTCCGGTGCCACCGACGCGAGCTGTCCGCCGACCTGGACCCGACCGCGGACCCGGTCGGGGGCCGGCCAGGGCGCGACGTCCCACACGGTGACGACCGCCGCACTCCGGGCTCCGGCGATGCCGACGCGGGCCACCGGGTGGTTGGCGTCGAGCAGGAGCAGCAGGTGGCCGTCGTCGTCCGGCGCGTGCCGCACGACCATCGGGCAGCCGAGCCAGGGGACGGTCGCCTCGGCCAGCAGGTGCCCGTCGACGAGGGTTCGCGCGACCTCGGCGTCGCTGGGACGCCCGGTCACCGGGCTCTCACCGGCCGGTGGACCGGGGCGGTGCGCCGGGCGACCGGCGGAGGGCTGCGCTGACGGCCCGGACGGGGGCACCGGCGGCGGCACGGACGGGAGCGGCGCAGGTGTGACGGACATAGAGGCAAGGTAAGGCAAGCCTTACCTGTTGTCCATGGCGCGGCACCAAGTCGGGGCTGAGCCGTTGGTTGTGCCGCGCGCGATGTCACGCCGCTGCGGTCGCCTCCTACGCTGCGTCCATGGCCGAGGAGACGGCGACCCTGTTCGACGGGACCGGGCAGCCGCGGCCGGATGCGCCGTTGGCTGCACGGGTCCGTCCGCGCTCGCTGGCGGAGTTGGTCGGCCAGCAGCATCTGCTGGAGCCGGGCTCGCCGCTGTATCGACTGGTGTCCGGGCCCGGGACTGCTTCCGGTCCCACCGCCGGTGCGGGCGCGACGGTCAGTCTCGTGTTGTGGGGGCCGCCGGGGACCGGCAAGACCACCCTGGCGGCGTTGGTCTCCGCCGCGACCGACCGCCGGTTCGTGGAGTTGTCCGCGGTCACCGCCGGCGTCAAGGACGTGCGCGCGGTGATCGACCGCGCCCGGGACGAGCTGACGGTAATCGGCCGCGGCACCGTCCTGTTCGTCGACGAGGTGCACCGGTTCTCCAAGACCCAGCAGGACGCGCTGCTGCCGGCGGTCGAGAACGGCTGGGTCACCCTCGTGGCGGCCACGACGGAGAACCCCGGCTTCGCCGTCATCGCGCCGCTGCTGTCGCGCAGCCTCGTGCTTGCGCTGCGCCCGCTGTCCAACGACGACATCGGTGCCGTGGTCGACCGGGCCGTGGTGGACGAGCGCGGCCTGGCAGGCGCGGTCGGCCTGGATCCGGCCGCCCGCGACCACCTCGTGCGGGTATCCGGTGGCGATGCGCGGCGGGCGTTGACCGCGCTGCAGGCCGCGGCCGATGCCGCCGGCGCCGACGGCCGGGCGCTCGTCGGGCTGTCCGACGTCGAGCACGCTGTCCAGCAGGCGGCGGTGCGGTACGACCGGGACGGCGACCTGCACTACGACGTCATCAGCGCGTTCATCAAGTCCGTCCGCGGCAGCGACGTCGATGCCGGCCTGCACTACCTCGCCCGGATGCTGGAGGCCGGCGAGGATCCCCGGTTCGTCGCCCGGCGGTTGGTCATCCTCGCCAGCGAGGACATCGGGATGGCGGATCCCACTGCGCTGCAGACCGCTGTGGCCGCACTGCAGGCGGTCGCCTTCGTCGGGATGCCGGAGGCACGGATCACGCTGGCGCAGGCCACTGTCCATCTCGCGCTCGCGCCGAAGTCCAACGCCGTCTACAAGGCGGTCGATGCCGCCATCGACGATGTCCGGCGCGGCCGGGCCGGGTGGGTTCCTGCGCCGCTGCGCGACGGCAGCAGCAGTGCTTCGCGCGCCGAAGGCGCTGGTGCCGGGTACCTCTACGCCCACGACCAGCCGCAGGGGGTTGCCCGGCAGGAGTACCTGCCCGAGACGCTGCGCGGCCGGCGGTACTACCAGCCCACCCAGCACGGCGCAGAGGCCCGGTGGGCGCAGATCGACGAGCGGCTGCGGCAGCTGCGCGCTCCCGGCGCCAGCGGTGCTCCCGGTGCCGTGCCGCCGGTTGACGAAGCGGCCGACGACGCTGGGATAGGGTCGCAGCGCTCCGATCCGGATGAGGGACGCGAGGGGAGCTGACCGGGTGCGCCGGCTGTTCTGGGTCGCCGTGGGCGCGGCCGGCGGGATCTACGCCTACCGTCGCGCCACCACGGCGATGCATCACGCCAAGGACCGTGGCCTGGCCGGCAACATCTCGGTCGCCGCGGACGCCGCCGGTGCCTGGACGACCCGCGCGCACCGCGGCCTGCGGCGGCTGGAGTCGTGGCGTACGCCGGCCGACGCGCCTCGCGGGACGGCCCCGGTCGTGGTCGCCAGGACGAGCCAACCGGGGCGTCAGCGGGAAGAGGTCTGATGGACTCCGCGGAGATCCGGCAGCGGTTCTTGACGTTCTTCGCCGAGCGCGGCCACCTGGTGGTGCCGTCCGCACCGCTGGTCGTCGACGACCCCACGTTGCTGTTCGTCAACGCCGGCATGGTGCCGTTCAAGCCGTACTTCCTCGGCGAGGCCGTACCGCCCAGCCCGCGGGCCACGAGCGTCCAGAAATGCGTACGGACCCTGGATATCGACGAGGTAGGCAAGACCACCCGCCACGCGTCGTTCTTCCAGATGTGCGGCAACTTCTCCTTCGGCGACTACTTCAAGGAACAGGCGATCCCGCTGGCGTGGGAGTTGCTCACCCGCCCGGTCGCCGACGGCGGGTTCGGCTTTCCGGAGGCCCGGCTGTGGCCGACGGTGTACGAGGACGACGACGAGGCCGCGGACCTGTGGCAGCGGGTGATCGGCGTACCGGCAGAACGGATCCAGCGCCGCGGCAAGGCCGACAACTTCTGGTCGATGGGCGTGCCCGGGCCCTGCGGCCCGTGCTCGGAGATCTACTACGACCGCGGCGCCGAACACGGCCGCGACGGTGGTCCGGTCGCCGACGAGGACCGCTACCTCGAGGTGTGGAACCTCGTGTTCATGCAGTTCGAGCGCGGCGCCGGCACCGGCAAGGACGACTACCCGATCTACGGCGAGCTGCCGGCGAAGAACATCGACACCGGGATGGGCCTGGAGCGGATGGCCACGCTGCTGCAGGGCGTGGACAACCTGTACGAGATCGACACCACCCGGGTCATCCTCGATCGGGCGATGGAGCTGAGCGGCGCTCGGTACGGCGTGGACCGCCGCGCCGACGTCGGCCTGCGCGTGGTCGCCGACCATTCCCGCACGTGCGCATTCCTGGTCGCCGACGGCGTCCTGCCCGGCAACGAGGGCCGCGGCTACGTGCTGCGCCGGCTGATGCGCCGGGTGATCCGCACGATGCGGCTGCTCGGCGCCACCGAACCGACCATGGGGGAGCTCGCCGCCGCCGCGATCGCCGCGATGGGCCCGCAGTACCCGGAGCTGGTGACCGACGCCGCCCGCATCACCGCGGCGTACCAGAACGAGGAGCAGGCGTTCCTGGCCACGCTGCGGACCGGGACGGCGATCTTCGACACCGCCGTCACCGAGGTCAAGCGCTCCGGCGCGACCGTCCTGCCGGGGGACAAGGCCTTCGCGCTGCACGACACGTACGGCTTCCCGATCGACCTCACCCTGGAGATGGCTGCCGAGCAAGGCATCAGCGTCGACGAGGCGGGCTTCCGCCAGCTCATGACCGAGCAGCGGTCCCGGGCGAAGGCCGACTCGCAGGCCCGCAAGGCCGGACTGGCCGACACCACCGTCTATCGCGACGTCCTCGACGCCCACGGCACGACGGACTGGCTGGCCTACGAGGGTCTGGAGACCGACGCCAGCGTGGTTGCGCTGCTGTCGGCCGGTCAGCCGGTGCCGGCGCTGGGCGCCGGCGAGATCGGGACGGCGTTCCTGGACCGTACGACGTTCTACGCGGAGTCCGGCGGGCAGCACGCCGACGCCGGGACCATCGTGGGAGACGGCGTCACCGTCGAGGTCCTCGACGTACAGCGGCCGGTGCGCGGCCTGGTCGCCCATCAGGTCCGGGTTACCCGCGGCGAGCTGGTCGTCGGTCAGCAGGTCCAGGCGAAGGTCGACGCCCGGTGGCGGCACGGGGCCCGGCAGGCCCACTCCGGCACCCACGTCGTGCACGCCGCGTTGCGCGAGGTGCTCGGACCGCAGGCGCTGCAGGCCGGGTCGTTCAACCGTCCCGGCTACCTGCGGCTGGACTTCAGCTGGACGTCGGCGTTGAGCAAGACCTCCCGCGGCGACATCGAGCACGTGTCGAACCGGGCCGTCCGCGACGACCTGCCGGTATCGGTGGCGTACATGAGCCTGCAGCAGGCCCAGGACTTCGGCGCACTGGCGCTGTTCGGGGAGACGTACGGCGAGACCGTGCGGGTGGTCGAGATCGGCGGCCCGTGGTCGCGCGAGCTGTGCGGTGGCACGCACGTGAGCGCCAGCAGCCAGATCGGGCCGCTGGCAGTGACCGCGGAGTCGTCGGTGGGTTCGGGGGTCCGCCGGATCGAAGCCGTCGTCGGACTGCCGGCGTACGAGTACCTGGCACGCGAGCGCGACCTGGTCGGTCAGCTCAGCGATCTGCTCAAGGTCCCGCCGGCGGAACTGCCCGGCCGCATCGAGGGGATGATGTCCCGGCTCCGCGACGCCGAGCGGGAGGTGACACGGCTGCGACAGGACGCACTGGCCGCCGACTTCGCGTCGATCGTCGGCGAGGGGGTCCGGGCCGGGAAGGTGACCGTCTGGGCGTTCACCGCGCCGGCGGGCACCGACGGCGGCACCGTGCGCGACCTCGTCCTGCGCGCCCGCGGCGAGGCCGGCGCCGAGCCGGCGGCGGTCCTGGGTGCTGCGGTGTCCGACGGCAAGGTCGCGCTGGTGGCCGCAGTGAACCCGGGCGCCCGCGACGCCGGGATCACCGCCCGGGAGCTGCTGGCCGCGGCGTTGCCCGCGGTCGCCGGGCGTGGCGGCGGCAAGGACGACGTGGCCCAGGGCGGCGGCACCGACCCCGCCGGTGTTGCTGCGGCGCTGCGCGCCGCCGTCGACCTCGTGACCGAGCGCACCGGAGGCTGAGGTGCGCCCGGGCGTGCGGCTCGGCGTCGATGTCGGCTCGGTCCGTGTCGGGGTGGCCCGCAGCGACCCTGCCGGCACGCTCGCCGTACCCGAGACGACCTTGCAGCGGGGGAGCGGCGACCTGGCCGCGCTGGCCGCGCTGGTCACCGACTGCGACGCGCTCGAGGTGCTGGTCGGGTTGCCTATCGGGCTCGATGGCCGGGAGGGGGCCGCGGCCGGGCTGGCGCGGCAGTACGCCGAGGAACTCGCCGTCCTGGTCTCACCCGTCCCCGTCCGGCTGGTGGACGAACGGTTCACCACGACGCAGGCGCACCGCGACCTGCGCGCCGCCGGACGGAACTCCCGTCGCCGCCGTACGTTGGTCGATCAGACGGCGGCTGCCATCATCGTGCAGCACGCCCTGGACGCCGAGCGCGCCACCGGAGCGCCACCCGGCACGATCCTGCAGAGGTGAGATGAGCCAGCTCGGGCTGTCGATGACCTCCGACGAGCGGTCCGGCGGTCGAGGCAACGGCCGTGGTGGCGGCCGCGCGACCCTGGTCGCCGGCATCGTCGTCGTCGTGGTGATCGTCGTCGCGGCGGTGGTCGCGGTCCGGGCGATGGGGGGCTCCTCCGGCGACTTCACCGGTGACGGCGATGGCCCGGTCACCGTCGAGATCGCCAAGGGCAGTTCGCTGCGGAAGATGGGCGAGGCCCTGGCGGCGGCCGGTGTGGTCAAGACGGCCGACGCCTTCGTGGACGCCGCGGACGCCGAACCGAAGTCGGGGGGGATCGCCCCGGGGGCGTACAACCTGCGGCTCGGCATGTCCGGCACGGCGGCCGTCGCGGCGATGCTCGACCCGGCCTCGCGCGACATCGACAAGCTGGTCCTGCCCGAGGGGCTGCGGCTGTCCCAGTCGGTCACCGCGGCGGCCAAGGCGACCGGCCTGGCGGAGTCCGACCTCACCGCGGCGTTGCGGAACCCGGCGAAGATCGGCCTGCCGAGCTGGGCCGGCAGCAACCCGGAGGGCTTCCTCTTCCCCGCCACGTACGAACTGGCCCCCGGGGCCGACGCAACCGCTGTGGTCGCCACGCTGGTACGCCGGTTCGGCCAGGCCGCCGCCGAGACCGGCCTCGTCGCCGGCGCGGCTGCTCGCGGGGTAACGCCGTACGAGGCCCTGATCGTGGCGTCACTGGTGCAGGGCGAGGGGGTCGTCGGCGACTACCCGAAAGTGGCCCGTGTCATCTACAACCGGCTGGCCAAGGGCATGCCGCTGCAGCTGGACTCCACGGTGAACTACGCCCTGGGCACCACCGACCTGCAGCTGTCCGCGGACCAGTTGAGGACCGCGTCGCCGTACAACACCTACGTCCACCGGGGCCTGCCACCCGGCCCGATCAACTCGCCGGGTGCCGAGGCCATCGAGGCGGCGCTGGAACCCGCCCAGGGCAACTGGCTGTACTTCGTCACCGTCGATCCGAAGACCGGCGAGACGAAGTTCACCGCCAACTACGACGAGTTCCTGGCGTTCAAGCAGGAGTACCGCGCCAACACCGGCTCGTGACGGCGCCGCCGCCGCGGCGGGCGGCTGTGCTCGGCTCGCCGATCGCCCACAGCCTGTCGCCGGTGCTACACCGGGCCGCGTACCGCGAACTCGGACTGCCCTGGCGGTACGACGCGATCGAGGTCACGCCGCAGCAGTTGCCGCAGTTCCTGTCCGGTCTGGATTCCTCCTGGGCGGGGCTGTCGCTCACGATGCCGCTGAAGGAGGCCGTCCTCGCCGAACTCGACGACATCTCCGAGCTCGCCGCGACGGTGCGGTCGGTCAACACCGTCACCTGGGACGACGGCCGTCGCCGCGGCGACAACACCGACGTCGCGGGCATCGTCGCCGCACTCCGCGAGGCGGGGGCGCCCGCCCGGCCGGGGACTGCGGCGGTGCTCGGCGGGGGCGCGACCGCCCGGTCCGCCGTGGCGGCGCTGGCGCAACTGGGCTGCGGCGAGGTCGTCGCCTACACCCGGCGGCCGGAGGCGGGCGAGGAGCTGGTCGCGGTCGGCGCCGCGGTCGGCCTGACGGTCTCCGCGGCGCGATGGCAGCACGCCGCCGAGGGCCTGCTGGCCGATGTCGTCGTGGCGACCACCCCCGCCGGAGCGGCGGACGAACTCGCCGGCTCGGTGCCGGCCGCGGCAGGGTCACTGCTCGACGTCGTCTACCACCCGTGGCCGACGGCGCTCGCCGCCGCCTGGCACACCCACGGCGGGCTTGTCGCCGGGGGCGGCGACCTGCTGCTGTGGCAGGCCGTCGACCAGGTGCGCCTGATGACCGGCGTCGCCGGTCCGGTCGAGGCGATGCGGGCTGCCTTGCACGCCGCGCTCGGCGGCTGACGGGCTCGTCGATGGCGCGCTCGTCGGTGGCGCTGCCCGTCGGGTGTACCAGCGCGGTTCGGTGGCATTGCCGTTCGCTTGCCTTGCCGTTCAAGGTGGACTGACCTGGGGCCGATGGGGTGCACTGGGGGCTCGTACCCCCGTGCCCTGCCGAAGGTGACCGATGACCGACGTGACTGCGCCCGACGCGACGGCGCCTGATGCGACCGTGGCCGACGTGACCACCACCGGGGGCCGCGCGGCCCGACTCGACCGCGCCTTGGCCGACCTGCTGGTACAGGCTCCTGAACTGGAGGCCGCCGCGGTCGTCTCGTACGACGGCCTGGCCATGGCGTCGGCCCTGCCGCCGCAACTGGACGAGTCCCGGCTGGCAGCGATGAGCGCTGCGCTGTTGTCGTTGGGAGAGAAAGCGGCCGAAGGCCTCGGTCGCGGCGACCTGTCGCAGGTCTGGATCGAAGGCGCGGAAGGAACCGTCTTCCTGGTCTCCGCCGAGGACGAGGCCGTCCTGGTCGCCGTCGCTGCGCGCGGTGCCAAGGCCGGCCTGATGCTCTACGAGGTACGGCGGGCCGCCGCCGCGGTCGCCGTGATCCTCCGCGACGACACGGCCGGCCCGATCTTCGCTCCCAGTGCCCCCGCCGCCGACGCCGTGCCCGCCCCGCCCGTCTCGGCCGACCTGCCGGGGGCCGAGCAGCCGGCAGGGGCTGACCTGCTCGCAGCATCGGCCGACGACGCGGTACTGGCAGCTGTGGTCGACGACGCCGGCGCGGAGCCGGACACGGCCGACCGGCCCGGCCACGGTGGGCTCTCCCCGGAGCCGCCCGAGTCTGACCTGGAGATCACCCTTCCGCCGGGCTGGCCGTCGTCCACGGCCGACGGCTCGGTGGTGCCTGCGGCACCGCCGAGCCACGCCGATCTCGGCAGAACCGACGACGGTGGCGGAAGCACCGATCGTGACGCCGACGCCGACGCCGACGCCGGCATCGCCGCCGAGCACCGCAGCGCTGCCGGGGACTACAGCCCCGCTGAGCAGCACCGCCACGATGAGCAGCATGGCTCCGCCGATGACCGGCGCGACCCGTCAACGGGTCGGCCGGTCGCCGACCCGTTGACCGCCAGCCCCTGGGTGGTCGGGCTGACTACCTCCGACGAACCGACGTCCCCCGCGCCGGCGTGGCCGTCGTACAACTCCGCCGCGGACAGCTGGAACTGACCGCTATCGCGACGCCCAGGAACTGACCGCCAGCGAGCCGACTGGCCCGAGAGGAGGAGCACCCCGTGACGTTGCAAGGATCCCTGGACGCCTTCGGCCTCGCTGACGTCCTCGGGCTGTTGGCGGGCACCGGCAAGACAGGCACCCTGCACCTGCACCGGCGGTCACGCAGCGGTCGGACGACCCACGGGCTGGTCCGGCTTCGCGACGGCAGCATCACCGGCGCGACCTCCGACGCGGGGCAGCAGGCCCTCGCGCGCCGCCTGGTCGGCACCGGGCAGATCGACGCCGCGGCGCTGGCCGCGGCGGTCGAGTTGGCTCAGGCGCAGCGGCGAGGTGTGGTCAGCACCCTGGTCGAGACCGGTGCCATCGGTGCCGACGTCGTGGTGGCGACCGCCGGCGAGCAGGTCGTCGACGCGGTCTTCGAGCTGCTCCGTTGGCGGGCAGGCAGTTTCGACGTCGACCTCGACGCCGTTGACGTCGACGACGTCGGACTCACGCTCGGCTGTGCCGACGTGCTCGCCCGGGCTGCTGAGCGGGAGGCGGCGTGGGCCGAGGCCGCCGCGCTCATTCCCGGCCCGGACACGGTGCTCGCCGTCGTCCCGGCCCTGGCCGAGAATCCATCGCTCAGCCGGGAGGAATGGGCCGCCCTGGCGTTGGTCGACGGCCGCCGGCGCGTTCGCGAACTGGTCGACCTCACCGGCGCCGGTCAGTTCGCCATGGCCAGCGTGCTGGCCGGCCTGGTCCGCCGCGGGCTGGTTGCGGTCTGCGAGCCCGGTGCAGTCGACCATGTCGCCGAACTCGAGCAGCGCATGGCACTGCTGCGCCCGTTGGAAGAACCCGCCACAGCTGCCGAGCCGCCGAGGTTGCCGGTGGGGCAACCAGCGGTCGCCGCTCGGCCGACGGCGGCACCTGACGTCGCCCCACCGGAGACGCCCCTGTCGCCGGCGGCCCGGTCGGAGGTGGCCGGACCGCAGCCGGCTCGCCCGGACCTGACCGAGCCGGTGGGCGAGCGGCCCGGGCTCGGCGTCGTACCGCCGGAGTCGCCGGCCGCGCACGTCCCCAGCCGCGAGCCGGCCGTGGACGTCCCCGCGCGTCAGCCGGCCGTGGACCTTCCCGCGCGTCAGCCCGTCACCGCGACGCGGGTGACCGCGCGGACCGACACGCCGGAGTCCGATGACCGCAGGGTCGCCGGTGCCGGACCTATCGTGGGCACGTCCGCGGTCGCGCCCGCCCTGGAATCCCTCATCGGGCGCGATCCCAACGTCAACCGCAGCCTCCTGCTGCGGCTCATCGCCGGGGTCCGGGGGTTGTGACGTGAGCGCGCGCACCCGCCGCCGACACGGTGGCCAGGCCGTCAAGGTCGTGGTGACGGGCCCCTTCGGCGCGGGCAAGACCACCCTCATCCGCACCATCAGCGAGATCACGGTCCTGTCGACCGAACGCAGCCTCAGCGAGGGCGCCACCGCGGAGAAGGCGGAGACCACGGTCGCGATGGACTTCGGTCGCATCACGATCGACCGCGATCTGGTCCTCTACCTCTTCGGTACGCCAGGCCAGCAACGGTTCGACTTCATGTGGGAGATCCTCGGCGAGGGCATGCTCGGGTACGTCGTCCTCGTCGACGCCGCGCGGCCGGAGTCACTCGGCGAGGCCGCGGCGATCCTGGACTCGTTCCGGCGGATGGCGTCGGTGCCGTACGTCGTCGCGCTCAACCGCGCGACCGACCTGGACGCGACGTCCGACGCCCGGATCCGGGCCATCCTCGACATCGGGCCGCAGATCGCGGTGATTCCGTGCGACGCCACCGACAAGGAGTCGGTGAAGGGCGTCCTGCTGTCGTTGCTGTACGCCGTCCTGGAGGATCTCGAGACCGCCGCAGTCCGGGCCTGATCCGTGCTGCGGTCCGTCCTGGCCCGGCTGTCCGCCGCCTTCGGTCGCCGCGGTCCTCGCGGCGGTCGGCATGCGGTACGGCGTACCGCCGCCGCGCTCGTTCGCCCGCAGACGTCCGACCATCCGCTGGCCGGGCCGCCCGCCCCTCCTGCGCCCAGTGGCTCACGACCGACCTCCGAGCCGCCGACTCTCGAGCGACCGATCTCCGAGCGTCCGACGCTCCAGCAGCCGAGTCCGAAGCCGCCGATCTCCGAGGAGCCGGCCCCCGAGCGTCGGACCTCCGAGCCGCCTACCCCTGAGTCACCGCCCGCCGAGCAGCCGGTGTCCGACGAGCCACCCCCCGTGGATCGGGTGGGCCTCGTGTTCGCCGACGGCGCGCAGGTCGTGCTTCCGGACACGGACCCGTCCACCGAGGACATCCGGACCGCCGCAGCCCGGCTGCTGGCCGCCACCGATCCGACGCCGCCGCGCTGACGCGCGATCGGCCCCGCGCTACAGCGGGCGCTCGTCAGTGCCGACGTCACCGTGAGGGTCGGTCAGGCCCGCGGACCGGGTGGGCGATGGGAGGTCGGCAAGGATGAAGCAGCTCGGCGACATCCTGCTCGACGCCCGGCTGGTCAACCGGGCGCAGCTGGACGTCGCCTACGAGGAGCACCAGCGGGTCGGGCGCAGTCTGGGCCGGGTGCTGGTCGAGCGGGGCATCCTCACGGAGTCCCAGCTGGTCGCGGCACTGGCCGCGCAGATCGGGATGCGCTTCGTCGACCTCACCGAGACGATGATCGACCACGCCGCCCTGGCCCGGGTGTCCGGCGTGGTCTGCCGCCGTCACCTGGCGCTGCCGATCGCCATCGAGGACGACAAGCTCGTCGTGGCCATGGCCGACCCGGCCAACGTCTTCGCCGTCGACGACTTCCGTTCGATGACGGGGATGGACGTGCGTCCCGTCGTGGCCACCCGCAGCGACGTGCAGGCCGCGATCGATCGGGTCTTCCGTTCCGACTCCGAGATCGAGGACCTCACCTCGGCGATCGACACCGCCGAGGCCGACGACGACCTCAGTCAGGTCAAGGAGATCGTCGAGGACGCGCCGATCGTCCGGTTCGTCAATCTGTTGATCACCCAGGCAATCCAGGACGGCGCCTCGGACATCCACCTCGAGCCTGCCGAGGACGACCTCGCGGTCCGCTATCGCATCGACGGGGTACTGCACGAGGTCATGCGGTCGCCGAAGTCGATCCAGTCCGGGGTGATCAGCCGGCTGAAGATCATGGCCGAGATCAACATCGCCGAGCGCCGGGTACCCCAGGACGGCCGGCTGTCGGTGACCACGAACGGACGCAAGATCGACCTGCGGGTGGCGACGCTGCCCACCGTGTGGGGCGAGAAGGTCGTCATGCGGATCCTGGACAACACCACCGCGCGGCTGGATCTGTCCGACCTCGGTTTCTCCGACCAGAACTACGACCGGTATTCCGAGAGTTTCCAGAAGCCGTACGGAATGATCCTGGTGACCGGGCCCACCGGTTCGGGGAAGAGCACCACGCTGTACGCCACCCTCAACATCATCAACCGGCCCGAAGTCAACATCATCACCGTCGAGGACCCGGTCGAATACCGGCTACCCGGGGTGAACCAGGTGCAGGTCAACGTGAAAGCGGGTCTCACGTTCGCCTCCGCGTTGCGCTCGATCCTGCGATCCGATCCCGACATCGTGCTGATCGGTGAGATCCGCGACCACGAGACGGCGCAGATCGCTATCGAGGCTGCGTTGACCGGCCACCTCGTCCTCACCACGCTGCACACCAACGACGCTCCGTCGGCCATCACCCGACTCACCGAGATGGGCATCGAGCCGTTCCTCGTCGGCTCGGCACTGGATTGTGTGCTGGCGCAACGGCTTGCGCGCCGGCTGTGCAGCAAGTGCAAGGAGCCCTACCAACCGCTGCCGGAGACCCTGCAGTCGGCGCGGATTCCCTGGGAGGACGGCCGGCCGCTGCCGACCCTGTACCGCGCTGTCGGCTGTCAGCACTGCGCCCGGACCGGATATCGCGGCCGGCTCGCGCTGCACGAGGTCATGGTGGTCTCGGAGGAGATCGAGCGACTCACCGTCGACCGTGCCGCGGCCACGGTCATCGGCGCCGCCGCCCGGTCGGCGGGCATGACGCCGCTGCGGGCCGACGGGATCGCCAAGGTTCTCGCTGGCACGACGTCGCTGGAGGAAATCCTGCGCGTCGTCGTCTGACCGCCGCCCCGCCACGACGGTCTGCGGTCCGGGCTCAAGGGGCCCACTGCGGCAGCCGATGACCTCCTCGACGTCCGATCCGGACACCGAGCGAGGAGTCACCGTGGAGAGCAGTGGTTTCGTGCCGTCGCCGGCGGCGCCGGTCGCCCCGGCCGGCGAGTCGTGGGGCTCGCTGCCCGGCCCGGCACCTGCTGCCGCGGCGTCCGGGATCGGCTTGGCGCAGCCGGCGGCCGGCGACTACGGACGGGCGACGACCGAGGAGGTCCTGCGGGCCGACGACCTGTCGTTGTCGACCGTGCTCGAGCGGATGATCGCGGCGAAGGCGTCCGACCTGCACCTGACCAACGGCGCTCGTCCCACGGTCCGGATCCACGGCGCGCTGGTCCCGCTGGAGGAATTCCCGGTCCTCACTTCACCGGTGCTGCAGCGCCTCATGTATGCCGCGGTGACTCAGTCCCAGCGGGAACGCTTCGAGGAGGAACGCGAACTCGACTTCTCGTACACCCTGCCGGGTCGGGCGCGGTTTCGCGTCAACATGTACCTGCAGCGGGAGTCCGTCGGTGCGGCGTTCCGATTGATCCCGGCGGAGATCAAGACGTTGGACGAGCTCGGCATACCGCCGGTGGTGTCGACGTTCGCCTCGCTGCCGCGCGGCTTCGTCCTGGTCACCGGGCCGACCGGGTCGGGCAAGTCGACGACGCTGGCGGCGCTTCTCGACGTGGCCAACCGGACCCGGCACGACCACATCATGACCGTCGAGGACCCGATCGAGTTCCTGCATCGCCACAAGGCGTGCCTGGTGAACCAGCGGGAGGTGGGCGAGGACACGCACTCGTTCGCCCAGGCGCTCAAGCACGTGCTGCGGCAGGACCCCGACATCATCCTCGTCGGGGAGATGCGGGACCTCGAGACGATCCAGGTCGCCCTGACTGCGGCCGAGACCGGCCACCTGGTCTATGCGACGCTGCACACGCAGGATGCCGCGCAGACCATCGACCGGATCATCGACGTGTTCCCGCCGCACCAGCAGGCGCAGGTACGCCAGCAACTGGCGGCCTCGCTGCAGGGTGTGGTCTGCCAGACGTTGTGCAAGACCGCCGACGGCTCGGGCCGAGTGGTGGCCACCGAGGTCCTGGTCGCGACGCCCGCGATTCGCAATCTGGTCCGGGAAGGCAAGACCCACCAGATCTATTCGGCCATGCAGGCCGGTGCGAAACACGGGATGCACACCCTCGACCAGCACCTGGCAGAACTCGTCCGGACCGGCTGGATCAGCTACGAGGTCGGGGTCGAGAAGTGTCACCACCTCGAGGACTTCAACCGCCTGCTCGGCCGAGCCTGAAGGAGCGACCGAGATGGCCACCGCCACGACCTCGACGTTCGAGTACGCCGTCCGCGACCGGACCGGACACATCATCAAGGGCAAGATCGACGCCGACTCGCCCACCGCAGTCGCCCAGAAGCTGCGCAGCATGGGCTACGCCCCGGTGTCGATCACCGAGGCCGGCAAGGGGATGGACATGGAGTTGTCCATCCCCGGGATGGGCAAGCGGGTCAAGCTCAAGGACCTCGCGGTCATGCTGCGGCAGTTCGCCACGATGCTGTCGTCGGGCCTGTCGCTGCTGCGCGCGCTGACGATCCTGGAGGACCAGACCCCGAACAAGGAACTCGCCCGCGTCCTGGGCGTCGTGCGCGGCGAGGTCGAGGGCGGCACCTCGCTGTCGGCCGCCCTGGCCAAGCATCCCAAGGTGTTCCCGGCGCTCATGGTCAACATGGTGCGTGCCGGCGAGGTCGGCGGCTTCCTCGACGGCGTCATGCTGCAGCTGGCCACCAACTTCGAGGCCGACGTCCGGTTGCGCGGGAAGGTGAAGAGCGCGATGACCTACCCGGTCGTCGTCTTCGTCATCGCGATCATCGCCGTCGTCGGCATGTTGATCTTCATCGTGCCGACGTTCGCCGACATGTTCAAGACGCTCGGCGGTGAACTGCCGGCGCCGACGCGAGTCCTGGTCTTCCTGTCGGACATGCTCAAACTGCTCCTGCCGGTGATCATCGTGCTGCTCATCGTCGGAGTGATCGTCTGGAAGAAGGTCAAGCGCACCGACCGGGCCCGCAACGTGGTCGACCCGCTGAAGCTCAAGCTGCCGATCTTCGGCACGTTGTTCCAGAAGATCGCGCTGTCGCGTTTCACCCGCAACCTCGGCACGATGATGCGGTCGGGTGTCCCGATCCTGCAGTCGCTGGACATCGTGGCGGACACCTCCGGCAACGTCGTGGTCGCACGGGCGGTCCGTGAGGTGCAGGAGAGCGTCCGGTCGGGCGAGTCGTTGACCCGGCCACTGTCCCGGCACCCGGTATTCCCCCCGATGATCGTGCAGATGATGGCCGTCGGTGAGGACACCGGGAGCCTCGACACGATGCTGTACAAGATCTCGGAGTTCTACGACCAGGAGGTCGAGGCGACCACCGAGGCGCTGACCTCGCTCATCGAACCGCTGATGATCGCCGTCCTCGGCGGCATCATCGGTTCGATGATCATCGCGCTCTACATGCCGATCTTCAAGATCTTCGACCTCATCAACTGAGCGTGGCCGCGATCGGCTGGCAGGGGGCCGAACGCTCAAGGAATCACTGCCGGTAGCCGATCACTGTCTCTGTGACGCCATCGCGTCGCTCGACGATGGAGGTACCGGTGCAGAGGGCGCATTCGGCAAGCCGGCGCGATGCGGGATTCTCGCTGATCGAGATCCTCGTCGTGATCGTGATCCTCGGGATTCTCGCTGCTATCGCGATCCCGGTCTTCCTCAACCAGCGCAAGCGGTCCGTCGATGCGTCCCTGCAGTCAGACTTGCGCAGCGTAGCCCAGGCGGAGGAGGGCTACTTCATCGACAACAAGATGTACTTGGCGCAGACGTCGTCGGGGTCCGCCATCACGATCGGCTCGCAGGTGGGGTTGTCGCCGGGGAACAGCGTCACTGTTGTGGTGGGCTCGGGCGCCAACTCGGGCGCCTTCTGTGCCGTCGGGTCCAATCCGTCTGCCACGCAGCCACAGGTCTACAAGTCCAATGCTGGGGGGCTGCAACCCGCGACCGTCACCGATTGCGCCGGCTTCTGAGGGCGATTCGCCCGAACGGCGCAGTTGGTTCGCTTGGCGCCTCAAGTGCCGCGATCTTCGGCCGATAACCGAACTGTCCTTGCACGAAGGCTCGTTCCACACGGGGCGGCCTGATCATCGTCATCATCTCGGAGGTCACCAGACATGATGCGCCGCCTGCGCAACTCCATGGAGAAGCGCGAAGAGGGCTTTACCCTCATCGAGCTCCTCGTGGTCATCATCATTATCGGCATCCTCGCCGCCATCGCGATCCCGGTCTTCCTGAACCAGCGGAAGAAGGGCGTCGACGCTTCGATCAAGTCGGACCTGCGGACGGTGGCCAACCAGGAGGAGACGTACGCCGTCGACAAGAACGCCACCTACCTGCCTGTCGCCGCTGCGACCGGCACCATCACAATCGGCCAGGCTGTCACCCTGTCGCCGGGCAACTCCGTCACGGTGACGACCAATGCCACGCACACCGCCTTCTGCGCGGTCGGCAGCAACACCGGCGCAACTCAGGCCTGGGTCTGGGTGAGCGATGCCGGTGGCTTGCAGGCGTCGACGTCGACGGCGTGCCCGTCCGGATACTCGACGACCAGCTGAGCTGTCTAGCGGCAGCTGTCTCACGGAACGAGGGCCCGTCGACCAATGGTGTCGGCGGGCCTTCGGCCGGGAATCGCCCAGGGGTGGACCTTCAGCTACCCCACATTTGAGCCGAGATGGAACTCGACCTTGAGGGAGGAGCACCGTGGCAATCAGGCGGCTGGTCGGCGGAATGGTTCTACGCCGCCGCGTCCGCCCTGATGCGGGCTTCACTCTCATCGAGGTCATCGTCGCCCTGGCCATTCTGAGCCTGCTCTCCACCTCGCTGCTGACGTTGTTCATCCGGGCTATGGCGACCGCCGACGGGAACTCCGATCGTCAGGCGGCGACGTCGGTGGCCAACCAGGTACTGGAGAATGCTCGGACCGTCTCGCCGCGAATTCCGGACGGCGGAGCCGCAGGCAATAGCGCGATCGTTCGCGGCCGGTTCTCTACCGCAGTGACTACCCAGTGGAACGCCGCGACGGGTACGGCCCTCCTTACGCCATTGGGGCAGACGGACAACGTCTGGGACCCGACTGCCACCAGCGGCTCCACGCCGACTGTCCCGCTGTCCAGCACGGTGCTCGTCGGGACGACCACGTTCACCGCGCAGACCTACCTCGGGACCTGCATGCGAGCCGCCGGCACTGCGTCGACCGCGTGTGTGCCGACCGCGGGAGCGCCAGCTGGCTCGGTCCTCATGTTCCGCGTCATCGTCTCGGTCACCTGGGGGACTGCAACGGCGTGCTCGGGTGGGCCCTGCCAGTACGTCGTGTCGTCGCTCATCGACCCCAGCAGCGACAAGACCTTCAACACCAACCAGGCCGTGCCGGTCGCCACCGACGACGCGGCGACGACGCCGTACAACACGCTGGTCAACATCGACGTGCTCGGCAACGACACCGGATCGCTGGATATCACCAGCGTGGTCGTCGCGACGTCTCCATCCCACGGGACGGTCAGCGTGCGACCGGACGGCACGATCAACTACACGCCGGCGACCAATTACGTCGGCACGGACTCATTCACCTACAACGTCAGCAACACCCTCGGTGTCCGCTCGAACGATGCGACCGTACTGATCACGGTGAGTCCCCCGCCGGCCCCGGTGGCCGCGAACGACGCCGCGACGACGCCGGGCAATGCCTCGGTCGTCGTCCCGGTGCAGGGCAACGACTCGGGGACCGGGACGCTGACGACGAGCATCGTCACGCCACCGGCGAGCGGTAGCGCGGTTGTCGGTGCCAGCGGTTCCATTACCTACACTCCGGCGACGAACGTGGCCCCCTACACGGCGAGCTTCACCTACCGGGTGACGGATGCGTTCGGCCAGACGTCCAACACGGCCACCGTGTCGGTCACCGTGACGCTGCCGACCGCGCCGACAGCGGGCAACAGCACGATCTCGCTGGCCCGCAACGGGTCGACCACGGTCGACTTCCTGTCCAACGACACCGGGACCGGTCCACTCACCTGGTCGATCGTGTCGGCGCCCAACAGCGCCTACGGCACACTCTCAGCGAGCAGCGGGACCGGGACCACGACCTTCACCGCGAAGAACAGCTGGACGGGGACCAGTTCGTTCACGTACCGCGTCACCGACCCGTTCGGCCAGGTTTCCAACACCGCGACGGTGACGTTCACGGTCTACGGGCCGCCGGTCGCCGTGGCCGAGACGCTCACCGGCTCGTTCAACACGCCGTCCACGTTCAGCATCCTCGGCAACGACACCGGCGCCACGCCGTTGACGGTGACGCTGACGCAGGTGCCGTCCGCGGCGCAGGGCACCGTCGTGCTCAACGCCAACGGAACCGTGACGTTCACCCCGGCGACCAACTTCTACGGCTCGACGACCTTCGCCTACCGTCTGACGGATCCGTACGGCCAGACCTCCAGCACGGTGACCGATCAGATCAACGTCGCTCAGCCGGCCGTGCCGACCGCGGTCAACGACACGGCGACGGTGAAGCGCAACGGCAACGTCGTCAACGTCAGCGTGCTGACCAACGACACGTACGCCACCGCCGTTACCGTCACGATCGTCAGCGGCCCGGTGCGCCAGGGCACCAGCACCTCACAGGGCACCGCCTCTGTGCAGAGTGGCGGTGTCATCCGGTACACCTCGTCGGGCACCTTCAGGGGCAACGTGACGGTGACCTACCGTCTCACCGACATCTGGGGCCGGACGTCCAACACCGCGACCGTCACGATCTCGGTGACGACGTGATCCGCCACCTCCGGCGGCGGAAGCGCCACGAGTCCGACGCCGGCTTTAGCTTGGTCGAGCTCATCGTCGCGATGGGCATCTTCAGTGTGCTACTCGCGGTGTTCGGTGCCGCGGTCGTCACGATGACGAAGGACACTGTGGCGGTCCAGGACGATGTCAACGCCACCGCGGAGCTGCAGCGGGCGATGAACGCCTTCGACCGGCAACTGCGCTATTCGTCCGGAGTGAACCGGCCGGTGCTGGTCGGCGGGCAGACGTGGTATCTGGAGTACCTCATCGATGCCACCGCTCCCGGTGTGCAGCCCACGTGCACCCAGTGGCGCGTCAGCGGGACGACCGATCTGCTCGAGACCCGCACCTGGGTGAACGACACCAGCGGTGCGACCGTGACTCCGACCGCCTGGACCACCGTCGCCTCGCGAATCACCAACGACCCTGCGACCCAGCCACCCTTCGTGCTGCTGCCCGCCGACGCCACGTACACCAAGCAGCGCCTCACGGTGTGGCTGCTGTCCGGGCGGGGCAGCCAGGACACGCAACTGAAGAGCACCTTCGTCGCTCGGAACACCTCGATCTCGACGAGTTCCAATGCCGACAACGATGGCAACGGCGTGAGTGACAACCAGGTCTGTACTCAGGTGGGACGCCCATGACGACCAACCGAACGCTGACACGACTTTCTGTCGCACGTCTGGCCGCACGGCTGCATCGCCGGAACGACGACGGCGCCGCCCTCATCCTGGTGATGTTCTGCATCCTCGTTGCTGCGGCGCTGAGCACGCTGCTGCTCGGGATGGTGCTCGCCCAGTCGCTGCCGACCCAGCTGAATCGCAAGACGACACAGACGCTGGCGGCGGCCGAGTCCGGGCTGGACGTCGCGATGGGCCAGATCCGGGCAGCCAGCATGGTGGACCCGGCCGACGCGACGAAGCTCGTCGGTGACCGGGCGGATCTGCCGTGTGGTCCACTGACCGGCAACGTCGCCGGAAGCGCGAACCTCACCTACACCGTCACGATCCGCTACTACAGCGACGACCCGTCCGGTCAGACCGCAGCCTGGCGGACGACCAACGCCCTGTCATGCACGCCCGGCGCCGGTCCTCCGGTCGTGCCCTCGTTCGCACTCTTGGAGTCCGCTGGCGACGGCGCCAACGTCGGCGCCCAGGGGGTCGCGGCGGGAGACCGTAGTCTCGAGACCATCTACAACTTCCGGCTGACGAACCAGAACGTCTCCGGCGGACTGATCCACTCGTACCCGGACGGGAATGCGTCAAGCATCGACCTGTGCTTCGACGCCCACTCGAACGCCCCCGCGAACGGGGCCAGGCTCTACGTCGAGGCGTGCGCCCCGGGGTCCGCCACGCAGTTGTTCTCCTACCAGACCAACTACACCCTGGTGTTGACGACAACCCAGACGACCAGTGGTGTCGGCGGCATGTGCGTGTACGGCGACTACACCGTCAGCGATCCGAAGTACGTGACCTTCCGGCCATGCCCACTCGGTAGCGTGACCGACGGCCGGTACCAGTGGAGTTTCAACGACGTGGCGCAGTTCCGTGCCGAGAACGCGGCGCGGACCGGGCTGTCCAACTACTGCATCGACGAGCAGACCGAGAACAGTGCCGGCTCGCCTCTGGTGATGAGCCAGGTCTGCGGTGCAACGTACAACCGCAAGAACACCTGGAAGCCCGAGGCGAAGGTAGGTACGGCGGCAGCCGGCAACGGCACGCACCAGCTGGTCAACTACCAGGAGTTCGGTCGCTGCTTCGACGTGACGAACCAGTCGACAAGCTCACAGTTCATGATCGTGTGGCCCTGTAAGCAGGATCCGACCCCCGGGGCGCAGGTCACCTGGAACCAGTACCTGACGTGGCCGAGCACCGGTTCAAGCGGGCCGATGTATGTCACGCTCAGTGGGACGAACTACTGCGTCCAGACCAGTACCAATGCCGCCAACTACTTCGTGACCACGCCGACCTGCAACGGGCAGGCCAGTCAGCAGTGGACCAAGAACGGCGACACGGGGAACTACGCCACCAGCTACACCATCGTCGACAGCAACGGCCGCTGCCTGGGTACCGGACCGAGCGGCTATCCGGCCTACACCACCAACATCTCGCTCAGTCAGTGGTCGACGGTCCGCGTCGGCACCTGCGACGGCTCGCTGGCGCAGAAGTGGAACGCACCGCCGAACCTCGTGGATGCGGCGAATCGCAACACCCGGGAGACCACGGGCTGATCGGCGCGACTCCCCGGGTGCGCGGCTACTAGTCTGCGCCCGTGCACCCGGGCCTGATCGTCGCGTGCACGCTGCTGGGCCTGCTCGTCGGTTCCTTCCTCAACGTCGTGATCTGGCGGGTGCCGCGGGGCGAGAGCGTGGTCAGGCCGGGGTCGCACTGCCCCGGTTGCGGGCATCGCGTTCGGGGCCGGGACAACATTCCGGTCGTGTCGTGGCTGCTGCTACGTGGGCGGTGCCGGGACTGCGGGACGGTGATCGGCTGGCGGTATCCCTTGGTGGAGTTGGGGACCGGCGCGCTGTTCGGGTTGCTGGCCTGGCACTTCGGCGCCAGCTGGGCATTGCCGGCATTCCTCTATCTGGCGGCGGCCGGGACGGCGCTGGCGGTCATCGACCTCGACGTCCGGCGATTGCCGGACGCGATCGTGCTGCCGTCGTACCTGGTGGGTGGACTCCTGCTGCTGGTGCCCGCGATCGCTGACGGCGACTGGTCGGCCTACCTGCGTGCCTGGTTGGGCGCCGCCGCCCTCTACGGCTTCTACTTCGCGCTCGCGTTCATCTACCCGGCCGGGATGGGCTGGGGCGACGTGAAACTCGCCGGTGTGCTGGGTCTGTTCCTCGGCTGGCTGGGGTGGGCTGAGTTGGTCGTGGGGGCCTTCTTCGGTTTCGTGCTGGGCGGCGTGGTCGGAATCGTGCTGATGGTCACCGGCCGGGCGGGACGGAAATCTGCGTTGCCGTTCGGCCCGTTCATGCTGCTGGGCGCTCTGGTCGCGATCCTCATCGCGCCGGTTCTCACCGACTGGTACGTCGGGGGAGTGCTCGGCCGCTGACAGCGGGTCGAACCGCTGACCGAGCTGGCGCCGTACTGCGTCGTTGACGCGCGGTGAGGTCGAACCACTCTGACGGCTCAAGAAGCCCACGGTGCGTGCCGATCCAGCACACGGAACGGCGGATGACCACAGCCCGCCTGACTGCACCACGACTGACAAGAGCCGGCGCGACGCGCCCGACCCGACCGCAAGGAGTACCCCGTGCCCCGACACACCGCGATCGGTCTCGATATCGGGACGACGAGCGTGCGCGCCGCCGAGGTGTCGCTCAGCCGCGGCTCGGTCACCCTCGAGCGGTTCGGACAGGTGCCGTTGCCGGCCGGCGCCGTCCACGACGGCGAAGTGATGGATCCCGCGGCGGTCACTGCGGCGCTGCGCTCGTTGTGGAGCAAGGTGCGCTTCCGCAGCAAGCGAGTCGTGCTCGGCGTGGCCAACCAGCGCGTCGTGGTCCGTCAGGTCGAGTTGCCCTGGCTCGCCGAATCAGAACTGCGGGAATCCCTGCCGCTGCTGGTCGCCGATCTGGTTCCGATGCCGGTGGACCAGGCGGTCCTCGACTTCGTCACGCTCGCCGAAGGGACGGACCAGGCCGGGGCGCGGATCCGTACCGGGCTGCTCGTCGCGGTCGCGGCCGACATGGTCGCCACCAGCGTCGAGGCGGTGATCGCCGCCGGCCTGTCGCCCACCGGCGTCGACCTGACCTCCTTCGCCGTGCTGCGCGCGGTGTCCGGTGCCGACCACCTCGGGCTGCAGAGCCGGCCGGAGGTCATCGTCGACATCGGGGCCGACGTGACCAACATCGTCATCCACGAAGGCGGTGTGCCGCGGTTCGTGCGGATCCTGCTCATGGGCGGCGACGACGTCACCGAGGCGCTCGTGGAACGGATGGGCATGGGCTACTCCGACGGTGAGCAATGGAAGCGCTCGCTCGGCCTCGCCGAGCCGCCTCCGGACGATCTGGACGCCGTCGCGGTGTCGCGCACTATGTCTGCCGCAGCGCATTCGCTCATCGACGAGATTCGCGGCTCGCTGTCGTACTACCTGGCCACGACGGGCTCCGGGCCGCTGGACCGGGTGCTGGTCAGCGGTGGTGGCGCACTGCTTCCGGGCCTGCGCGAGGCACTCGCCCAGGTCGTGAATGCCCCGGTCGAGCAGGCCGGACTGTTCGCCCACCTCAAGCTCGGCCGGACCGGCCTGGACGCCGATCAGCTCGGCTTCGTCGAGCCGCTGGCCGTCGTGCCGGTCGGACTGGCCCTCGGGGCGGCGTCATGAGCGCCACCGAGACCTCGACCGCAGTCGGGGTGCGGACGGGCGTGCATCCCAGGGTCAACCTGCTGCCGCCGGGCTATCAGCGCCGCACCAATCTGCGGCGGGCCAAGCTGATCGCTGGTGGCACCGTGGCGCTGGCGGTCGTGGTCGTCGGGGCCGGCTACGTGATGGGCAACGGCGCGGTGGCTGACGCGCAGACGACCCTCGACGCCTCCCAGGCGACCAACAGTCAGCTGAAGAGCCAGGCCCGCACCTACGCCGCCGTCCCCGCGACGTACGCCGCCGTGGCGGATGCGCAGGCGCAGCTCACCTTGGCCATGGGCCAGGACGTGCGGTGGTCCAGCGTCCTGAACGACCTGACCTATGTCACGCCACCGACGTCGTCGATCACCAGCATGACCGCGACGCTGGCGAAGCCGCCGGTCGGTACGGCGGCTGCCCCGGCCGCTACGGGCAACCAGGCACCCACAGTGCCGTCGGTCGGCGCGGTGACGTTCCAGGTGGACGCCACGACGTTGAACACGATCGCCGACTGGCTGGACGGGCTCGGCAAGCTCCCGACGATGTCGGATGTCTTCTTCTCCCAGGCCGCCTTCACTACGGACGCCGCGTCCGGGTTGAGTGTCTGGAAGTACGGGTCGACGGCGAACCTGACCGAGGCGGCGCTGTCGCACCGGTACGACGGCACGAAGACGGGGAGCTGAACCATGCTGAACCGACCTCGCACCTGGCTTGCCGCGGGCGCCATCGTGGCTGTTCTCGTCCTGATCGCCGGCTACTTCGTGGTCGTCGCGCCGCAGAGTTCTTCTGCCGACGAGCTGACCGCGCAGGCTGCCGATGTCGACCAGGCCAACGCCGCATTGCAAACCCAGATCGCCCAGCTGAAGGCACAGCAGGCAGGATTGCCTGCGCAGCAGGCGAAGCTGGCAACCATGGGGCAGCAGATGCCGCCGACCGCCGACCTACCCAGCCTGGTTCGCACCTTCTCCGATCTCGCGGCCGGGACCGGGGTGGAGATTCTCTCCCTCGCACCCAGCCCGCCGATCCCGGTCACCAATCCGACGGCCGCTGCCACCGGTGCCCCGGCACCGTCGTCGAGCGATCCAGCCGCGACCGCCAGCCCGGCCGCGACGCCGAACGCGGCGAGCGCGCCGGCGCCAGCCACGTCGAGCGTGTCGGCCATCCCGATCACGCTGTGCGCCACTGGTTCCTTCGCCAACGCGAAGCTGTTCCTGAGCCGGCTCGAGACCATGCAGCGAGCCATGCTCATCACCAGCATGACGCTGGGCGTAAAGGGCTCCTGCGCTGGCGGCTCGGGAGGTTCCAACTCGGCCGGCTCGGGATCGGCCAGTACAGGATCGGCGAGTTCGGGTTCCGGCTCACTGAGCCTGCAGCTGGACAGCAACGTCTTCATGGCGCCGGGCTTGCAGTCCGTTGCCACGGCCAGCCCGGCTCCGGCCGCGGCCTCCTGAGGGGCACCGATGTCGCAACAGACTCTTCCGCCCGGCGCGCAGCAGGAAGCGAAGAACCGTCGCCCGCTGCTCGTCGTCGCCCTACTCGCGGTCGTCGTGCTGGCCGGGCTGGGGGTGTACCTGCTCACCAGTTCCGGCGGCGGTGAGGAGGACCTGGGCCCGGTACCGGCGCCTCGCACGACCGTGTCGGCGAAGCCGAGCGCGACGGCGGCGCCGACGCCCACCGCCACCTTGCAGCAGGTCACGAACAAGAACCCGTTCGGGCCGCTGCCGGGTGCGTCCCGCGCGACGACCGCGGCGCCGACGTCGGGGACGACGGCCGGCGCGACGACCGCTCCCACCGCGGGGACGACCACGTCGGGAGCCGCGGCCCCGACGGCCTCAGCGGCCACGGCCACGACACTGCAACTGGTGTCTGCCAACCAGGCGGAGCAGACCGCCGTCGCCAAGGTCAACGGCAAGCGCTACGACGTCAAGGCCGGTCAGACCTTCGCCAAGTCCTTCCAGATGTACGCCGTCTTCCCGGGCGGGTGCGCAGGGTTCCTGTACGGCGATCAGAACATCGCGCTGTGCACCGGGAGCAGCACCGTCGTCGGCTGATCGACCCGGCGGCCGCCTCGGCAGGTGACGCACCGCGACCGTGACAGGATGACGCCCATGGTGCGCTGGCTGACCGCGGGGGAGTCCCACGGCCCGGCCCTCGTCGGGATCGTCGAGGGGCTGCCGGCGGGTATTGCCGTCACGACCGCCGAGCTGGCCGAACACCTCGCCCGCCGCCGGCTCGGCGCCGGCCGTGGCGCGCGCATGGCGTTCGAGCGCGACGAGGTCGAGTTTCTCGGGGGCGTCCGGCACGGTCTGACAATGGGCGGCCCGGTGGCGGTGCGCGTCGCCAACAGCGAGTGGCCGAAGTGGGAGCAGGTCATGGCTCCGGACCCGGTCGATCCGCAGGTGCTGGCCGGCCTCGCCCGCAACGCGGCGCTGACCCGTCCTCGCCCCGGACACGCTGACTTGGCGGGCATGCAGAAGTACGGCTTCGACGAGGCCCGGCCGGTGCTGGAGCGCGCGAGTGCTCGTGAGACAGCGGCTCGGGTCGCGCTGGGAGTGGTGGCCCGGGCCTTCCTCCGGCAAGCGGCCGACGTCGAGGTCGTCAGCCACGTCGTCGAGCTCGGCACCGTCCGCTCGGCCTCCGAACGGATTCCGCTGGCAACCGACGTCGCCACGCTCGACGCCGACCCGGTTCGCTGTCTGGATCCGGTGGCCAGTGCGGCGATGCAGGCCGAAGTCGACGCCGCGCACGACGAGGGCGACACGCTCGGCGGAGTTGTCGAGGTCGTGGTCCACGGCCTGCCGCCCGGCCTGGGTTCGCACGTGCACTGGGACCGTCGCCTGGACTCCCGGCTGGCCGGCGCGCTGATGGGTATCCAAGCCATCAAGGGCGTCGAACTCGGCGACGGGTTCGAGTTGGCCCGGACCCGTGGCTCGAAGGCCCAGGACGAGATCGTGCCGGGTGACGGCGGACTGCGGCGGACGTCCGGTCGCAGCGGTGGGGTCGAAGGAGGCATGAGCACCGGCGAACTGCTGCGGGTCCGTGCCGCGATGAAGCCGATATCCACTATTCCGCGCGCCCTGCGCACCGTCGATGTCGCGACCGGCGAGCCGACCCAGGCCCACCACCAGCGGTCGGACGTGTGTGCCGTTCCCGCTGCGGGCGTGGTCGCCGAGGCCATGGTGGCGTTGGTGCTGGCCGACGCAGTGACGGAGAAGTTCGGTGGCGACTCGGTGGCGGAGACCCGTCGTAACGTCGCGTCGTACCTCGACCACCTCACGGTCCGCTGACCGCCGCCGGATCCGTCATGAGACCTCTGGTCGTCCTCGTCGGGGCTCCCGGCGCCGGCAAGACGACCGTCGGGCGTGCCCTGGCCGACCGCTGGGGGGTGAGCTTCCGGGACACCGACGCCGACGTGGAGGCGTTGGCGCACCGAACGATCGCGGAAATCTTCGTACAGCAGGGCGAACCGGCGTTCCGGGAATTGGAGCACCAGGCTGTCGCCGCGGCATTGACCGACCACGATGGTGTGTTGGCGCTTGGCGGCGGCGCCGTACTGCACCCGGACACTCGCCGGCAACTGGCCGGCCAGCAGGTGCTGTGGTTGCGGGTGTCGTTGGCCGATGCTGCGTCGCGGGTGGGGATGAACACCGCACGACCCCTGCTGCTGGGAAACGTTCGCGCGCAACTGGGTTCGATGCTGGCTGAGCGTTCGGCGTGGTACGCCGAGGTCGCCACTGCCGTCGTCGACACCGACGGCCGGACGCCCGACGAGGTCGTCGACGCGGCCGTTGCCGCCCTGGACCCTGCGGTACGGCGATGACCGCGACGACCCGGATCACGGTTCGCGGTGCCGCGCCGTACGACGTGCTCGTGGGCGCCGGCCTGCTCGGCGAGCTCCCAAAGCTCTTGGGCGACAAAGTACATCGCGTGGCCGTCGTGCACCCCCGGGCGCTGCGGGCGACCGGTGAGGCGGTCCGCGAGGACCTGGTCGCGTCGGGCTACGCGGCGATCGCGATCGAGACCCCCGACGCCGAGGAGGCCAAGACCGCCGAGGTCGCAGCGTTCTGCTGGGGGGTGCTCGGCCAGGCGGGTTTCACTCGCAGTGACGCGATCGTCGGTGTCGGCGGGGGAGCCACCACCGACCTCGCCGGCTTCGTCGCGGCCACCTGGCTTCGGGGCGTAAGAGTTGTCCAGTTGCCGACCACCCTGCTCGGCATGGTCGACGCCGCCGTCGGCGGCAAGACCGGCATCAACACCGCCGAGGGCAAGAATCTCGTCGGTTCGTTCCACGAACCGGCCGGCGTCATCTGTGACCTGGCCACGCTGGAGTCGCTGCCTCACAACGATTTCGTGTCCGGCCTCGCCGAGGTCGTCAAATGCGGCTTCATCGCCGATCCGCGGATCCTCGACCTGGTCGATGCCGACCCCGGTGGTGCGACCCGGCTGGACGGTCCGCACACCCGGGAACTCATCGAGCGGTCGATTGCGGTGAAGGCCGCTGTCGTGGCGAGCGACTTCCGGGAGACCGGAGCCGGCGCCGCGGGCCGGGAGGTCCTGAACTACGGCCACACGTTCGGTCATGCGATCGAACGCGTCGAGCGGTACCGCTGGCGTCACGGCGCCGCCGTCGCGGTGGGCATGGTGTACGTGGCCGAACTCGCCCGGCTGGCCGGCCGGCTGTCGGATCGCGACGTCGACCGACACCGGGATGTCCTTGCGGCCGTGGGTCTTCCGGTCAGCTATCAGCCGGGCCGCTGGCCGGCCCTGCTTGAGGCGATGAAGGTGGACAAGAAGACGCGCGGTGACCTGCTGCGGTTCATCGTGCTCGACCGCATCGGCGCGCCGGCACTGCTGGAAGGCCCCGATCCGAGCCTGCTGGTTGCCGCCTACGACGAGGTCAGCGCAGCGAACTGAGGCCGCCGGGTGCCACCGGTCGGTACGTTCCGGCGACGCCGGGCGGAATCGTGTCGGCGGCCTGAGCCGGCCCGTGGGGCGGCTGGCTGCGCAGCACCCAGGCGAGGACGACGATGCAGATCATCACTGGCGCTTGGGAGATGAACAGTCCGGCAGGAATCGTGAGCGCTGCCAGATAGCACGTGAGTGCCGCCCAGATCCATCGCTTGTCGCGCCTGCTGATCAGGGCGCAGGTCCCTACCAACGCCATCAGCTGGAGCGGAGTTCGATAGTAGGCAAAGAAGATCGGATCAGTCACCAGCCGTGCGCCGACGACGACGAGGGGAAACACCCAGCATAGGTCGGGAGATCGACGGAGCCAGATCGCTGCTAGCGCTCCTACGATGACACACAGCAGACCCTGCCACAGCCGGTACGACCAGGGGACCGTCACATCCTCGAAGAGGAGTCCCGGCAGCGAACCGGGCGACGCGGCCCATGCCAGGTCGAAGGAACGCACTGGCCCGGACAGCGCGAAGGGAACCCAGCACAGGGCCGCCACGCCGACGCCTGCAGCGCAGGCGCGCAGCCCGGTGCGTGGCCGGTCGCTGGCCAGCACCAGGCCAGCACCGAAGATGCCCCACGTGTCCAGGCCAAGGGCGATACCGAGATAGCAGCCTGCGCGGCCACCCATGCCACGCTGCAGGGCGCGCGCCGCCAAGAACCACAGGATCGGGAGCAAGACATGGGTCGGATGTCCGTTGTTGCCTCGCAAGAAGGTCCACGTCACCGCCAGGCCGACGGCGCCGATAACCAGGGCACCGCGTTGGAGCGCCCCCGCGCCGCGGGTCACAACGCGCACGAGAATGATCAGGCCCGCGCAGGACAGCGTGCAGCACACGATGACGCTCAAGGCGTTGTGCCACGGCTCATCGACCTGGATGAGAATGTCGATGAGGCCCACTCCGATGAGCGTCAGCGGTCCGGCTTGCACCACTGGGTCACTGAGCAGCGCCCCCGCATCGCCGATCCAGAAGCCGCGCCCTGGACCGGCGAAGATGTTCCAGTCCGTTGCTCCCATAGCAAGGTCCGAGTTGAGCAGCGCAGCAGTGACGGTGGTGAGCAGCACGACGAGCCACGGCCAGCGGTCCGCGGCCTTCGCAACGGCGCGGAACAACGAAGCGCCACCGAACCAGGCGCCGGTTCGGCCGTGCCAGGTACGCGAGAGTTGACTGGGCAGGCTGGTCGGTGGCACGCCGTTGGCGTCGACATGCCATGGCACTCCCTTGAGCGCATCGCCGCGCGAGCGCGTTTGCCGGTGCACCGTCGGCACGCCAGGTGTGCCCGCGGCGCCTAGCTGCCTCCGTACGCTGCGGCCATGACCACGGCTTTCCCGACCCGGCTGCGGCGCCTGCGGGACTGGCTCGCCACCGACGCGCAAGGAGCCGACGCGTTCCTGGTCACCTCGCCGGTCAACGTCCGGTACCTCACCGGGTTCACCGGCAGCAACGCTTCCCTGCTGGTCACCGCGGCGGACGTCACCCTGGCGACCGACTCCCGCTATGTCGTGCAGGCCTCGCAGCAGTGCCCGGCGGTACCGCTGCTGGTGACGCGGGACGGCCCGGTGGCCCTGGTCGCCGCGGCCACCGACCAGGGCGTCGAGCGGCTCGCGTTCGAGGCGGGGCATGTCACCGTCGCCGGGTACGCCGCCCTGCCGCGTACCGGGCCGGTCCTCGTGCCCACCACCGACGTCGTCGAAGAACTGCGGATCGTCAAGGACTACGAGGAGATCGCCGCACTGCGGCACGCGTGCCGGATCACCGACGAGGCGCTCGGCCGTCTGCTGCCGCAGCTTCGTGCCGGCCTCACCGAACGGGCCATCGCGCGGCGGCTGGAGTGGTTGCTCAACGAGTGCGGGGCCGACGGGCCGTCGTTCGACACCATCGTGGCCGCTGGTCCGAACTCGGCCGTCCCGCACCACCGGCCGACCGACCGGGCCGTCCAGCCGGGCGACCTGCTCAAGATCGATTTCGGCGCGTTGCTCGACGGCTATCACGCCGACGAGACCCGGACCTTCGTCGTCGGGGCCCCGGCCCGGCCGTGGCAGCAGGAGCTCCACGACCTGGTGGCCGCGGCGCAGGAGGCCGGGCGAGCGGCGCTGGCCGCCGGAGCGGACGTCGCGACCGTTGACGCCGCTGCTCGGCAGGTCATCGCCGCGGCCGGACACGCCGACCATTTCGGGCATGGCCTCGGCCATGGCGTGGGCCTGCAGATCCACGAGGCGCCGCTGCTCGCCCGGGGCGTCCCCGGTAGTCTGTGCGACCGCACGCTGGTCACCATCGAGCCCGGGGTGTACCTGCCGGGTCGCGGCGGTGTCCGGATCGAAGACACCCTGCTGGTGACGGGTCCGGGTTCGGAGTCGCTCACCGCGTCGCCGCGAGACCTGCTCGTGCTGGGTTGACCGCGCGGTATGCCGGCTCGGCCTGGCACACCGTATGACGAACTGTCCGATCGAGATCGACCACACAACGTCGACCGAGCAACGCGGGTCGACCGAGCAACGCGGGAGAGCGCAGCAGTGGCCACGACCAACGACCTGAAGAACGGGATCGTCCTGAGTATCGACGGCCAGCTGTGGACCGTGGTGGAGTTCCAGCACGTGAAGCCGGGCAAGGGTCCCGCGTTCGTGCGGACGAAACTGAAGGCGGTGCTGTCGGGCAAGGTCGTCGACAAGACGTTCAACGCCGGGGTCAAGGTCGAGACGGCCAACGTCGACAAGCGGGCGATGCAGTACCTCTACCGGGACGGCGACGACTGGGTCTTCATGGACACCCAGACCTTCGACCAGCTGTCGGTGTCCAACGCCACGGTCGGCGATGCCGCCCGCTTCCTGCTGGAGAACCAGGACACCGTGGTCGCGACGCACGACGGAGACCCGTTGTACGTCGAACTGCCGGCGTCGGTGGAACTCACGATCACGTACACCGAGCCCGGCCTGCAGGGCGACCGTTCCACCGGGGGCACGAAGCCGGCGACGCTGGAGACCGGTGCGGAGATCCAGGTCCCGCTGTTCGTCGACACCGGGACCAAGGTCAAGGTGGACACCCGGGACGGTTCGTACCTCGGCCGCACCGGCTGACGCGGGTGTCCGCGCGCGGCAAGGCTCGCAAGCGGGCTCTGGACGTGCTGTTCGAGGCCGACCTGCGGGGCAGTGATCCGCTGGTGGTCCTCGCCGACCGCTCGACCGGCCCGACGCCGCTGAACCCCTACGTCGCCGAGCTGGTCCAGGGAGTCACGTCCCACCGCGACCGCATCGACGAACTGCTATCGACGTACGCGGTCGGCTGGACGCTGGACCGGATGCCCGCCGTCGACCGCAATGCGCTGCGGATCGGCGTCTACGAACTGCTGTGGTGCGACGACGTCCCTGACGCGGTGGCCATCTCCGAGGCGGTCACGCTGGTTCGCGAGCTGTCGACCGACGAATCCCCGGCCTTCGTCAACGGCCTGCTGGCGCGGCTGCTCGGCCTCAAGCCGCGCCTCACCGGCTGAGGCTCCGCTGAGAGTTCTTATGAGTCGCGGCCGCCGTTCACGGTCAGCGGTGCCCCCAGCCGGTTAAGCCCGCGCTAAGGCGCCCGGCGCAGCCGGTGGAGAACGCGCGAGCCGAAGGCGCCCGGTCTAGGCTGCGCGGCGCCCACCACCGCGGAGCCCCGACGCGTCGCTCCGCCCGCGCAGCCGGCGGCCTCCGGAGGACCTTTGCCGATCACCGTCCTGGAGCCGTCCGGGCTCGAGTCAGGCACCGTCCTCGACCGCGACTTGGTCGTCGTCGGCAGCGGACCGGCGGGATTGACCGTCGCCCGGCGTTTCGCCGGGACGGGCGTGCGGGTGCTGGTGCTGGAGAGCGGCGGGCGCCGGCCCGACCGTGACGCGGACGCCCTCAACGAGGTCGACAACGTCGGGGCACGCCGTATCGAGGACCAGTCGGTGATGCGATCGCGCATCCTCGGTGGCGCCTCGTTCCTCTGGACCGGCCGCTGTACCGCGTTCGACGACATCGACTTCGCCGCGCGCCCCTGGGTGCCGGCGTCAGGCTGGCCGCTCCGGCCGGCGGACCTCACCGGCTCGCTGGAGGCCGCCCGCGGGGTCCTGGGCCTGGGTCCCAACGACTATGACGACCGGCTGTGGCGGCGGCTCGGCATGCCTGCGCCGACACCGCAGCTGGATCCCGACCTGCTCCTGCCCAGATTCTGGCAGGCCAGCCAGAGCCCGCACGATCCGTCGTCGCCGGTCCGCTTCGGCCGCAATGACATCGATCCTCCGGGCGCGGGGATCGAGTTGCTGCTGCACGCCACCGTGACGCAGGTCGAGGTCGACGAGGCCGGTACGGCGGTGACCGCGGTCCAGGTCACGCTGCCTGACCTACGGACGTTGCTGGTCCGGGCGGGCACGATCGTGCTGGCCTGCGGCGGCATCGAGAACGCCCGGCTGCTGCTGGCGTCTCGCGACCGCTTCCCCGCCGGGCTGGGCAACGGTCACGATCTGGTGGGCCGGTACCTGATGGACCATCCCGGCTCCGTCATCGGATCGTTCGACCCGCGGCACAGCGACGACGTACGGAGCCGCTTCGGCCGGTACCGCCTCGGTCAGGCGCAGTACCTGCACGGCCTGGTGCTCAGTCCGCAGGTTCAAGAACGCGAAGAACTGCTCAATGCGGCGGTATTCCTGGAGGAGTATCCCGCCGTCGACGACCCGTGGCACGCCGGGCAGCGCCTCGCCGGACGAGTCCGCCACCGCGGTCGTCCGGTCACCGCCGACACCGACCTGCCGGCCTTTGACCAGGCCGCCTTCTGGCGGGCCATCAACGACGACGAACCGCCGGAACCCACAGCGGCACAGGACGTCGCGAGCCTGCTTCGCCATCCACGAACGATCGCCGGCGGCCTGCTGCGAATGACGCGCGAGCACCGTCCGCCGCTGTTCCGCGCGCGCCGGGTCGACCTGTACTCCCTGATCGAGCAACGTCCCGACCCGGACAGCCGGATCACGTTGTCGGAGAAGCGGGATGCGTTCGGTATGCCGCTGTCCCGTATCGACTGGCGACTGCACGACCAGGAGCGCCATACCCTGAGCCGGCTCGCGGAACTGGTGTCCGACCAGTTCGGCCGCGCCGGGCTCTCCCGGCCCCGCATCGCGTCCTGGCTGGGCCGAGACGACTGGCGGGACAACCTCACCGATCGCGCTCATCCGACCGGCAGCACCCGGATGTCGTCCGATCCGAAGTCCGGCGTTGTCGATCCCGACGGTCAGGTCCACGGTATCCACGGTCTCTACGTGACCGGCAGTTCCGTCTTTCCGACTGCCGGCCACGGCAATCCGACGTTGATGATCGTCGCGATGGCGCTGCGCCTCGGCGATCACCTGCGAGCTACCCGACTGCGCTGAGGCCCGGCAGACCCAAACGGCCCGGCTAGACCGAGGGCCCAGCAAGACCAGCCCGGTCAGTGGTTTCCCGTCGTCGCGAACTCGACGGTGATATCGAGGCCGCCTTCGGAACGCGGATTCGCGGTGATGGTGCCACGGTGGGCCGCCGCTACGGCCGCAACGATGGCCAGTCCCAGACCGAAGCCGTCTCGGGTGTCGTGCGTCCGGTCTGCCCGGTTACGGCGAAAGGGCTCGAACAGCCCGCTGACGTCCTCCGGCGCCAGACGAGGGCCGCTGTTGCTGACTCGGATCACAGCCGTCGTGTCGCGGGTTACCGTAGCGACGCTCACCCAACCGTCGTCGGTGTTGTGAACGATCGCGTTGTCGACGAGGTTGCGGACCAATTGCCCGATCAGGACGGGGTCGCCGCTGGTGACGGCGGGGGAGAGTTCCGTCGTCACCGTCACGCTGGTGTCGCGGGTGGCCGCGACCGTGACCAGGGCCTCGCCGGCGACGGTGGCGAGGTCGACCGGCTCAGCGTGTTCGACGGCATTCGTGCTGTCGGCCAGCAGGAGCAGTCGTTCGATGAGCTCACTGTTGGCGCGGTTGAGATCGAGAAGCAGCTGCGCGAACGCGACGGTTTCCGTCGGAGCCTCGGGCCTGGTGAGTTCGAGCTCGATCAGAGCTCGTTCGACGGCGATGGGTGTCCGCAGCTCATGGGAAGCGTTGGCGACGAAGAGACGCTGCGAGTCGAAGGCCTGCTGCAGCGCCGCGAGCATGGCGTCGAACGCTGTGGTGAGCCGGTCCAGATCGTCCCGTCTGCCGGTGGTGCCGATGCGCTGGGCCAGATCACGCTCTGGTCCGCTGGCGGCCGCGATGTGCTCGGCGACCACCGTGACCCGGTGCAGTGGCAGCAGTCCGCGACCGGCCACCAGCCAGCCGGTGGCGCCCGCGACCACGCCGATGACGAGGACGACCACGCTGCCCTGCCAGAGCAGGGACTGCAGGGCAGCGTCCTTAATGTCCTCACGGTCCTTCCTGACCTGGGCGACCAGATCGTTGACGTCGATCGTGGTTCCGTCGGGAAGGGTGACCGTGTTGTGGCCGGAGGCGGCCGCCTGCTGGCGCAGCGTCAGGAGGCGTTCATCAGCCGCCTCGACGCCGATCTCCCGTTCGAGACGGTCCTGCACGACCACGTAGAGCACGGCCAGGATCGCCGCGCCGGCGACGAGGAACAGGGCCCCGTACAGGAGGGTCAAGCGCGCTCGAAGGCCCAGGCGCCTCATGGAATGCGGTATCCGGCGCCAGTCACGGTTTCTATTGCCGGTGGGTCACCGAGTTTGCGGCGCAGCTTCATCATGGTCACCCGAACGGTGTTCGTGAAGGGATCGATGTTCTCGTCCCACACCTGCTCCAGCAACGACTCCGCGGAACGAATCGCGCCGTCGGCGCGCAGCAGCTGGACGAGCATGGCGTACTCCTTGTTGGCCAGCGATACCGGCGTTCCGTTGCGTGTGACGGTGCGGGTGGCCTGATCGACACGGATGCCGGAGCGTTCGAGTGTCGGTGGCAGCGATGTGGCGGGGCGCCGGGTCAAGGCGTGGACGCGCGCGGCGAGCTCGGCGAGGGCGAAAGGCTTGGTGAGGTAGTCGTCGGCGCCGATCGCGAGGCCTTCCACACGCGCCCGGACAGCCGAAGCGGCCGTGAGCATCAGCACCTTCGCCGTACTGGGCCCTGCCACGATCTGCCGGCACACCTCATCGCCGTGCACGACCGGCAGGTCCCGGTCGAGGACGACGACCTCGTAGTCGTTGACCGCTACCTTCTGCAGTGCCTGTGCGCCGTCCAAAGCGACGTCCACGGCGAACGCCTCGCGTGTCAGCGCCTCGGCAACGGCACGAGCCAGTCGTGGCTCGTCCTCGACCACCAGTAGCCGCACGATCGCCTCCCCTCGTGGCCAGAAACAGTCTGCCGGCCTGCGGATAACGCCCAGATAACCACCGTCTGCGTGGTTACGGCGAGGTTATGCGGCGCCCCGTCTACTGAGCTCGACCGATACGTCACGACCACAGGACTCGTGGCTGCCTCACGCCAGATCGGAGAACGATCGTGAAGACGAAACAGGCGCTGCTCGGGCCCGCGCTGGTGGCCTTCCTGGCCGCACTGCTGCTGACCGGATGTGCCGGACAACAGAGCACCACAGCATCGACCCCGTCCGGATCGAGCCAGTCCGCATCGACGCCGTCCGGCTCGGCCCAGCCGGGGACCAGCAAAGGCGCGCAGCCGCCGGACGGACAGGCGTACGCGCAGTGCATGCGTGATCACGATGTCGAGATGGCAGATCCGGACCCGGCGACCGGGCTGCCGAAGTTCGGCGACGGCGTGAACCCGTCGAGCCCCGCCGTACAGCAGGCGATGAAGGCCTGCCAGGACCTGCTGCCGTCCGGCGCGAGGAAGCAGGCCGGCGACCAGAAGAAGGACTCCTACCTCGCCTTCTCCCAATGCATGCGGGACAACGGCTTGCCTGACTTCCCCGATCCGCAACCCGGCTCGGACAAGGGCGTGTTCGGCGACACTGGCGTCGACCGCAACGACCCGGCGTTCCACAAGGCGGCGCAGGCCTGCCAGCACATCCTCGGCGGTGAGGGCTGATGGTCGCCGACGACGCGGCGCAGCGCCCCGCGCCGCTGCGCACCCCTCGGCGGTTGCTCACCGGCGTCGTCGTGGCAGGCGGTGTCGTCGTCATCGCCGCGGCGGCAATCGGGTTCGGCGGCAGAGCGACGGACAGTGCGGCCGCCCCGCAGGGCCTGCCGCCGGCGACCGCGAAGGTCACCGAGGGGACCTTGACGCAGACCGAGCAGGTCGGTGGCTTGATCTCCTACGGCGAGCCCGTCGCGCTCGTGTCGCAACAGACCGCCGGGACGGTGACCTGGGTCGCCGCACCGGGCGCCACGATCGGGCTCGGGAAGCCGATCTACCGTACGGACGGCAAGCCGACCGTGCTGATCCATGGCACGGTGCCGGCGTACCGGACCCTGCGGGAAGGCACGACGGGGCAGGACGTCCAGCAACTCGAACAGAGCCTGCATGACCTTGGCTACACGAAGGTCGTCGTGGATGGGCACTACGACGCGACCACGGTCGCGGCGGTGAAGGACTGGCAGCAGAAGCTGGGCTGGCAGCCCACGGGCGAGGTCAGCCCGCAGCAGGTGTTCGTGCACGATGGCGACATCCGGGTCGCGCTGCCCGCCGTCGTGGCCGGCAGCCATCTCGGTGCCGAGCCGAACCAGCAAGTCCTCACCTACAGCGGAATCACGCCGGTCGTGACGGTCCCGCTGGACGTGGCGAAACAGCATCTGGTGCACAAGGACGACCCGACCACGATCACCCTGCCCGACGGCAGCACCCTGGACGGCGTCGTCACCAGTGTCGGGAACGTCGCCCAGACCATCGATGACGGCAAGACCCACTTCGTCACCGTGATCGTCTCGATCAAGGACAAGGACGCCCTCGGCGGGGGATACGACTCCGCACCGGTGTCGCTGACGATCACCAGCGGCGTCAAACAGAACGTGTTGATCGTCCCGATCACGGCCCTCGTCGCTTCCCCGGACGGCGGGTACGCCGTCGAGGTCGTGACCGGGGACAAGGCCTCCTTCGTCAAAGTGACCACCGGGATGTTCGCGCAGGGCAAGGTGGAGATCAGCGGCGACGGCATCGGCCCGGGCACGCCGGTGGGGGTGGCGACATGACGCTGCAACCCCCTGCCGCCAGTGTGCCGGTGGCCGTACTCCAGCACGTCGTCAAGGACTATCCCGGTGGGGTGCAGGCACTTCGCGACGTCTCGTTGGTCATCGGCGAAGGAGAGTTGGTCGGTATCGTCGGGCCCTCGGGGTCCGGCAAGTCCACGGTGCTGAACATGCTCGGGACACTGGACCGACCCACGTCGGGCACGGTGGCGATTGGCGGGTACGACGCAAACACCTTGACCGACGCGGAGTTGTCGGCGCTGCGCGCGCAGCTCATCGGCTTCGTCTTCCAACAGTTCCACCTGGCACCCGGCGTACCTGTCGTGGACAACGTCGCGGACGGCTTGCTCTACTCGGGCGTACCGCGACCGCAACGGCTGAAGCGGGCGCGAGCGGCGCTGGACCGGGTCGGCCTGGCTCACCGCACCGGCCATCGGCCGCACCAACTCTCGGGCGGTGAGCGCCAGCGGGTCGCCGTCGCACGGGCCGTGGTCGGCACGCCGCGGCTGCTGCTGGCCGACGAGCCGACGGGAAATCTCGACACGGCCTCCGGCGACGGCGTCATGGGTCTCCTCCACGAGCTGCACGAGGCGGGGACCACCGTCGTCATCATCACCCACGACCGGGACATCGCCGCGTCGCTGCCGCGCACGATCGAGATGCGCGACGGCCAGAAGGTCGCCGACAGCGCCGCACAGGATCCCTCGGGCGACACCAACGACCGCATCGGAGTTCCCGCATGACTGCCGGTACGACCATCACGGATCGTCGGCCGGCTCTACGCCGTACCCGTCTCGCGCCGGCCGACATGGTCCGGGTCGGGTCGGCGGGCCTCCGTTCCCGGCCCACCCGAATCCTGCTGTCTGCGCTCGGAATCGCGATCGGGATCGCCGCGATGATCTCGGTCGTCGGCATCTCCTCTTCCAGCCGAGAGGACTTCAACCGGCAGATCGCCGAGCTCGGCACCAATCTGCTCACGGTCAGCCCCGGCCAGAGTCTGCTCGGCGAGGCTGCCCAGCTGCCTGACGAGTCAGTCGCCATGATCGACAATCTTGATCGTGTGGAGGTGACCAGCGCCGTCGGCGTCATCCCCGGCGCCAAGGTCTACCGCAACGACAAGGTACCCAAGGCGGAATCCGGCGGCATCGCTGTCATGGCGGCCCAGTTGAACCTGATCGACGCCGTGTCGGGGAAGATCGCCGTGGGCTCGTTCCTGAACGAGGCCACCGCGCACTACCCGGCCGTTGTCCTCGGGGCCGTCGCCGCTGACCGGCTCGGCGTCGGGTCGGTCGGACCCGACCAGCAGGTATTCCTTGCGGGCCAATGGTTCACCGTCGTCGGCATCCTGGCGCCGGCACCGCTCGCGCCCGAACTGGATGTCGCCGCGCTCGTCGGCTGGTCCGCCGCCGGGCCGCTCGGCTTCGACGGACATCCCACCACCGTCTACGCGGTCGCCGACCCGTCCGACGTCACCACGGTGCAAGGCATGCTGGCCCGTGCAGCCAACCCCGTTGCTCCCAACGAGGTTGACGTGTCCCGGCCGTCGGACGCCCTGGCCGCGAAACACGCCGCCGACGCCACGTTGAACGCCTTGCTCCTCGGACTCGGTTCCGTGGCGCTGTTGGTCGGCGGCATCGGCGTGGCCAACACCATGATCATCTCGGTCCTGGAGCGCCGCGGTGAGATCGGACTGCGTCGCTCCCTGGGTGCCACCCGGGCGCACATCCGTGGCCAATTCCTCACCGAGGCGCTCCTGTTGTCCGCGCTCGGCGGCATCGGCGGGCTCTTCCTCGGCATCGTCGTTACCACTGCGTACGCGACCGTGCAGGGCTGGCCCACCGTCGTTCCGCCGTGGTCGATGGCATTGGGTTTCGCCGTCACCCTGGCCATCGGTGGAATCGCCGGGCTGTATCCCGCGACCCGCGCCGCCACGCTGCCGCCCACCGAAGCACTGGCGGTTCCGTGATACTCGCGGCGTAGCGCGGGAGCCGCGAGTTCGAACCGGCGCGCGCTGGACGCCCGCCCTCATCTCTGCTCTCGTTGCGGAGGACCGTCTTTTGAGGCTGCTGAGGGCGGACCTGCTGTGAGCAGAACGAACGGCGGACGACCTGTGCTGCGGGGCAAGCTCGAGCCATGACCGATTGCCCGACACCACCACTGTTCAACGAACGTGCCCGACGTGAGCTGTACGAGCAGCGCGTGCTCGTTCTCGACGGTCCGCTGGACGACGACAACGGGATCCTGCTGTCGACGCAGTTGATCGCCCTCGCCGCGGCGGACTCGTCGGCGGACATCGCGCTGTGGATTCATTCTCCCGGAGGATCAGTGCCATCGATGCTGGCCATTCGCGATGTCATGCGGATCGTTCCTAACGACGTATCGACACTCGTGTTGGGTATTGCCTACAGCGCCGGCCAGTTCCTCCTTTCGGCAGGGTCCCCCGGCAAGCGACGAGCGCTGCCGAACGCTCGTGTTCTGATGCATCAGGGCTCCGCGGGGATCGGCGGTACGGCGGTCGACATCGAGTTACAGGCGGACGATCTCCGTCATACTCGCGACACGGTCCTGGGGCTCATCGCCCAGGACACCGGCCAGCCGATCGAGCGGATCTTCGAGGATTCCCTGCACGATCATTGGTATACCGCCGAGGAGGCGCGTGAGTACGGATTCATCGACACGATCGTGCAGGGCTTCGATGAGATCAGCCCACGTGGCCGCGAGCGCGCCGGCTTTGGTGCCGGACACGGCGGGGCTGCATCGTGAGCAGCTACACCATCCCGAATGTGATAGCCCAGCATCCGCGTGGCGAACGGATCATGGACGTGTATTCACACTTGTTGACCGAGCGAATCATCTACCTCGGCACTGGAATCGACGCCGGAGTCGCCAATGCGCTGATCGCACAGTTGCTCTACCTGGAGTCGGACAATCCAGAGCGGGATATCCAGCTCTACATCAACTGCGAAGGCGGCGATCCGAGCGCGATGCTCGCGATCTACGACACCATGCAATACATCCGTTCACCCGTCGCGACGATCTGCGTCGGAGAAGCCATCGCCGTCGGGGCTGTACTGCTGGCCGCAGGTGCGGAAGGAAAGCGGTCTGCCTTGCCCCACGCGAGGGTCATCTTGCACCAGCCCGCGGCGCAAGGACGTGGCACTATTCCGGACCTCATCCTGCAGGCCGACGAGGTAGTCCGTATCCGTGCGGACATCGAGAATGTGCTGTCCAGGCACACCGGCCAGACCGTGGAAACACTGCGCGCCGATACAGATCACGACCGCATCTTCACTACCCGCGGCGCGCGCGAGTACGGCCTGCTCGACCATGTGATCGAGCACAGGTGAAGGCGTATGCCGGTTGCGGCGATACGTCGCAGGTCACGCCGCCAGCGCGAGGACCGTTCGGCGCGACGGAAGCGGAGCAACGCTGGCCCGAATGGTCCGCAAGCTCTCTGACACAGCCAACGTCAGATCGATCAAGGTGACGTCCAACGCGCCGGCGACAGCCGCAATCATCTCGCTCGACGGGTCCTTGATGCCTCGCTCAATCTCAGAAAGATACTGCGGTGACACCCCCGCGCGGCGCGCGGTGTCACCGAGCGTTTCGCCTCGTCCATGACGCAACTGCCTCAACTGGTCGCCGAGAAGCTGTCGCCACAGTGGCTCCTGCTTGGCCGCCGCGGGGAAATATGCGGCGGTCGGCGCATCATCCGGCATGGGCACTGAGCGCGGACGCGGAGCAGTTTCAGCCATGCTTGAGGGTAGGGCGACAATCGGTGACGCCTCAGCGGTTCTGCCGACAGCAGAAGCATGCAGAGGTGCTTGCAGCGTGGCGGTGGCCGAGGCAGGCACTGGCGTTGCTTGAAAAGGGTGTTCCTCTCCCGCATTTCGCCCGCGGCAGGCCAGGCTGGCAGTCATGAGACCGACCCCAGCATTCGGTACCGGTGATCCATCCGCCCACACGGCCGTGCCCACGGTGACGCTGCACAACGGCGTGGTGATGCCCGCCCTGGGCCTCGGCGTGTTCCAGTCTGCGCCCGAGGAGACCACCGCCGCGGTCGAGACAGCGCTGCAACTCGGTTACCGGCTTGTCGATACCGCGGCCGCCTACGGCAACGAGCGCGAGGTCGGCGAAGGAATCCGCCGCTCGGGCCTCGATCGCTCCGAGGTGTTCATCGAGACGAAGGTCTGGGTGAGCGACTACGGGTACGAGGAGACGCTGCACGCCTTCGACAAGGCTGCCGGCAAACTCGGCGTCGAGCAGCTCGACCTGCTGATGGCGCAGGCCCCCGACGTCGCCGTGGTCCCGGCGGTCAACCAGATCGAGCTGCACCCCTACTTCACGCAGCCCGACGTCCAAGCCGCGAACGCCGAACTGGACATCCTCACCCAAGCGTGGTCGCCCATCGGCGGCATCACCTTCTACCCCGGCTGGGGCGATCAGCGTGTCAGCGTCATGGACGACTCGGTCCTCCGCGATCTCGCCCGCAGCCACGACAGGACGCCGGCTCAGATCATGCTGCGCTGGCACCTGCAGCGGGGCCGCTCGGCAATCCCGAAGTCCACGAATCCGAAGCGGATCGCGCAGAACCTCGCCGTCGTCGACTTCGCGCTCGCCGACGATGAGCTCGCCCGGATCGACGCCCTCGACCGCGGCGTACGCAACGGCCCGGACCCGGACATTCCGCGCCACAGGCTGTTCGAGCGCGTCATCCCCGAAGCCTGACCGTCAACGCCGCTGCGCGACCGGACCACGGGCCAGACACCGGCCCGGTCTCGTCGGCCGACCTCGGACCGGCGCGGTGGGTGCCCCGGGTGGGATTCGAACCCACACTGGACGGTGTTTGAGACCGCTCTCTCTACCGGTTGGAGTACCGGGGCAACGCCGCAGATGCTAGCGACCGGACAAGCCCGGCCCGGCCCGTAGGCTGCCGGTCATGACCGAGCCCGCCACCACCGAGCAGCCCCGGCGAGTGGTGATCGCCGAGGACGAGTCGCTCATCCGGCTCGATCTCGCCGAGATGCTGGCGGAGGAGGGCTACGACGTCGTCGGGCAGGCCGGCGACGGCGAAGCGGCCGTTGCGCTGGCCGAGCAGCTGCGCCCGGATCTGGTCATCCTCGACGTCAAGATGCCCGTGCTCGACGGTCTCAGCGCTGCCGAGCGGATCACCGCGGCGAGGCTCGCGCCCGTGGTGATGCTCACCGCGTTCAGCCAGCGCGACCTGGTCGAGCGCGCCCGCGACGCGGGGGCCATGGCGTACCTGGTGAAGCCGTTCACCAAGGCTGACCTCGCGCCCGCCATCGAACTCGCCGTGAGCCGGTACGCCGAAGCCCACGCGCTGGAGTCCGAGGTAGCCGACCTGCAAGCGCGGCTGGCGGCCCGCAAGATCGTCGAACGCGCGAAGGGCGCCTTGCAGTCCAGCTACGGCCTGTCCGAGCCGGAGGCGTTCCGGTGGATGCAGAAGGCCGCGATGGACCGCCGGCTGTCCATGCTCGAAGTGGCCCGCGTCGTACTGCGCGAGGCCGGCGAGGAGACCACGACCGGCTGACTGCGCAGCCGGTAGTCGGTACTCCCGGGGGTCACGACGTCCCGGGTCCGGCGTCGCTGAATGTCCAGTGACGCCGCTGATTGGTGGGCAACCGGTCGACGCCGGACGATCATCGCCGTAGGCTGCGCGGATGCTCGGACGGGGGACGTCCCTCGTGCCGCGCGGCCCGCGCGGCTGACGGATCGAACTGGCCGGGCCCGGAGCGGATTTCGGGAGGCTTGGTGGCCCGGATAGTCGTGGACGTTCGCCCCGCCACGCCCGAGGACTGCGAGCGCCTCGGCCCGGTCTGGGAGGACCTGCGGGCTCGCTATGACCCCGCGCCGGCCCCCGGTGCGGTCGCTCTGGTCGACCGGATGCGTGCCCGAGCCGAGGACGGCGCCGGGCGGTTCCGGCTGCTGGTCGCCTGGGATGGGGCCACTCCGGTCGGGATTGCGGCGGTCGCCGTCAGCGACGACAGCCTCTGGTCGGCCTCCCCGTCAGCGGTGGTGAGCCTGCTGCACGTCGTCACGGCGCACCGGCGACGTGGTGTCGCCCGGCAACTGCTGGCAGCCGCGGTCGGGGTGGCCGAGGAGCGTGGCGCGCCCACCCTGGCTGTCGAACTGCCGCCGCAGGCTCGCGACGTCCACCGCTTCTACGCCCGGCTCGGCTTCGCGCCCGTCGTGACGCGGCGGTCGGCCGCCGTCGGCGCCCTGCGCCGTCGACTGGTCCCCGACGCCGCGGCCGGACGGCTGCTGGACCTGCGGGCACGGGCATCGGTACGTCGCCGCCTGTTGCAGGCGGCGACGCTGCGATCAGACGCGCCGCGGGCCTGACCCGTCCTTGCCGGGCACGGTGGCCCGGATCAGGCAGCTGAGCCGCGAGGTACAGACCAGCGCGCCGGCCTCGTCGGTCACGGTGATCGCGTACGTCGCCAGTGTCCGGCCTTCGCTGATCGGGGTCGCCACACCGGTGACCCGGCCGCCGTGCGCGGCCCGATGATGCGTGCACGACAACTCGATGCCGACCGCCACCGCGTTCGGTCCGGCATGCAGGCTCGCGGCGATCGAGCCGAGAGTCTCGGCCAGCGCCGCGCTCGCCCCGCCGTGCAACAGGCCGTGGGGCTGGGTGTTGCCGGCCACCGGCATGCTGCCGACCACTCGGGAACGGTCCGCGTGCGCGACCTCGATGCCCAGCCGCTCCAGCAGCGTGCCGGGACGGTTCGCCCGAAGCCAGGCGATGACAGCGGCGGCGTCGTCGTCCGCCGCCGAAGCAGGGTCAGGCGCCACGGCAGGGTCAGCCACCGCGCCGTCGTCGGGTGCAGTGCCGCGGTCAGCCGCGGCCGGCCTGGCGTCAGCGGCCACATCGTCGCTCGGGAGAGTCACCGGGCCACCTTAGGATCGCTGGCTGTGACGCCGTCCGACGGTCCGACCAGCACACCCCGGCTGCTCCTGCTCGACGGGCATTCGCTGGCGTACCGAGCCTTCTACGCATTGCCGGTCGAGAACTTCTCGACCACCACCGGACAGCCCACCAACGCCGTCTACGGCTTCACCTCGATGCTCATCAACGCGTTGCGTGACGAGCAGCCGACGCACCTCGCGGTCTGCTTCGACGTGTCGCGCACCACCTTCCGCAGCGAGGCGTTCCCGGCGTACAAGGCGACCCGCACGGCGTCGCCGGATGCGTTCGGTGGGCAGGTCGCCCTGATCCGCGACGTCCTGGATGCGCTGGACATCGTCACCGTCGCCGAGGAGGGCTACGAGGCCGACGACCTCATCGCGACCATCGCGACCGCGGCGGCGGCCGAGTCGTACGACGTGCTCATCCTGAGCGGTGACCGCGACGCGTTCCAGTTGGTCGACGAGCACGTGACCGTGCTGTACCCCAAGCGTGGCGTGTCGGAGGTGGCGCGCATGGACCCGGCTGCCGTGCTGCAGCGCTACGGGCTCGCGCCCGCGCAGTACCCGGACTTCGCCGCGCTGCGCGGCGATCCCAGCGACAACCTGCCCAACATCCCCGGGGTGGGGGAGAAGACCGCCACCAAATGGATCCAGGACTTCGGGTCCCTGGCCGACCTGGTGGACCGCGTCGACGAGGTCAAGGGCAAGGCCGGCGATGCGCTGCGGGCGGCATTGCCGCAGGTCCTGGTGAATCGTCGTCTCACCGAACTGGTCCGCAACGTCCCGTTGGAGCTGACCCCGGACCAGTTGCAGCGCAAGCCTTTCGACCGGACCCGCATCCACGAGGTCTTCGACGCCCTGCAGTTCCGGGTGCTGCGCGACCGCCTGTTCGAGTTGCACGGCGACACCGCGGCGACCGTCGGCGGTCCGGCGTTCGAGGTCGCGGTCGTGGAACTGGCCGCCGGCGCGGTCGGTGACTGGCTGGCCAAGGAGCTGGGGACGAAGCGGACGGGCGTCGCGGTCGCCGGAAGCTGGGGCCGCGGGACCGGTGACATCACCGGGCTGGCGCTGGCGGCCGACGCCGGGGCGACGGCGTACGTCGACCCGCTGACGCTGACCCCCGCCGACGACGCTGCGCTGGCGGCGTGGCTGGCCGACCCGGACAAGCCCAAGGTGCTGCACGACGCGAAGGGTCCGATGCTGGCGTTCGCGGCCCGCGGCTGGCAGCTGCGCGGCATCGTCGCCGACACGGCGCTGGCCGCCTACCTGGTCCTGCCCGGTCAGCGCACCTTCGACCTCGGCGACCTGACCGCTCGGTTCCTGGGCCGCGATCTGCGGGCCGTGGACACGCCGTCGGATCAGCTGACCCTCGACGGCACCGATACCGGGCCGGGCCTCGCCGACACCCTCGGGCTGCAGGCCAGAGCCGTGCTGGACCTGGCCGCGGCGCTGGACACCGAACTGGAGGTCCGCGGCGGTACCGGTCTGCTGCGGGAGGTCGAACTGCCGCTGGTCGGCGTGCTCAGCCGGATGGAGCAGGCCGGCATCGCGGTGGACGTCGAGGGGCTGGAGCACCTGGAGCGTGTCTTCGCCAAGGCCATGGGGGCCGCCGAAGCCGACGCGCACGGCTTGGTCGGCCGCCCGTTCAACCTCGGGTCGCCCAAGCAGCTGCAGGAGATCCTGTTCGGCGAACGGAACCTGCCGAAGACCAAGCGGATCAAGACCGGCTGGACCACCGACGCCGACGCGTTGGCGGCGTTGTTCGCGCAGACCGAGGATCCGCTGCTGGCGGCGCTGCTGCGCTGGCGCGACTGGTCACGGCTGCGGCAGACGGTCGCCGGTCTCATCCCGCTCGCCGACTCCGGCGGCCGCATCCACACCTCGTACAACCAGATGGTGGCCGCGACCGGCCGGCTGTCGAGCACCGATCCGAACCTGCAGAACATTCCGATCCGGACCGAGGAAGGCCGCCGCATCCGGTCCTGCTTCGTCGTCGGGGAGGGCTACGAGTGCCTGCTCACCGCCGACTACAGCCAGATCGAGATGCGGATCATGGCCGACCTGTCCGACGACGCGGGGCTGATCAGCGCGTTCCACTCCGGAGAAGACCTGCACACGACGGTCGCCTCCCGGGTGTTCGCCGTTGCCCCTGAGGCGGTGTCGGCCGAGATGCGCCGGCGGATCAAGGCCATGTCGTACGGCCTGGCGTACGGGCTGTCGCCGTACGGGCTCTCGCAGCAGCTCGGTATCACCCCGGACGAGGCCAAGGTGCTCATGGAGGACTACTTCGCGCGCTTCGGCGGGGTCCGCGACTACCTGCGCGAGGTGGTCGACGAGGCGCGGGTCTCCGGCTGGACGCAGACCGTGCTCGGTCGGCGGCGCTACCTACCCGACCTGACCAGCGACAACCGGCAACGTCGCGAGATGGCCGAGCGTATGGCGTTGAACGCGCCGATCCAGGGTTCGGCCGCGGACATCATCAAAGTCGCCATGCTCGGCGTCGACCGCGCCCTGCGGGACGGCGGGCTGGCCTCGCGGCTGCTGCTGCAGGTGCATGACGAGCTCGTGCTGGAGGTCGCGCCGGGGGAGCGGGCGGCAGTCGAGGAGCTGGTCCGCGCCGAGATGGGCGCCGCCTACCTCCTCAAGGTGCCGCTCGACGTCTCGATCGGCGTGGGCTCGACCTGGCACGACGCCGGCCACTGATGGCAGCTCGCCAGCGGTGGCCGGGGCCGCGCGCCGGTACGACGCGGTTCCGGCGTACCGGAACTGCCCGGTTCCGCGCGGTGCGCCGCGGACTGGCCGGCTGCCTCGCGGCGATCGCCCTGGTCGCGCTGAGCGCCTGCACCGGGACAGCAGGGCCGGAGCCGAGCAGCGGGCCTCCGGCGTTGCACAGCTGTGAGCAGGTGGCCTGCACGGGGGTTCTCGACGGGGCGGCTTACGAGATCCTGCTGCCACGCGGCGCCTGGAACGGCACCCTGCTGCTGTTCTCCCACGGCTACCGCGCGGCGCAGCCATGGCCCCCGGCATTCGCTCCGGTCAGCACCGAGCCGGAACCGGCGCCGGGCTGGAGCAGTGGCCGTCGCGAGATCGGGCAGCAGCTCCTGGACGCCGGCTACGCTCTGGCCGGTTCGGCGTACCCGGCCAACGGGTGGGCTGTCGCCGACGGTGTGGCGGCGGGCGCGTCGCTGATCGATTTCTTCCGCACGCAGGTCGGCACGCCGCAGCGGGTGTACGGCTGGGGCGAGTCGCTCGGCGGCCTCATCACCGTGGAACTGGCCGAGCGCGAACCCGAGTTGCTGCAGGGTGCCGTGGCCGTCTGCGCGCCGCTGGCCGGCGTCGTCCCGCTGTTCGATCTGGGCCTCGACGTGGCGTACGGCGTCCGGCAGCTGCTGGTGCCATCCCTGCAGCTGACCGGCTTCGCCAGCTACGCCGACGCGGTGAGTGCCCTGTCCGCCGCGGCGACCGCCGTGATGCAGGCCGCCCGCGACCCGGCCGGTCCCGGCGGGGCGACGCTGTTGCTGCTCGACGCCCTGGGCGACGGGCCTACCCGGACGCTGAACTTCGACGGCCACGACCGCAGCTCCCAGGTGTCCGCTGCCGCCGAGACGGTCGTCGGCGCGCTGGCCTACGGCACGGTCGGGCGGTACGAGGTCGAGCAGCGGCTCGGCGGCAACCTGTCCGGCAACGTCGGGACCGACTACGCGGCCCGGGTGACCGCAGCCGAAGCGGCCGTGATCGACGCTTCCGATGCCGGCGCCACGCAGCGCGCGCTCGCGGCCCTGGCCGGCGGCGCGCGGGTTGCGGCCGATCCGGCAGCGGTGCGGGCGGCAGCGTCGCTGGGCGATCCGCAGGGCGACCTGACCTTGCCGCTGGTCACTGTCCACACCGCGGCCGATCCGGTCGTCATCGTCCCCAACGAGACGTGGTACCGGACCCGCGCGGAAGCGGCCGGTGCCGCCGATCGGCTGCGCCAGTACGTGACGGTGCCACCGGCCAGCTATCCACAGCAGCCGGGAGCGCCGTACGGGGCCGGCCACTGCAACGTCACCGACCAGACCTGGACCGGCGCGGTGAACCTCCTCGACTCCTGGGTTCGTTCCGGCGTCGCGCCGACCGACAGCCAGGCGACGGCGGCCTTCGGGCCCGACTCCGGGCTGGATCCGGCGTACGTGCTGCCACCCTGGCCAGCCGGCGACCCCACCGTGCAGCCGTAGCCCACTGCAGCCGTAGCCCACTGCAGCCGTAGCCCACTGCAGCCGTAGCCCCACTGCGGCCGTAGCCCCGCCGTGCGGCCGTCATGCTGGCGCTCCCGTGGTGCCGTCGGCGCCGCGACCCCGCTGGGCCCTCAGCGCCGGTGGGTGCAGAAGATCGCGGTGCCCGGCACCAGCCGGCCGCGCAACGCCGACCAGCCGCCCCAGACGCCGTCGTGCCCGTCCGGCCACGGCGGCTCGACTAGGTCGTCCAGGACGAAGCCGGTGTCCCGCAACAGCCTGACGAGCTCGCCCAGCGTTCGGTGATGCTCGACGTACGTCGGTGTCCCGGCGGCGTCGAACTCGACGTACGCGCGGGTGTCCCAATACGACATGGTCACGGTGAGGCCGGCCGGGCCCGGGTCGTCCGGCAGCGACCAGCGGATCGGGTGGGTCTGCGACCAGACCCACCGGCCGCCGGGCCGCAGCACCCGGCCGACCTCGGCGAACAGCTGGGCCAGGTCGGCGACGAACGGCACCGCGCCGTACGCCGAGCAGACCAGGTCGAAGACGCCATCGGCGAAGGGCAAGGCGACGGCGTCGGCCTGCACGACCGGGACGGCAGAACCCAGCTCGGCGTCGATCTGCCGGGCGTGCCGCAGCTGTCCGGCCGCCAGGTCGAGGCCGACCGCCTCCGCCCCCTGGCCGCGCAGCCAGCGGGCGCAGGACGCCGCGCCGCAGCCGAGTTCCAGCACGCGCAGCCCCGCGGTCGGCCCGAGCAGGCCCGCCTCGGCTTCGTCGAGGCCCTCGGGCCCCCACACGAAGCGAGCCGTACCGAGGAAGCTCCCGTGATCGGCCTGGTAGGCGTCGGCGGTGGTGTCCCAGTAGTGACGCGATGCCCGCGTCGACGCCGCCTGGTCCAGCCGGGTGCGCGCCGCGCTGCCGGTGTCGTCCCCGCTGTCGGCCACGCTGCTGTCGTCCCCGCTGTCGGCCACGCTGGTGTCGTCCCCGCTGTCAGCCATGCTGGTGTCGTCCCAGCTGTCAGCCACGCCGTGTCCGTCGTCGTCGCGATCACCGGGCGTAGCCGCCGGGTTTGACCCTGTCAACGCCACCTCCCTATCCTGGCCGGTGCGCCGTGGGTCCCGCGCGAGTCTCAGACCGAGTAGGCCCGCGTCGTTCATGTCGTCTCCGCCGGTTCTGTACGCCCGTGGCCGTCCCACGCCGTTCCGACCTGACAGCGCGGCAGGTGAACGACGGGTCCATGGCGTCCCATCTCGACCCAACCCGCCCGGAGCGAACACCCTCCATGACCCCATCCGCCACCAGCACGCTCATCAACCCCGCGACAACCGCGCCCCAGGTCGCGGTGAACGACATCGGCAGCGCTGAGGACTTCCTCGCCGCCATCGAACTGACCATCAAGCCGTTCAACGACGGCGACATCGTCAGCGGGACCGTCGTCAAGGTCGACCGCGACGAGGTTCTGGTCGACATCGGCTACAAGACCGAGGGCATCGTCCCCTCGCGTGAACTGTCGATCAAGCACGACATCGACCCGCACGAGGTCGTCACCGTCGGCGACGAGATCGAGGCCCTGGTCCTGCAGAAGGAGGACAAGGAGGGCCGGCTGATCCTGTCCAAGAAGCGCGCCCAGTACGAGCGCGCCTGGGGCACGATCGAGAAGATCAAGGACGAGGAAGGCGTCGTCGAGGGCACCGTCATCGAGGTCGTCAAGGGCGGCCTCATCCTCGACATCGGCCTGCGGGGCTTCCTGCCGGCATCGCTGGTCGAGATGCGGCGGGTCCGCGACCTGCAGCCGTACGTCGGCCGCACCCTCGAGGCCAAGATCATCGAGCTGGACAAGAACCGGAACAACGTGGTGCTGTCCCGCCGGGCCTGGCTCGAGCAGACCCAGAGTGAGGTCCGGCAGAACTTCCTCACCCAACTGCAGAAGGGCCAGATCCGGTCCGGCGTCGTGTCGAGCATCGTGAACTTCGGTGCCTTCGTCGACCTCGGCGGCGTCGACGGCCTGGTCCACGTGTCGGAGCTGTCCTGGAAGCACATCGATCACCCGTCCGAGGTGGTCGAGGTCGGCCAGGAGGTCACCGTGGAGGTGCTCGACGTCGACCTGGACCGAGAGCGCGTCTCCTTGTCGCTCAAGGCGACTCAGGAAGACCCGTGGCAGCAGTTCGCTCGGACGCACCAGATCGGCCAGGTCGTGCCGGGCAAGGTCACGAAGCTGGTCCCGTTCGGCGCGTTCGTCCGGGTGGACGACGGCATCGAGGGCCTGGTCCACATCTCCGAACTCGCCGAACGCCACGTCGAGATTCCCGAGCAGGTCGTCGGCGTCAACGACGAGATCTTCGTCAAGGTCATCGACATCGACCTGGAGCGGCGCCGTATCTCGTTGTCGCTCAAGCAGGCCAACGAGTCGACCTCCGGCGGCGCAGCTGCCGACGACTTCGACCCCTACCTGTACGGCATGGCTCCGTCGTACGACGACGCCGGCGGCTACATCGGGCCGGAAGGCTTCGACGCCGAGACAGGGGAGTGGAAGGAAGGCTTCGACGCCGAGCGGGCGACGTGGGAGAAGCAGTACGCCGAAGCCCACGCGCGCTGGGAGGCTCACAAGAAGCAGATCGCGGAGGCGGCAGCCGCCGACGCCGCGGCTGCCGGCGACGCTGCTCCGTCCTCGTACTCGTCGGAGGCCCCCGGCGCGTCGGGCACGCTGGCATCCGACGAAGCGCTGCAGGCGCTGCGGGAGAAGCTGACCGGCGACGCCTGACGGTCGACCAGCACGACGAGGAGCCCCGGACCTGATGGTCCGGGGCTCCTCGTTTGCTGTCGGGCGCAATGCGCTCAAAGCGCCTGGTACCGCCCTCAGACACCCCGGTCCGGCATGCGCCTCTCGGAGCCTGCCGGACCGGCCGCCTAGGGTGACCCCGTGCTGCGAGTGGCGCTGACCGGAGGCATCGGCTCGGGCAAGAGTTCGGTCGCCCGGCGGTTCGCCGAGTTGGGGGCGGCGGTGATCGACGCTGACGCCGTGGCGCGGGAGGTCGTCGAGCCCGGCCAGCCGGCGCTCGCCGAGATCGTCACGGAGTTCGGCCCCGAGGTCGTCGGCCCGGACGGCCGGCTCGATCGCGCCGCGCTGGCAGCGATCGTCTTCGCCGACCGTGCCCGGCTGGCCAAGCTGAACGCGATCACCCACCCGCGGATCGTGGCGCGCAGCGACGAGTTGGCCGCGGCAGCGTCACCGGACGCCGTCCTGGTGTACGACGTGCCCCTGCTCGCACCGGAGTCCGCGGCTCGATTCGACGTCGTCGTCGTGGTCGATGCACCGGAGGAGGCGCGGCTGCAACGACTGGCGGGCCGCGGCCTGGCCCGTGCGGACGCGACAGCGCGGATGGCGTCGCAGCCGGACAGGGCGGACCTGATCGCGCTTGCGGACATCGTCATCGACAACAGCGGTGAGCCGGCTGACCTGCGACGGCGGGTCGACGAGGTCTGGGCAGAGCTGACCACGGCCCGCTGACCGGGCCGGCCACCACCACCGCTGACCGGGCCGGAATGACTTCCGGACTGACGACCGCCGCTGACCGGGCCGGAGTGACATCTGCGCTGACCACTGCCGCTGTCCGGTTCCGGCCGACCCTCCCGCTGCGGCCCCTGCGGCCGCGGACGAAGGCTGTCGGTCCGGCGTCGTACCGTGGTCGGCATGCCGCGCCCGGTCAACCCGCACCTGCGGGCCGTCCATCCCTTCCAGGTCGTGTCGGAGTTCCAGCCCTCCGGCGACCAGCCCGCCGCGATCGAGGAGCTGGCCCGGCGGATCCAGGGGGGCGCCCGCGACGCGGTGCTGTTGGGAGCCACCGGCACGGGCAAGAGTGCCACCACGGCGTGGCTGGTGGAGCGGCTGCAACGCCCGACGCTGGTCATGGCACACAACAAGACGCTGGCCGCCCAGCTGGCCAACGAGTTCCGAGAGTTGTTGCCGCACAACGCGGTGGAGTACTTCGTCTCGTACTACGACTACTACCAGCCCGAGGCGTACATCGCGCAGACCGACACCTACATCGAGAAGGACTCCTCGATCAACGAGGAGGTCGAACGGCTCCGGCACTCGGCCACCAGTTCCCTGGTGACCCGCCGCGACGTGCTGGTCGTGGCGACCGTCTCGTGCATCTACGGCCTCGGCGCCCCGGCGGCGTACCTCGACCGCATGCTGCGCCTGAAAGTCGGCGAGTCCACCGACCGCGACGCGATGCTGCGTCACCTCGTCTCGGTGCAGTACGCCCGCAACGACCTGGCGTTCCAGCGCGGCACCTTCCGGGTGCGCGGCGACACCGTGGAGATCTTCCCGGTCTACCAGGAGCATCCGATCCGGGTGGAGATGTTCGGCGACGAGGTCGAGCAGTTGCTGACGCTCCATCCGGTGACCGGCGAGGTGCTCGAGGAGCACCAGGAGGTGTACGTCTTCCCCGCCACGCACTACGTCGCCGGGCCCGAGCCGATGGCGCGCGCGATCACGACTATCGAGGCCGAGTTGGAGCAGCGGCTCGCTGAGCTCGAACGGCAGGGCAAGTTGCTGGAAGCGCAGCGGCTGCGGATGCGGACCAGCTACGACGTCGAGATGATGCGGCAGGTCGGCTTCTGCTCCGGTATCGAGAACTACTCCCGGCACATCGACGGTCGCGCGCCCGGGACGCCACCGCACTGCCTGCTGGACTACTTCCCCGACGACTTCCTGCTGGTCATCGACGAGTCGCACGCCACCGTGCCGCAGATCGGCGGCATGTACGAAGGCGACATGAGCCGCAAGCGCAACCTGGTCGACTTCGGATTCCGGCTTCCCAGCGCGATGGACAACCGGCCGTTGCGGTGGGAGGAGTTCCTCGACCGGATCGGCCAGACGGTCTACCTGTCGGCCACGCCGGGCGCGTACGAGCTGGGCCGGGTCGGCGGCGACGTGGTCGAGCAGGTCATCCGGCCGACCGGCCTGGTCGACCCGGAGATCGTGCTGAAGCCCACCAAGGGCCAGATCGACGACCTCATGGCCGAGATCCGGACGAGGACCGACCGGGACGAGCGCGTCCTGGTCACCACGCTGACCAAGAAGATGGCCGAGGACCTCACCGACTACCTGCTCGAACACGGGATCCGGGTGCGCTACCTGCATTCGGAGGTCGACACACTGCGCCGGGTCGAGCTGCTGCGCGAGCTCCGGCTGGGGACGTTCGACGTCCTCGTCGGGATCAACCTGCTGCGGGAGGGTCTCGACCTGCCGGAAGTCTCGCTGGTGAGCATTCTCGACGCGGACAAGGAGGGCTTCCTGCGTTCGGGGACGTCGCTGATCCAGACCATCGGCCGTGCCGCCCGCAACGTGTCCGGCCAGGTGCACATGTACGCCGACACCGTGACGCCGTCCATGGCGTCGGCGATCGACGAGACCAATCGCCGCCGCGCCAAGCAGGTGGCCTACAACCGTGAGCGGGGGGTCGATCCGCAGCCCCTCCGCAAGAAGATCGCCGACATCACCGACCTCATCGCCCGGGAGGACGCGGACACCGCGGAACTGCTGGGGGGCTCGGGCCGGGCGCAGTCCCGCGGCAAGGCACCGGTGCCGGGCATGGGATCACGAGGGTCCGGCGGTGCCGGCCGGGGCGAAGGGTCGATGCCCGCGGCCGACCTGGCGGCGCTCATCGCCGAGCTGACCACCCAGATGCACGCAGCGGCCGGCGAACTGCAGTTCGAGCTCGCTGCGCGGTACCGCGACGAGGTTGCGGAGTTGAAGAAGGAGTTGCGCGGGATGCGCGCTGCCGGCGTCGGCTGACTCGTCGACGCGCGCTCACCATTCGGGAGCCGCCGGGCCTCGGCGCCGTGGCGCGGCGGACGGGCCGGCCGTCGGTTCGGCAGCGTTCTCAGGAACCCGTAACGTGGAGGACCCGACCCACTCCCGCCGCATCCCGGAGGCTCCCTCACCGTGAACGTGCCCGTCTGGCTCTGGGTCGCGACCCTCGTCGGCCTGGTGGCGATCATCGCCATCGACCTGATCCTGGTGGACAGCCACCCGCATTCGTTCGGAGTGAAGGAGGCGACCCGCTGGGTCCTGGTGTACGTCGCCTTGGCGGTGGCGTTCGGGATCGGGATCTGGATCTGGGCGGGCTCGCAGTACGCCGGTGAGTTCTTCGCCGGCTACATCACCGAGTACAGCCTCAGCGTCGACAACCTGTTCGTCTTCATCGTGATCATGGCGACGTTCGCGGTGCCGCTCGAACAGCAGCACCGCGTGCTGCTGTTCGGTGTCGTCATCGCCCTGGTCCTGCGCGCGGTGCTGATCGTGGTGGGCGCCGCGGCGATCGAGCGTTTCGCCGTAACGTTCTACCTCTTCGGCGCGCTGCTGCTGTTCACCGCCGTCCAACTCCTCCGCAGCAGGAACGAGACACCCGAGCCGGGCAACAACCCCTTGCTCCGGCTGGCCGAGCGCGTGATCCCCACGACCCGCACGTACGACGGATCCCGGCTGTTCACCCGCATCGACGGCCGGCGCCTGGCCACGCCGATGCTGCTGGTGATGATCGCCATCGGGACGACCGACGTCCTGTTCGCCCTCGACTCGATCCCGGCGATCTTCGGCCTCACCCACGAGCCGTTCCTGGTCTTCACCGCGAACGCCTTCGCCCTGATGGGCCTCCGGCAGCTCTTCTTCCTCGTCCGCGGCCTGCTCGACCGGCTGGTGTACCTGTCGATCGGCCTCGCGGTCATCCTGGCGTTCATCGGCGTCAAGCTGGTGCTCCACGCGATTCACGAGACGACGTCGTTGGACGTCCCCGAGGTCTCGATCGGCGTGTCGCTGGCGGTGATCATCGGGGTCCTGATCATCACCACCGTCGCGAGCCTGATCAAGGTGAGCCGCGACCCGTCCGCGGTGTCGCATGTGGGGATGGCGGCCGACGCCGCTCGCGAGGCTGCGGCACACGACGGGGAGGAACTGCAGCGGCTGCGCGGCTATGACGCCACCCACCGAGCCGACCGGCCCGAGGAGTAGGGGAGTCGGGAGGGCCTCAGCGCCCCGCTGCTCTGCTGGCACAGGCCACACACTGCCGGGCTTCCGGCCGGGCGATAAGGCGGTCGGCGGCGATGGGCTGCCGACAGGTCTCGCAGACCCCGTAGTGACCCGCCCTGAGCCGCTCGACGGCCCGGTCCAGCTCGGCCAGCCGCGTCCGGGAGAGGTCCAGCTGCGCTCGGGCTTGCTCGCGCTCGAAGGCGATCGTCGCGCCCTCCGGATCGTGCTCGTCGTCGGCGTTCGAGTCGCGCGCGGCCTCGACGATGCCGTCGACCTCGCGCTGCCGGGCGACGACGTCGGAGCGGACCGCGGCGATCGCCGCGTCCAGCCGGGCCCGCGGATCCGTCGCCGCCGGGTCGCTCACCAGCCCCGCTCGCGCCACTGCGCCAGGTGCGGACGCTCGGCGCCCAGCGTCGTGTCGTTGCCGTGGCCGGGGTACACCCAGGTCTCGTCCGGCAACGCGTCGAACAGCCGGGCGACCACGCCGTCGTACAACGACGCGAACTCGGCGGGGTTCGTGGTGCGCCCCACGCCGCCCGGGAACAGGCAGTCGCCGGTGAAGACGTGCGGGTGCCCCGTCGGGTCGTCGTACACCAGGGCGATCGAGCCCGGGGTATGGCCGGTCAGGTGGATCACCCGCAGGGTGACGGCGCCCACCGCGATCTCGTCGCCGTCGCGCACCTCCGTCCGGGTCGCGACCGGGATCTCGGGAGCATCGACGGGATGGGCCACCGTGCGGGCGCCGGTAGCGGCGACGACCGGCGCGAGGGCCTGCCAGTGGTCCGGGTGCCGGTGGGTCGTCACGACCGTCGCGAGGCCACCCGCGCCGATCAGGTCCAGTACCCGGCCGGGCTCGGCCGCGGCGTCGATGAGCAGCTGGTCGCCGGAATCCCGGCAGCGCAGCAGGTAGACGTTGTTGTCGTACGGTCCGACGGCCAGTTTGGAGACCGTCAGCGCGGTCAACTCCCGGACCTGTGCAGGCCCGCCGACGTGGACGGCACCGTGGTACGTCACCTGCGGCAGGCTACCCGCTGTCCTGGCGACCGGCCGGCCGCTGTCGGACCCCGCGGTTAGCCTTGGCGTGGCCGCGACGGGTCTGCTTCCCGCCAGCCGCGCGGCCGCACCCACCGAGTCCCACCGCACCCACGAGCTTCCCCCCGAGCCCGACAAGGAACCCCTGTGGCTGACCGCCTCGTCGTCCGTGGCGCCCGCGAGCACAACCTCAAGGACGTGGGCCTCGATCTGCCCCGGGATGCCCTGGTGGTCTTCACCGGACTGTCCGGCTCGGGCAAGTCCAGCCTCGCGTTCGACACCATCTTCGCCGAGGGCCAGCGCCGGTACGTCGAGAGCCTGTCGGCGTACGCCCGGCAGTTCCTCGGCCAGATGGACAAGCCCGACGTCGACTTCATCGACGGCCTGTCGCCGGCGGTCTCGATCGACCAGAAGTCGACGTCGCGCAACCCGCGCTCGACGGTCGGCACGATCACCGAGGTCTACGACTATCTGCGGCTGCTCTACGCCCGGATCGGTCACCCGCACTGCCCGATCTGCGGTCGGCCCATCGCCCGCCAGACGCCGCAGCAGATCGTCGACCGGGTCCTTGAGCTGGACGAAGGCGCACGCTTTCAGGTGCTGGCCCCGGTGGTCCGGGAACGCAAGGGCGAGTACGCCGAGCTCTTCCGCAGCCTGCAGGCCCAAGGCTATTCACGCGCGCGCGTCGACGGCACGGTTCATCCGCTGGCCGACCCGCCCCGGCTGCGCAAGCAGGAGAAGCACACCATCGAGGTCGTGGTCGACCGATTGGCCGTCAAACCCGATGCGCGGCAACGGCTCACCGACTCCGTCGAGACGGCGCTACGACTGTCCGGCGGACTGGTCACGCTGGACTTCGTCGACCTGCCCGACGACGACCCGCACCGCGAACGGATGTTCAGCGAGCACCTGGCCTGCCTCTACGACGACCTGTCCTTCGAGGAGCTCGAACCGCGGTCGTTCTCGTTCAACTCCCCGTTCGGGGCGTGCCCGGAGTGCACCGGGCTGGGGATGCGGATGGAGGTCGACCCGGACCTTGTCGTCCCGGACCCGGACCGCAGTCTGCTCGACGGGGCCATCGCGCCGTGGTCGAGCGGAGCGACCGCGGAGTACTTCGGACGTCTGCTCGAAGCGCTGTGCGACGACCTGGGTGCGGACCTGGCAACCCCGTGGCGACAGTTGCCGGCCAAGGTCCGCAAGGCCGTGCTGCACGGGCACTCCACCCAGGTGCACGTCCGCTACCGCAACCGGTACGGCCGGGAGCGGTCGTACTACACGTCGTTCGAGGGCGTGATCCCGTTCCTGACCCGCCGGTACGCCGAGGCGGAGTCCGACACCAGCAGGGAACGGGTCGAGGGGTTCATGCGGGAGGTGCCCTGCCCCGCCTGCGGGGGATCGCGGCTGAAGCCGATCAGCCTCGCGGTCACCATCGGCGGTCGCTCGATCGCGCAGGTCGCGGCGCTGCCGATCGGCGAGTGCTCGCAGTTCCTGGGTGACCTGGACCTGAGCACCCGGGAGAAGCAGATCGCCGAACGGGTCCTCAAGGAGGTCCACGAGCGGCTGCGGTTCCTCGTCGACGTGGGCCTGCACTACCTGACCCTCGACCGGGCGGCGGGCACCCTCGCCGGCGGCGAGGCGCAGCGGATCCGGTTGGCAACCCAGATCGGCTCCGGGCTGGTCGGCGTGCTGTACGTCCTGGACGAACCGAGCATCGGCCTGCACCAGCGTGACAACCGGCGGCTCATCGAGACGCTGATCCGGCTGCGCGACATCGGGAACACGCTGATCGTGGTCGAACACGACGAGGACACCATCCGCGCTGCCGACTGGATCGTCGACATTGGGCCCGGCGCCGGCGAGCACGGCGGGCAGGTCGTGGTGAGCGGCACCGTCGACGATCTGCTGGCCGCCACCGGCTCGCTCACCGGCGACTACCTCAGCGGCCGGAGGTCGATCGAGGTACCCGCCGTACGCCGGCCGCCGACCCCCGGGCGCAGCCTCGCGATCAAGGGCGCGCGGGAGCACAACCTGCGCGACATCGACGTCGAACTCCCGCTCGGCTGCTTCGTCGCGGTCACCGGGGTGAGCGGGTCGGGGAAGTCCACCCTGGTCAACGACGTGCTCTACAACGTCCTGGCGCGGGAGCTCAACGGCGCCCGCACGGTGCCGGGCCGCCATACCCGCGTGACCGGACTGCAGCACGTGGACAAGGTGGTCCACGTCGACCAGAGCCCGATCGGCCGTACGCCGCGATCCAACCCGGCGACGTACACCGGCGTCTTCGACCACATCCGGCGGCTGTTCGCCGAGACCCAGGAGGCCAAGGTCCGCGGCTACCTGCCCGGCCGGTTCTCCTTCAACGTCAAGGGCGGCCGCTGCGAGGCCTGCGCCGGCGACGGCACGATCAAGATCGAGATGAACTTCTTGCCGGACGTCTACGTGCCGTGCGAGGTCTGCCACGGCGCCCGTTACAACCGCGAGACCCTCGAGGTGCACTACAAGGGCCGCACGATCTCCGAGGTCCTCGACATGCCCATCGAGGAGGCCCTGGACTTCTTCGAACACATCCCGCCGATCGCCCGTCATCTGCGGACCCTGGTCGAGGTCGGGCTGGGTTACGTCCGGATGGGGCAGTCGGCACCGACGCTGTCCGGCGGCGAGGCGCAGCGGGTGAAGCTGTCCGCCGAACTGCAGAAGCGGTCGACCGGCCGGACCGTCTACGTGCTCGACGAACCCACCACCGGGCTGCACTTCGAGGACATCCGCAAACTGCTCGGCGTGCTGGGCCGGCTCGTCGACGCCGGCAACACCGTGATCGTCATCGAGCACAATCTCGACGTGATCAAGACTGCGGACTGGATTGTCGACATGGGCCCGGAGGGCGGCTCCGGGGGAGGACTCGTGGTGGCGACGGGAACTCCGGAGCAGGTCGCACTCGTCGGCTCCAGTCACACGGGATCGTTTCTCCGCGACTCGCTGGCCGACCGGCCCGCCGCCGCGGCGACACGGCCAGCGGCGACACGACCGGCCGGGCGCACCGCGGCACGCAAGCGCCGGGCGCGACCGGTGGCCTAGCCGCTCCGCCCACCGCAGCACGTCCGACGATTACCGCAGCACGTCCGACGATTCCAGGAGGACCGGTGACCGCACCGTCGACAGCGCCGCCCGCTCCGCCGCTCCCACCGGCCGCCACCGGGGGCGTGTCACGCCGCGCCGTGCTGGCCGGGGTCTGCGGCGTCTGCGCCACCGGCGCGCTCGCCGCGTGCGGCGGCTCGACCGCGGCCGGCCCCGCGTCCTCGAGTTCGGCGGCCTCGAGTTCAGCGGCCTCGAGTTCGGCCGGCTCGAGCAGGTCCCCGTCCTCGGCGGGTGCCACATCGTCGTCGGGGACCACGTCGAGCGGACCGGCAACGGCGACGGCGAAAGGACTGGTCGCGGTGGCCGACGTCCCGGTCGGCGGTGGGGTCGTGCTCACCGACGCCGAGATCGTCGTCACGCAGCCGACCGCCGGGACGATCAAGGCCTTCACCGCGGTGTGCACGCACCAGGGGTTCACGGTCGGCCGCGTGCAGGACGGCCAGATCATCTGCCTGCATCACGGATCCCGCTACGACGCGGCCACCGGCGCGGTCGTGATGGGCCCGGCCCCCCGCGCTCTGGCGGAGATCGCGGTGGCCGTATCCGGCGGTCAGGTCGTCAAGCAGTAGCCGCCCCCGACGCGGCAGACGTCACGCACCAGCAGCTGAACCGGGTTCGTCGGCCAGGCCGGTCACCTCGTCGGGCGTCGCTGTCCGACGTGCTCAGTAGGGTTTCGGAGTGGCCGACCCTTCGAGCTACCGACCGGCGCCGGGGACGATCCCGGACGCCCCGGGGGTCTACCGCTTTCGGGACCCTCGCGGCCGGGTGGTGTACGTCGGGAAGGCCAAGAGCCTGCGGCAGCGGCTGTCGTCGTACTTCGCCGAGCCGGCGACGCTGCACCCGCGCACCCAGGCCATGGTCACCACAGCTGCGGCGGTGGACTGGGTCGTCGTCGACACCGAGGTGGAGGCGCTGCAGCTGGAGTACTCCTGGATCAAGGAGTACGACCCCCGGTTCAACGTCCGGTACCGCGACGACAAGTCCTATCCCTACCTCGCGGTGACCCTCGGCGAGCCGGTGCCCCGGGTGACCGTGATGCGGGGAGCCAAACGGCCCGGGGTGCGCTACTTCGGCCCGTACGCGCACGCCTGGGCGATCCGGGAGACCGTCGACCTGCTGCTGCGGGTCTTCCCCGTCCGGACCTGTTCGGCCGGGGTGTTCAAGCGCGCCGCGCAGGTCGGCCGGCCCTGCCTGCTGGGCTACATCGGCAAGTGCAGTGCGCCGTGCGTGGAGCGGATCAGTGAGGCGGACCATCGCGCCCTGGCGGAGGACTTCTGCGCCTTCCTGGCCGGCAACACCGCCACCTACCTGCGGCGGATCGAACGACAGATGCGTGAGGCCGCAGCCGAACTCGACTACGAGCGGGCCGCGCGGCTGCGCGACGACCTCAAGGCGCTCGACCGGGCCCTGGAACGCACCGCGGTGGTGTTCGGCGACGGCACCGACGCCGACGTCATCGCCCTGGCCGACGACCCCTTGGAGGCCGCGGTCCAGGTCTTCCACGTCCGGGGCGGCCGGGTGACCGGACAGCGCGGCTTCGTCGTGGAGAAGGTCGAGGACGTCGACGCCGGCGACCTGGTCGAGGACCTGTTGCAGCAGCTGTACGGCGGACCGGCCGGCGAGCCGGTCCCGCGGGAGGTGCTGGTCTCGCAGCTCCCCGGCGACCCGGCCCTGGCCGGCGCCTGGCTGGACAGCCTGCGCGGCTCGCACGTCGACCTGCGAGTACCGCAGCGGGGCGACAAGCGTGCCCTGCTGGAAACGGTGGCGCGCAACGCATCCCAGGCGTTGACGCTGCACAAGACCAAGCGCGCCGGCGACCTCACGGCTCGCAGCCAGGCATTGCAGGAACTGCAGGAAGCGCTGGACCTGCGAGAGGCGCCCCTGCGGATCGAGTGCTACGACGTGTCCAACCTGCAGGGCACCGACGTCGTGGCGTCGATGGTGGTGTTCGAGGACGGCCTGGCACGCAAGTCCGAGTACCGCCGGTTCGCGATCAAGAACGTCGAGGGCCAGGACGACGTCCGGGCGCTCGCGGAGGTGCTGACCCGCCGGTTCCGGCGCTACCTCGAGGAGCAGTCCGACGACGGCGGCCCCGACTTCGGGCTGGACGCCGACAGCGGCCGGCCTCGCAAGTTCGCCTACCCGCCCCAGCTGGTCGTCGTCGACGGCGGCCCGCCCCAGGTAGCCGCCGCGCGTCGCGCGATGGACGCACTCGGCATCGACGACATCGCGGTGTGCGGCCTGGCCAAGCGGCTGGAGGAGGTATGGCTGCCCGGTGAGGCGGACCCGATCGTGCTGCCGCGGTCCAGTGAAGGTCTGTATCTGCTGCAACGGGTCCGGGATGAGGCGCACCGGTTCGCCATCGCCTACCACCGGCAGCGCCGATCGGCCCGGCTCACCCGCAGCGTGCTGGACGACATCCCGGGTCTCGGGTCGGTCCGCAAGGCGGCCCTGCTGCGGGAGTTCGGTTCGCTGCGACGGCTCCGGCAGGCATCGGTGGCGCAGATCGCCGCGGTCCCCGGAGTCGGTCCGGCCACGGCGACCGCCGTCCTGGCCGCTCTGACCGACGCGTCACCCGACCGGGCCGTCAACCTGACGACCGGCGAGGTCCTCGGCGACGATGACCGGGTGCACCCGGTGACCGGAGCAGGATCGTGACCGCGCCCGACCTCGAACTCGTGCTGCTCACCGGGATGTCCGGTGCCGGCCGCAGCACCGCGGCCCGGGCGCTGGAGGACCTCGGCTGGTTCGTCGTGGACAACCTGCCGCCGTCGATGCTGACGACCCTGGTCGACCTCATGGCCACCCGCAGCGACGTGGCCCGGCTCGCAGTCGTGGTCGACGCCCGCGGGGGGGTGTTCTTCGACGCGCTGCAGCACGCGCTGGACGGGGTCAGGGCCCGCCAGGTCGACCTGCGGATCCTGTTCCTGGAGGCCGCCGACGAGGTCCTGGTCCGGCGGTTCGAGAGCAGCCGACGGCCGCATCCGTTGCAGGGCAATGGCAGGCTGCTCGACGGTCTCGCCATCGAGCGCAGCCTGGTGGCCGAGCTGCGCGGCTCGGCGGACCTCGTGATCGACACCTCGACGCTGAACGTCCACGACCTGCGCCGCAAGGTGGACGCCGCGTTCCACGACGTCGAGCGGATCCAGTTGCGCGCCACCGTCATCTCGTTCGGCTTCAAGTACGGCATCCCGGTCGACGCCGACCTGGTGGCCGACGTCCGCTTCCTGCCCAACCCGCACTGGGTCCCGCAGTTGCGGCCCCACACCGGCCTGGACGCCGACGTCAACGACTACGTCCTCGACGACCCGGCTGCCCGGATGTTCCTGGACCGGTACACGCAACTGCTCGACCTCGTCGCCGACGGCTATCTGCGGGAAGGCAAGCGGTACGTGACCGTCGCCGTCGGGTGCACCGGTGGCAAGCACCGCAGCGTCGCGATGGCCGAGAACCTCGCCGTACGGCTGGTCAAGGCCGGCGTGGAAACGCTGGTGCTGCACCGCGATCTGGGGACGGAGTGAGCGCGCGGACCCACCGCGACGCGCCTGGCTCGGGACCCCGTGTCGTGGCGCTCGGCGGCGGGCACGGCCTCGCGGTCAGTCTGCGGGCGCTGCGCCGCGTCACCGACCGGCTGACCGCCGTGGTCGGCGTCGCCGACAACGGCGGTTCCAGCGGCCGGCTGCGCGAGGAGTTCGGGGTGCTGCCCCCAGGCGACCTGCGGATGGCGCTGGCGGCGCTGTGCGGCGACGACTCGTGGGGGCGGACCTGGGCCCGCGTCGTGCAGCACCGGTTCACCGGTGACGGCGACCTCGCCGGCCATTCGCTGGGCAACCTGCTCATCACCGCGTTGTGGGAGCAGACCGCAGACCCGGTCGCCGGTCTGGACTGGGTCGCCGCGCTGCTCGGCGCCCACGGCCGCGTCCTGCCGCTGTCCACGGTGCCGCTGGAGATCGTGGCCGACGTCCGCGGCACGCGGCCGGATCGGCCGGCCGAGGTGGTCGAGGTCCGCGGTCAGGTGCAGGTCGCGACCACCGCGGGCGAGGTCGTGGCGTTGCGGCTGCAACCGGACCGGCCGCCCGGCTGCCCGGAAGCTGTCCAGGCGGTGGAGCAGGCCGACGTCGTGGTGCTGGGCCCGGGCTCCTGGTTCACCAGCGTGCTGCCGCACCTGCTGGTGCCGGAGATCGGCGAGGCGCTCGTCCGGTCGACCGCCACGCGGATCCTGGTGCTCAACCTGGGTGAACAGGTGGGAGAGACGTCCGGCTTCGCCCCGGAGACCCACCTGGAGGTCCTGGCCGCCCAGTTTCCCGACGTCAAGATCGACACCGTGCTGGCCGACCGCGCCCAGGTGCCCGATGTCGCGGCCCTGCAGGCCGCCTGCAGCGGGGTCGGGGCGACGCTGGTGCTGGAGCGACTGGCCGACTCCCGCGACGCGTCCCGTCACGACCCGGATCTGCTCGCCGCCGCATTCGGTGACGTGCTCGACCGTGGCAGGATCGCGCCATGGCGATGACGTCGACGGTGAAGGACGAACTGAGCCGCCTCGAGATCACCAAGCCCTGCTGCCGCAAGGCCGAGGTCTCCGCGGTGCTTCGCTTCGCCGGCGGTCTTCACATCGTGGGCGGCCGCATCGTCATCGAGGCCGAGGTCGACACCGGGGCGACCGCCCGCCGGCTGCGCAAGGACATCGGCGAGGTGTTCGGCCAGACCAGTGACCTTGCGGTGGTGCACCCCAACGGCCTACGCAAGGGCAACCGCTACCTGGTGCGGGTAGTGGCCGACGGCGAGGCGTTGGCGCGGCAGACCGGACTGGTGGACGCCAGCGGCCGGCCGGTGCGCGGCCTGCCGCCGCACGTGGTGGCCGGGTCGGTGTGCGACGCGATCGCGGCGTGGCGCGGCGCCTTCCTCGCCCACGGCTCGCTGACCGAACCGGGCCGCTCCTCGGCGCTGGAGATCACCTGCCCCGGTCCGGAGGCCGCGCTGGCGCTGGTCGGCGCCGCGCGCCGGATGGGTATCGCCGCCAAGGCCCGGGAGGTCCGCGGTGTCGACCGGGTGGTGATCCGCGACGGCGACGCGATCGCCGCGGTGCTGACGCGGCTGGGTGCCCACGAGTCGGTGCTGGCCTGGGAGGAGCGGCGGATGCGCCGCGAGGTCCGCGCGACCGCCAACCGGCTGGCCAACTTCGACGACGCGAACCTGCGCCGCTCCGCGCGTGCCGCCGTCGCCGCGGGTGCCCGGGTGCAGCGAGCCCTGGAGATCCTCGGCGACGACGTCCCCACCCACCTGGCCGTGGCCGGCCAGCTGCGGATCGAACACAAGCAGGCCAGCCTCGAGGAACTCGGCGCGCTGTCCGATCCGCCGATGACCAAGGACGCCATCGCCGGCCGGATCCGCCGGCTGCTTGCCCTGGCCGACAAGCGTGCCGAGGACCTCGGCATCCCCAACACGGAGTCGGGGCTCACTCCCGAGATGCTCGAAGTTCCGTGACCCGGCGAACGCCGTACCGCCTTCGGTAGGGTCGTCACGGCGACCTCGGGGTGGCCGACCGCCGCCCCCGACTCACCCAGGAGAGCATTCGTGACCATCCGCGTGGGCATCAACGGGTTCGGCCGTATCGGCCGCAACTACTTCCGGTCCCTGGTAGCCCAGGGCGCCGACCTCGAGGTCGTGGCCGTCAACGACCTGACCGACACCAAGACCCTGGCCCACCTGCTGAAGTACGACAGCATCCTGGGCCGGTTCCCCGGCACTGTGGAGCACACCGACGACGCGATCGTCGTCGACGGTCACCCGATCAAGGTGCTCGCCGAACGCGACCCGGCGGCCTTGCCGTGGGGCGACCTCGGGGTCGACATCGTCATCGAGTCCACGGGCTTCTTCACCAAGGCGTCCGCGGCGGTCAAGCACGTCGAGGGCGGCGCCAAGAAGGTCATCATCTCGGCGCCGGCGTCCGACGAGGACATCACCATCGTCATGGGCGTCAACCAGGACCAGTACGACCCGGCGAAGCACACGATCATCTCCAACGCCTCCTGCACCACGAACTGTCTGGGCCCGATGGCGAAGGTGCTCAACGACGAGTTCGGGATCGCCCGCGGCCTGATGACCACCATCCACGCGTACACCGGCGACCAGCGGATCCACGACGCGCCGCACTCGGACCTGCGCCGGGCCCGCGCCGCCACGCTGTCGATGATCCCCACGACCACGGGCGCGGCGAAGGCGATCGGCCTGGTGCTGCCGGAGCTGAAGGGCAAGCTCGACGGCTTCTCCATGCGGGTGCCGGTGCCCACCGGTTCGGCGACCGACCTGACGGCCGTGGTCACCCGGCCGGCGGACAAGGCGTCGGTCAACGCGGCGTTCAAGGCCGCTGCCGAAGGCCCCCTCAAGGGCATCCTCACCTACACCGAGGACCCGATCGTCTCCGCCGACATCGTCACCGATCCGTCCTCGTGCATCTTCGACGCGTCGATGACCAACGTGTCCGGCGAACTGGTGAAGATCCTCGGCTGGTACGACAACGAGTGGGGCTACTCCAACCGGCTGGTCGACATCACCGTCTTCGTCGCCGAGAAGCTCTAGGCGCCGGGGTGCGTTCGCTCGACGACCTCGACGTCGCCGGCAAGGCCGTCTTCGTCCGCGCCGACCTCAACGTCCCCCTGGAGTCCGCACCGGACGGCTCCGCCCGCATCACCGACGACGGCCGCATCGTGGCCAGCGTGCCGACCATCGCCCGGCTGATCGCCGCCGGTGCCAAGGTCATCGTCGCCGCGCACCTCGGCCGCCCGAAGGGCCAGCCGAAGCCGGAGTTGTCGCTGGCACCGGTGGCCGCGCGGCTGGCCGAGCTGCTCGGCGTACCGGTGACCCTGGCGGCCGACGTGACCGGCCCGGACGCGCGCGCGAAAGCCGCTGCGCTGCAACCGGGCACGGTGCTGCTGCTGGAGAACGTGCGCTACGACGGGCGCGAGGACAGCAAGGATCCGGCGGCTCGGGCCGCGCTGGCCGCCGAGTACGCCGATCTGGCCGACCTGTACGTGTCCGACGGGTTCGGCGTGGTGCACCGCGAGCAGGCGAGCGTGACCGACCTGCCTCGGCTGCTTCCCAACGCGGCGGGGGATCTGGTGTTCGCCGAGGTCACGGTCTTCCGCAAGGTGCTCGACGATCCCGACCGGCCGTACGTCGTGGTCCTCGGCGGTTCGAAGGTGTCGGACAAGCTCGGCGTCATCGCCCACCTGCTCGACCGGGTCGACCGGCTGCTGGTCGGCGGCGGGATGTGTTTCACCTTCCTGGCCGCGCAGGGACACGGCGTCGGCGCCTCGCTGCTGGAGGCCGACCAGGTCGACACGGTCAAGGGGTTCCTGCAGACCGCCGCCGACCGCGGTGTCGATCTCGTGTTGCCGGTCGACGTCGTCGTCGCGACGGCGTTCTCCGCCGACGCCGAGCACAAGGCGGTTCCGGTGACCGACATCGACGACGGCTGGATGGGCCTGGACATCGGCCCGGCGACGATCGACCTGTTCACCGCGAAGCTCGCCGACGCCCGCACCGTGGTCTGGAACGGTCCGATGGGCGTGTTCGAGTTGGCGCCGTACGCCGAGGGCACCCGGGCGGTGGCGGTCGCGATCATCGCCGTCGACGGCACGACCGTCGTCGGCGGCGGGGACAGTGCGGCGGCCGTACGGCTGCTCGGCCTGCCCGAGGACGGCTTCAGCCACATCTCCACCGGCGGTGGGGCGAGCCTGGAGTTCCTCGAAGGCAAGACCCTGCCCGGTATCGCCGTGCTCGAGGAGAACTGACGCGCGTGGCCGCTGTCGTACGCCGCCCCCTGATGGCCGGCAACTGGAAGATGAACCTGAACCACCTCGAGGCCATCGCCTTGGTCCAGAAGCTGGCCTACGCGTTGTCCAAGGACGACCTGGCGGCCGTCGAGGTCGCGGTGCTGCCGCCGTTCACCGACCTGCGGTCGGTGCAGACGCTGGTCACCGGCGACAAGTACGACCTCGCGTACGGCGGGCAGGACCTGTCCCGTCACCCGTCCGGTGCGTACACCGGCGAGGTCTCCGGTTCGATGCTGGCCAAGCTCGGCTGCACGTACGTCGTGGTCGGGCACAGCGAGCGGCGGCAGTACCACGGCGAGGACGACGCCGTGGTGGCCGCCAAGGTCGCCGCGGCGCTGGGTCACGGCCTCACCCCGATCCTCTGCGTCGGCGAGGGGCTGGACGTGCGGCAGGCCGGCGATCACGTGACGCACACGCTGGCCCAGCTGGACGCCGCCCTGGCCGAGACGACCGCCGAGCAGGCCGCGACGATCGTCGTGGCCTACGAGCCGGTCTGGGCCATCGGCACCGGCGAGGTCGCGACGCCGGCCGACGCCCAGGAGGTGTGCGGTGCGATCCGCGGTCGGCTGGCCGAGCGATTCGGGCCCGGCGTCGGTGACGCCGTTCGCGTCCTGTACGGCGGCTCGGTGAAGTCGTCCAACGTCGCATCGATCATGGCGGAGGCCGACGTCGACGGGGCGCTGGTCGGCGGGGCCAGCCTCGATCCGGCCGAGTTCGTCGCGATCTGCCGCTTCCAGCAGCTGGTCGCGGGGAGCTGATCCGGTGCCGGTGTCGCGTATCCTCGCCACGTTGCCGGGAGTTGCCCGGCGACGGCCGACGACGACCGGGAGCGGGTGCCTGCAGTGACGGTGGTGCTGGAAATCCTCCTGGTCATCACCAGTCTGCTGTTGGTGCTGCTGGTGCTGCTGCACCGCGGCAAGGGCGGTGGCCTGTCGGACATGTTCGGTGGCGGGATCAGCACGTCGGTCGGCGGTTCCTCCGTCGCCGAGCGCAACCTCGACCGGATCACGGTCGCCGTGGGGCTGGTCTGGGCCGCCGACATCGTGGCCCTGGGCCTGCTGCTGAAGGCCAACGTCACCGGCTGAACGCCGTCGAGGTCGACCGCCGGGCGAGGCCCGGCGACGAGGAGAGGAGCCGGACGTGGCCGGTGGAAGCGCAATTCGCGGGAGCCGCGTCGGTGCCGGTCCCATGGGGGAGGCCGAGCGGGGCGATGCCGCACCCCGGCTCCGGGTGTCGTTCTGGTGCGCCAAGGGTCACGAGACCCGGCCGAGCTTCGCCTCGGACGCCGCCGTCCCGGACTCCTGGGACTGCCCGCGTTGCGGCTGGCCGGCCGGCCAGGACGAGCACAACCCGCCGTCGCCGCCGAAGATCGAGCCGTACAAGACACACCTGGCGTACGTGAAGGAGCGACGCTCCCACGACGACGGCGAGGCGATCCTCACCGAGGCACTCGAGCGGCTCCGGGCCGTCCGCCCCTGACGTCGCGCCCCCTCAGGGGGAGGCAGGCCGCGGCAGGTCGCGCCCGGTCAGGGGGACGCCGGCCGCGGCAGGGTCCGCGGGATCAGCCGCGCTGCCGCGGCGTCCAGCAGGGCCAGCGTCCGCACGGCGCCCCGCGCGCCGGCCGCCGGCACCTGGAACTCGCCGGCGTCCGCCGACAGCGCCAACCGCATCGCGGTGGCCTTCGACTCACCGGCGGCCAGCAGCCAGACCTCCGCGGCTGCCCGGATGCTGGGTGCGGTCAGCGTGATCCGGGTCGGTGGCGGCTTCGGCGCCCCGTGCACGGCGCAGACCGAACGGGTGTCGTGCAACGCCGGCAGCTCGGGAAACAGCGACGCCACGTGGGCATCCGGGCCCACCCCGAGCAGCAGGACGTCGAACCGGGGGACCGGCGCTTGGTCGCCGCCGCCCGACGCGACCGCGGCGGCCCGCAGGAGCTCGGCGTACCGCGCCGCTGCCGCCGCGACGTCGTCACCGTCCGGACCGTCGCTGGCCGGCATCGGGTGAACCCGCTGCGGCGCGACACCCACGTGGTCCAGCAGCGCCGAGCGCGCGCCGGTCTCGTTGCGGTCCGGATGGCCGGCCGGCAGGAACCGCTCGTCGCCCCACCAGACCTCGACCCGGCTCCAGTCGACGGCGTCGCTGGCGGCGGTGTCGCGTACGGCGGCGAGCGTCGCCGTACCGATGCCACCGCCAGTCAGCACCACGTGGGCGACCTCGCGCGCCGCCTGCGCCTCGACGAGGCTCACGACGAGCCGGCCGGCCGCCGCTGCGGCCAGCTCGGCGGCGTCGTGGAAGACCACGACCTCGGGCACGCTCATCGGCCGGCGCCCGACGCGGCCGGCTCGTCGGCCCCCAGCTCGGTCATCCGCTGGCCCCCGTCGTGGCGGGCTCGTCGGCCCCCAGCTCGGTCAGCGAGTCCAGGGTCTCGCCATACACCTCGTCCGGATCCAGCCGCCGCAGTTCCTCGCTGAGCAACTCCTGCCGGACCCGGCGCGGCAGCGCGATGTCGCGGGCCGTCCAGCCGGGCCGAGCGATGGTCGCCAGCCGCCCGTCGGGCCGGGCGATGTCGATGACCCCCCGCTCGGTCTGCAGCGTGACCCCGGTGACCCCCGGCCCGCGGCTGGTCACCGCGCGCACCGGGACGCCGAGGCTGCGTTGCAGCCACGCGGCCAGCAGCGTCGCCGAGGGATTCGACCGCTGCGCGCTGACCTCGGCCGACAGGATCGGGTCGTACGGCTGATCCAGGGCCGCGGCGAGCAACGTGCGCCACTGGGTGAGCCGGGTCCAGGCGAGGTCGGTATCGCCGGGGCGGTAGCCCAGCCGCCGCACGCCCAGCGCTGCGCCCGGCCGCCCCGAGGCGGCGGCGTCGGTGATCCGGCGGGTCGCCAGCGCTCCGATCGGGTCGCTGGCCGGCACGGCGGGCGCGGCCGCCGGCCACCAGGCGACCACCGGGGTATCCGGCAGCAGCAGCGGGACCACGACGCTGTCGGTGTGCTTGGCCAGTGGCCCGCGCAGCCGCAGCAGCGCCACCTCGCCGGGACCCTCGTCCCCGCCGACGCTGATCTCCGCGTCGAGCCGCGCCGGCGTCCCGCTGCGGCCCGGCCGCGGCACCAGTCCCAGGATCCGCATCGGATGCTCCCGGGCGGACGCCACGGCGGTGGCCATCGCGTCGGCCTGCGAGTCCTCGTCGGCGACGATCAGCAGCGTCAGCACCATGCCGGTGGCGGTGGCCCCCAGTCGCTGCCGCTCCCGCTGGATGGCCGACTGGACGGCACCGGCCGTGGTGTCGTCGAGCCGGATCGTCATGGCCGCCGCCAGACGCGCCCGTCGCGGGCCAGCATGTCGTGCGCGGAGGCCGGTCCCCAGTTGCCGGGGGCGTACTGCTCAGGCTGGCCCTTGCTCGCCCAGTGGTCGAGCACCGGGTCGAGGATGCGCCACGACAGTTCGACCTCCTCGTGCCGGGGGAACAGCGGCGGATCTCCCAGCAGGACGTCGAGGATGAGCCGCTCGTACGCCTCGGGGCTGGACTCGGTGAACGAATCGCCGTACGCGAAGTCCATCGACACGTCGCGTACTTCCATGGCCGTCCCGGGAACCTTGGCGCCGAACCGCATCGTGACGCCCTCGTCCGGCTGGATCCGGAACACCAGGGCGTTCTGGCCGAGTTCCTCGGTGGCGGTCGCCGCGAAGGGCAGGTGTGGCGCGCGCTTGAAGATGATCGCGACTTCGGTCACCCGGCGGCCCAGGCGCTTGCCGGTACGCAGGTAGAACGGCACGCCCGCCCAGCGGCGAGTGTCGATCTCGACCTTGATCGCAGCGAAGGTCTCGGTGGTGGAGTCGGCGGGGATGCCCTCCTCCTGCAGGTAGCCCAGCACCGGCACCCCGCCCTGCCACCCCTCGCAGTACTGCCCGCGGGAGGTGTGCGAGGCCAGGTCGCGCGGCAGGACGACCGCGGACAGCACCTTCTCCTTCTCCTGCCGGACATGCTCGGCCTGGAACGAGACCGGTTCCTCCATCGCGGTGAGCGCCAGCAGCTGGAGCAGATGATTCTGGATCACGTCGCGCGCCGCGCCGATGCCGTCGTAGTAGCCGGCCCTGCCGCCGATACCGATGTCCTCCGCCATCGTGATCTGGACGCTGTCGACGTAGTGACTGCTCCACACCGGCTCGAACAGGTTGTTGGAGAAGCGGATCGCCATCATGTTCTGGACGGTCTCCTTCCCCAGGTAGTGGTCGATGCGGAAGACCGCACCGGGTGGGAAGACCTCGTCGACGATGCGGTTCAGTTCGCGCGCACTGTTCAGGTCGTGGCCGAACGGCTTCTCCACGACCACGCGCCGCCAGTTGTGACCGTCGGTGGCCGACAGGCCGGACCGCCGCAACTGGGAGATGACCACCGGGAACATCTTCGGCGGCACCGACAAGTAGAACGCGTGGTTGCCCTGGGTACCGCGGACCCGGTCCAGGTCGGTCACCACCCGCGCCAGTTCGTCGTACGCGCCGTCGTCGGCGATATCACCTGCCACGAAACGCATTCCCTGCGCCAGCGTCCGCCAGACGTCCTCCCGGAACGGCGTCCGGGCGTGCTCGCGTACCGCGGCGTGGACCACCTCGGCGAAGTCCTCGTCGGCCCAGTCACGGCGGGCGAAGCCGACGAACGAGAAGCCGGGCGGCAGCAGCCCCCGATTGGCCAGGTCGTAGACCGCCGGCATCAGCTTCTTGCGGGCGAGGTCCCCGGTCACGCCGAACATCACCAGCCCGCACGGTCCGGCGACGCGGGGCAACCGGCGGTCGCGCGGATCCCGCAGCGGATTGGTCACGTCGTCCTCCGGCCGGTGGCCCGCCGGCTATCCCCGCCGCTCGTCGAGCGCCTTGGCGACCGTCTGCAGGAGCTCCTGCCAGGACGCGTCGAACTTCTCGACACCCTCGTCCTCCAGCACCCGGTAGACGTCGGCCAGGTCGACACCGGCGCGGCCGATCGCGGCCAGTTGTTCGGCGGCCGCCGCCTGGTGGGGCGTCACCTGGTCGCCGGTGGCCTCGCCGTGGTCGGCGACGGCGCGCAGGGTGGCCTCCGGCATCGTGTTGACGGTGCCGGGGACGACGAGGTCGACGACGTAGCGGGTGTCGGGGTACGCCGGATCCTTGACCCCGGTCGAGGCCCACAGCGGCCGCTGCGGATGAGCCCCCTTGTCCTGCAGCGCTTTCCAGCGGTCTGACGCCAGAACCTCCTGGTACGCCGACCACGCGTGGCGGGCGTTGGCGATGGCCGCGACACCCTTGAGCGCCAGTGCCTCCGGGGTGCCCAGGGCGGTCAGCCGCTTGTCCACCTCGGTGTCGACCCGGCTGACGAAGAAGGAGGCGACCGACTCGATCGTGGCCAGGTCGTGGCCGGCGGCGTCGGCCCGTTCCAGCCCGGCGAGCCACGCCTCCAGGACGCCGCGGTAGCGCTCCACGCTGAAGATCAACGTCACGTTCACGCTGATGCCGTCACCGAGCACGCTGGTGATGGCCGGCAGGCCCTCCTGGGTGGCCGGGATCTTCACCAGCGCGTTGGGCCGGTCGACCGCCCACGCCAGGAACTGGGCCTCCGCGACGGTGGCCGCCGTACGCCGCGCCAGCCGCGGGTCGACCTCGATGGAGACCCGGCCGTCGACACCGCCGGTGGACTCCCACACCTCGCGCAGCACGTCGCAGGCCCAGCGCACGTCGTACGTCGTCAGCGCCCGGACCGCCTCTTCCACACTGACGCCCCGCTCGGCCAGGCCGGCCAGCTGCTCGGCGTACTCGGCGGCACCGGACGAGACGGCCTTGGCGAAGATCGTCGGATTGGTGGTGACGCCGACCACGGAGTCGTCGCGTACCAGGGCCGCCAGGCCACCGGACTGCAACCGGCCGCGGTCCAGATCGTCGAGCCAGATCGAGACCCCGGCGTCGGACAGCGTGCGCAGGCGATCGGACATAGCTGCACCTCCCAAGGGCTCGACCCTAACCGCCGTGCGCGGTCGCGGCGCGATCGACCGGTGCGGTCACCTGATGTTCACCGGATCGCGGCGGCCAGGCTTTCCTTGGCCTGCGCCACCACCCGGTCGGGGGTGAAGCCGAACTCGGTGAACAGCGTCGCGGCCGCCGCCGACGCCCCGAAGTGCTCCAGCGAGACGGCGCGGCCGGCGTCGCCGAGGTACTTCCACCAGCCCTGGGCGATCCCGGCTTCGACCGAGACCCGGGCGCGCACCGCCGGGGGCAGCACCGCGGTGCGGTACGCCTCGTCCTGCTCCTCGAACCATTCCAGGCAGGGCGCGGACACCACCCGGGTGCCGATGCCCTCGTCCTCCAGCAGGTCCCGCGCGGCCAGCGCGACCGAGACCTCCGATCCGGTGGCCAGCAGGATCACCTGCGGCCCGGTGGCCGCGGCCTCGGCCAGCACGTAGGCACCGCGCGCCAGGCCGTCCGCCGACGCCAGCCGGTCGCGGTCGACCGTGGGCAGGTTCTGCCGGGACAGCACCAGGCCCACCGGGCCGCCGCGGCGCAGCGCCTCCCGCCAGGCCACGGCGGTCTCGTTCGCGTCCGCCGGCCGCACGATCGACAGGCCGGGGATGGCGCGCAGTGCCCACAGGTGCTCGACCGGCTGGTGCGTCGGCCCGTCCTCGCCGACACCGATCGAGTCGTGGGTCCACACGTAGACGACGTCGGTCTGCATGATCGCCGCGATCCGGACCGCGCCACGCATGTAGTCGGAGAAGACGAAGAACGTCCCGCCGAACACCCGCGTCAAGCCGTGCAGCGCAATGCCATTGAGGACCGCGCCCATGGCGTGCTCACGGATGCCGAAGTGCAGGATCCGCCCGTACGCCGACCGCTGCGGGACCCGCGAACTCTCCGGCAGGAACGACATCCCCCCCTCGATGGTGGTGATGTTGGACTCGGCCAGGTCGGCCGAGCCACCCCACAGTTCCGGCAGCACGCCCGCCAGCGCGTTGATGACCTTGCCCGAGGCGTTGCGGGTCGACACCGGGGTACCGGCCGGGAAGCTCGGCAGGACGTCGGTCCAGCCGGCCGGCAGGTCGCCGGCCACCAGCCGGTCGAACAGCGCCGCGGAGTCCGGGTGAGTGCCGCGCCACTCGGCGAATCGCTCGTCCCAGGCCGCGTGAGCCGCCGCGCCGCGCGCCGCGACCTCCCGGGCGTGCTCGAGCACAGCGGGGTCGACCTGGAAGGTGAGGGCGGGATCGAACCCGAGGATCTTCTTGGTGGCGGCCACTTCGGCGTCGCCGAGCGCCGACCCGTGCGCCGCGCCGGTGTTCTGCTTGGTCGGCGCCGGCCAGCCGATGATCGACCTGACCCGGATGATCACCGGTCGGTCGGTGATGGCCTGCGCGGTGCTCAGGACGTCGGCGAGGCTGGCGACGTCGAGGTCGCCGTTGGCGGCCAGGTCGACGTGCAGGACCTCCCAGCCGTAGGCGGCGTACCGGGCCAGCACGTCCTCGCTGAACGACACGGCCGTGTCGCCTTCGATGGAGATGTGGTTGTCGTCGTACAGCACGACGAGGTTGCCCAGCTGCTGGTGGCCGGCCAGCGAACTGGCCTCCGACGTGATGCCTTCCTGCAGGCACCCGTCACCGGCGAACACCCACACGGTGTGGTCGAACACGCTGCTGCCCGGCGCCGCCGACGCGTCCAGCAGACCCCGGGTGAACCGGGTCGCCATCGCCATCCCGACCGCAGTCGCCAGCCCCTGTCCGAGCGGTCCGGTGGTGGTCTCGACGCCGACGGTGTGGCCGTGCTCGGGATGCCCGGGGGTGAGGCTGCCCCACGTGCGGAACGACTCCAGGTCCGACAGCTGCAGGCCGTAACCGGACAGGTAGAGCTGGATGTAGAGCGTCAGGCTGCTGTGCCCGTTGGACAGCACGAACCGGTCCCGGCCGACCCAGGACGGGTCCGCCGGATCGTGCTGCAGGAACTGCTGGAAGAGCAGGTACGCCGCCGGCGCCAGGCTCATCGCCGTACCCGGGTGGCCGTTGCCGACCTTCTGCACGGCGTCCATCGCCAGCACCCGCACCGTGTCGACCGCCCGGCGGTCGAGGTCGGTCCAGGCCAGCTTCGTGGTCACAGTCGTTCCTCCGGAGAATGCCGCGCATCTGCCGCTCGATCGGCCCCGCAGATCGGTCCAGCCGACCATGACCGGGTGGCCCCGCATCGGGCGCGGGCAGCCGCGCGCGAGCCTAGTGCCGGCACAGGGCCGCCGCCGGGCGGCTGGCAAGCTCGCCGCCCGCGCCACCCGAGTCACCCGATGGCGCCCGGCGCACCGGCGTACCGCCGACCGGCGGGTCGCCGCGTCGCCAGACCGCCTGCTGCCCAGCAGGTTCGACACTCTGGACGGCCGGCGGCAGACCGCCCGGGGCACGCCGCCGGCGGACAGTAGACTCCGGGTGCTCGGTGGCTCCCGTCGCCAGGCCGTTCGCTCCAAGGTCAAGCCGGAAGGTGCGCGTGACCGCTGTCGACCCGCGTCCGCTCCCGGTCGCCGCTGCCGGTGCCACCACAGGTGCCCCCGGGGACGGCGAGCGCCCGGCGGGTCGGAGCGCGGTCACCGTGCTGCGCGCCTACGTCTCGCTGACCAAGCCCCGCATCATCGAGCTGCTGCTGGTCACCACGGTGCCGACGATGGTCCTGGCGGCCGGGGGACTGCCCCCGCTGTGGACCGTGCTGGCGACCCTCGTGGGCGGCGCCCTGGCGGCCGGCGGCGCGAACACGCTCAACTGCTACTTCGACCGCGACATCGACCGGCTCATGGTCCGCACCGGTCATCGCCCGCTGGTCACCGGCCTCGTGTCGCCCCGGGGTGCCCTGATCTTCGGCCTCGCACTGTCGGTCGTCGCCGTCGTCGAACTCGCGGTGACCACCAACGCGCTGGCCGGGGCGCTGGCGGCGGCGGCCATCTTCTTCTACGTCGTCGTCTACACCCTCACGCTCAAACGCCGTACCGCCCAGAACATCGTCTGGGGCGGGGCTGCCGGCTGTATGCCGGTGCTCATCGGCTGGTCCGCGGTGACCGGGAGCCTGTCGCTGACCCCGGTCATCCTGTTCGGTGTGATCTTCCTGTGGACGCCGCCGCACTACTGGCCGCTGTCGTTCCGCTTCCGCGCCGACTACGCCGCGGCCGGCGTGCCGATGCTCCCGGTGGTCGCCGCGCCGTCGGTCGTCACCCGGCAGATCGTCCGCTACAGCTGGGCGATGGTCGCCATGTCACTGCTGTTGATCCCGGTCGCGCCGATGGGCTGGTGCTACGCGGTGGCCGCGGTCGTCCTGGGTGCAGCGTTCCTGGCCGAGGCCCACGGACTGCGCGGCCGGGTACGCCGGCGCGAAGCCGACCTGCGGCCGATGCGGCTGTTCCACTGGTCGATCACGTATCTGTCGCTGCTCTTCCTCGCCGTCGCGATCGACCCCTTGCTGCACTTCTGACGTCGGCCTCGCCGCCGACGGCCGGCCCACCGAGCAGCAACCGGACCCGCGCGCCACCCATCGGTGAGCGCGCGACGATCAGCCGGCCCCCGCTGGACTCCGCCGTACGGCGGGCGATGTCGAGCCCGAGCCCGGTGGACCCGCTCTCCGAACGCCCCCGGGCCACCACGTCGGTCGACGGCAGGCCGGGCCCTTCGTCGTCGACGGTGAGCAGCGCCCCGGTCGGCTCTGTCGCTGTCACCGTGACCGCGTACGACGCCCCTTCCGGGGTGTGCGAGAACACGTTGCCCAGCAAAGCATCCAGCGCGTCGCCGAGGTCCGCGGCAGTCGCCCGCACCGGGACCGCGTCGTCGGGTACCGATGACGCGACGGAGCGTCCCTGGTCCTCGGCGAGGACGCGCCAGAACTCCAGCCGGTCCCGGACTACCGCGGCGGCGTCACAGCTGGCCTCGACACCTTCCCGGACCGGGCGGCGCGCTTCGCGGATGACGTCGTCGACCATCCGCTCGAGCCGGTCGACGTCGGCGCCGATCCGCTCCCGGTCGTCGGGGTCCCGCATGGCCTCCACGTCCAGCCGCAGCGCGCTGACCGGCGTCCGGAGCCGGTGGGCCAGGTCGGCGACCTCCTCGCGCTCGCCGCGCAGCAACTCGCTGACCCGCGACGCCAGCCGATTCAGCTGCACGGCCACCGCCTGCAACTCCGACGGCCCTTCGGGCGCGACGCGGGCGCCGAGGTCACCGGAGGCGAGTGCGGCGGCTGCCGTGGACAGCGCCCGGACCGGGCGCAGGAAGGACCGGGCCAGCAGCAGCCCGACCACCACGGCGAGTGCGAGCAACCCCGCACCCAGTCCCAGCAGGACGAGCCGGGCCGGGGTCACGTTGCGCGACAACAACTCGTCGGGGACGAACAGCCGGACCACGACCGTCCGGCCGTCGCCGTCCACGGCGGGGATGACCAGATCCCGGCCGCCGGCGGCTTCGGCGAAGAAGGCGCCGCCGCGTTCGGCCAGTCCGACGACGCTGTCGGCCGGCCGGTCGGTGCCGACGCGGGCGCCGTCGGACAGGTACACCGTCACCTGGTAGCCGGTGCCCGGGTGTGAGGCGACGAAGTCGTCGACGGTGGCGGCCACCGCGGCCGGCGGCGCCACACTGACCGCGGAGACCAGCGATTGGGCCTGCAGCACCGCCTGGCGCTGCGCCCGGTCCACGGCGAACTCGCCGATGAAGATCCACAGCGGCGCCACGAACGCGACCACGACGAGCAGCACGGACGCCGTGAGGGTGAGGATGATCCGCCTGGTCACGCTGGCGCGACGAGCTTCACGCCGACCCCGCGGATGGTCAGCAGGTACCGCGGCTCCTGGGCCGTCTCGCCCAGCTTGCGGCGCAACCACGACAGGTGCACGTCGACGGTCTTGTCGGCGCCGCCGTACGGCAGCCGCCATACCTCGGCCAGCAGTTCCCGTTTGGTCACCACGTCGCCAGGGCGGGCGGCCAGGTACACCAGCAGGTCGAACTCCCGGGGGCTGAGTTCCAGGACCTGGTCGTCGAGGACCGCTTCGCGCGCCGGTACGTCGATCACCAGGCCGCCGACGCGCAGCACCAGGCGCTCCTCGGCTTCGGGCCCGGACCGTCGCAGCACGGCCCGGACCCGGGCGTCCATCGTCGCCGCCGAGAACGGCTTGACGACGTAGTCGTCGGCGCCGGCGTCCAGCGCGCGCACCACGGTGGGGTCGTCGTCGCGCGCTGTGGCGACGATCACCGGGACCCGGCTGACCGCCCGGAGCATCCGCAGCAGCTCGACGCCGTCGAGGTCCGGCAGACCCAGATCGAGGATCACCAGGTCCGGGCCACCGCCCATCGCGGCCTGCAGTCCGGTGAGGGCGGTGGGCGCCGAGGTGACGACGTGGCCACGTTCACCGAGCGCGCGGATGAGGGCGCTGCGGATGCCGGGATCGTCCTCGACCAGCAGCAGCGACGCCATGGGAGCACGGTAGTGGGACAGGGCATCGCGGCCATCCCGGCGACACCGCCACGTCGATGACAGCGCGGATCGATAACCCTGCCGGCCTAGTACCTCCGGGTCAGGGATCGCCGTGCCTGCGACCGCGGGCCGCCGACGACCGGCGACGGCAGTGCCGCGACAGCGGTGCGGCGACAGCGGTGCGGGCACCGCGGTGCGGCGACCGCATGCCGGCGAGCTTGCGGCGGCTTATCGACGTCTTAGCCAGGTCCGCGCGGCTCGGCCGGGGAGAATGCTGCCGTGCGCCGGCCGACCACCCTGCTCGCGGTCTGGGTGGCGTGTGCCCTCTTGGCGACCGGGGTCGGGCTGGCCGCGGTCGGCGTCGTCCGCGGTGCGGTCTCCGACGGCGCGGTCCAGGTCCTGACCGGGACCCAGGTCGATGCGGCGCTGCGCGGCGACGCGCCGCCGCCCTCGCCCCTGCCGATGGTCGACGACCGGGACCTGCGCGCCTCGGGTGCCGCGGCCACCGATGCGGCTGACGGATCGCCGAGCCCCGGACCCACCAGCGGGCAGCTGACAGCCGGCCCGTCCGAGCCGGGATCCGGCAAGGATCACCAGGCCGCCGGTCCCGGTGCGTCGGGACCGTTGTCCGGGGCGACTGCGGCTTCGACCAGCGCCGGACCGGCCCCGACGCCGGCCGCGACCGCCGGCAGCCCGGCACAGTCCCCGGCGGGCGTGTCGCCGACGCCGACCCGGGCGTTCGTCTCGCCGGTGCCGACGCCCAGCCAGCCGACCAGCCCGAGTGCGTCCGGCAGCAGCGGGCCGGGCCCGGGGCAGTCCAGCGGGAGCCCGACCGCGTCGGCCACGCCGAGCGCCCCAGCCCCGGCCGGGTCAGCCACGCCGCGCACGATCGTGCTGTCGCGCACCACCACCCAGGGTTCGGTCACGGTGTCCTGCCAGGGCGACCGGCCGGCACTGCGCACCGTGAATCCACGGCCGGGCTGGCGGTTGACCGATCGCGAGACGTCCGCCTCGGCGGTCCGGGTCGGTTTCCGGCCGCAGGATTCCGACGACTCGCGGTCCGAGGTCACCTGCCGCTGCGAGGGCGGCGTACCGACGTTCCGTGTCACCGACGCCTTGCGGTGGCGGCACGCGCGCTGGGCCGCTCGCTAGGCCGACCGGACCCCGCGCGTCCGGGTCGCCAGCGTGAGCCGTACGACGCACAACCACACCAGCGAAGCCCCCAGCAGATGACAGGCCACCAGCGCCCAGGGGAGGCCGGTGAAGTACTGGGTGTAGCCGATGGCGCCGTTGGCCAGCAGCGCCGCGGCCAACAGCCAGGCACGCCGGCGAAGCGGGGCGGGTCCGCCGAGGGCGTACGCCGCGACCAGCACGCCGATCGTCAAGCCGACCAGCAGCAGCACGAGGTCGGCGTGCAGCCACGCGACCGTCCGGGGGTCGAACGAGAACCGGTGCTCGGCGGCGTCGTCGCCGGAGTGCGGGCCACTGCCGGTGACCGCCGTACCCAGCACCACGACGACCGCGGCGACCACGACCGTGGCGCGCACCAACCAGCGGACCGCCGGAACGACGACGACCACGACCGGCCGATCGCCGGGCTCACCGGCTCGCTGGACCAGCACCGCACAGGCCGCCACGATGACCATCGACACCAGCAGGTGCATCGCCACCAACGTCGGGTGCAGCCCGGTCAGCACGACGATGCCGCCGAGGACTGCCTGGGCCACCGAACCGAGCAGCGGTGCGCAGGCCAGGGCGATCAACGCGGGCCGGGCCGGCAGACCGGCCCGTCGCCGGCGACGCGCATCGACGGCGACCCCGGCGATCGCTGCCAGAGCGAGCAGGCCGAGGACGAACGTGAGCGTCCGATTGCCGAACTCGATGTACTCGTGCCAGCCGACCTCGGGCCGGTTCGTCGGGACGTAGGAACCCTCGACGCAGGCGGGCCAGGTCGGGCACCCCAGTCCCGATCCGGTCAGCCGGACCACGCCGCCGGTGACCACGATGGCGATCTGCGCCACCAGGTTCGCGACGAAGATCCAGCGGACGGCCGCGGTGACCGGCCCGACGACGACCGGGGCAGTGCGAGGTCGTACGTCGCTGGCAGTCACGGCCCGAATCGTAGGCGGCACAGCACACCCGGGCCCGCGCCGCCCGGCCCGCCGCCTCCGACCGCCCCTCAGTCCCGCCGGGCCCGCAGTCCCACCGGGCCCTCAGTCCCGCCGGGCCCGCAGTCCCACCGGGCCGTCAGTCCCACCGGAAGGTGCGGGCCGCCAGCAGCGCTCCGCCGGCCGCCCACAACAGCAGCAGCCCGATCTGCGCAGTGGCCGGATTGCCGAAGACGAGCACCTCGCGCAACCCGTCGCCGAGGGCGGCGGACGGCAGCCAGCGAACGACGTTCGCCAGGCCGGCCGGCAGGCTGGCCAACGGGATCACCGTGGCCCCGCCCAAGAGGAACACCAGGTACACGGCATTGGCGACGGCCAGCGTCGCCTCGGCCCGCAGCAGGCCGGCCAGGGCAATGCCCCAGGCACTGAACGCCGCGGTGCCGGCCACCAGGAGGCCGACGACGGCCACCGGTGAGCCCTGCGGATGCCAGCCGAGCAGCAAGGCGACCACGACGATTACGGCGACCTGCAGGCATTCGATCGCCAGGACCGCCAGCGTGCGGCCGCCGACCAGCGCCCAGCGCGGCAGCGGCGTCGTCGCCAGCAGCCGCAGCACCCCCGACCGCCGGTCGAAGCCCAGCGCGATCGCCTGGGCGGTGAAGGCCGTCGAGATCACCGCCAGCGCGAGGATCCCCGGGGTCACCACGTCCACGCGGCGACCGGTGCCCGGCGCGCCGAGGTCGACGACACCGACGTTGGACAGCACGACCAGCAGGACCAGCGGGATGACGAGGGTCAGCAGCACCTGTTCGCCGTTGCGCAGCAGCAGCCGCAGCTCGAACCTCGCCTGCGACCACACCATCCGGCCCGCGGGGGCGGCACCGGGTGACGGCTGCAGCGACCCCATCCCCGGCATCGAGCCGGCCGTCACGGCAGCGTCCCGCCGGTCGCGGCCCGGTACACGTCCTCGAGGCTGCGCCGTCCGATGCGCAGGTCCGCGGCCATCACGCCGTGCTGCGCGCACCAGGCGGTGACGGCCGCCAGCGTCTGCGGATCGACGTGACCGTCGACGCGGTAGCTACCGACGGCGGTCTCACGGACGGCGTGGCCGGCCGGCAGCGCCCGTTCCAGTCCGGCGACGTCCAGGTGCGCGCCGGCCCGGAAGCTGAGGGAGTCGGTGGCCGCGGCGCCTGTCAGCTCGGCCGTGGCGCCGGTAGCCGCTGTGACCCCGCCGTCGACGATCACGACGTGGTCGGCCAGCCGCTCGGCCTCGTCCAGGTGATGGGTGCACAGCACGACCGAGACACCCGCCGCCCGCAGCGCCAACACCAACTCCCACACCAGGTCTCGTCCTTCCGGATCGAGCCCGGCGGTGGGCTCGTCGAGGAAGACCAGTTCCGGCCGGCCGACGATCGCGCAGGCCAGCCGCAGCCGCGCCTGCTCGCCACCGCTCATCCGGCGGAACGTCGTACGGCCGAGCCGGTCCAGCTCCAGCACGCGCAACAGCGGGCCGGCCGCGAGCGGGTCGGCGTACAACGACGCCACATGCCCGACGAACTCAGCTGCGCGCGCGCCGCTGGGGATCCCGCCGGCCTGCAGCATCATCCCGACCCGCGGCCGCAGCTGCGCGCCGTCGTGCTGCGGGTCGCGGTCGAGCACGCTGACCGAGCCCGCGTCGGCCCGGCGAAGACCCACACACACCTCGATGGCGGTCGACTTGCCCGCGCCGTTGGGCCCGAGCAACGCGGTGACCGCACCTCGGGGCGCGGTGAACGACAGCCCGCGCAGCACCTCGCGGTCGCCGTAGCTCTTCACCAGGCCGGTCACCCGGACAGCGGGGCCGTCGGTCACGGCGGTCGAGTCTAGGGGCCGCTTCGTTCGGTGCCCGGGCTCGTTCGGTGCCCGGGCTCACTCGGTGCCCGTGCCCGTTCTGTGCCGGGCCGATCGCCCCCGGCGGCCCGCCTCACCGGGATTTAGGTCATACTTGCGTTGTGAAAATCCTCGCCGGCGCACCCGCCCGGGTCGCCCGCGTCCTGTTGGACGGGGGCCCGGCGACCGCTGCTGCGCTCGCGGAGCGACTCGAGCTGACCGCCGCAGCGGTGCGTCGGCACCTCGACGTGCTCGTGGCCGAGGGCTACGCCGATGTCGGGGATCGGGCGCCGTACGGACCGGCGCCGTCACGAGGCCGGGGCCGGCCAGCCCGGGTCTACTCGCTCACGCCGGCCGGTCGCGAGGCATTCGACCAGGCGTACGACGACCTCGCGGTCGGCGCGCTGCGCTACCTGGCCGAGACCGCCGGCGACGAGGCCGTCGCCGGCTTCGCCCGCCACCGGGTGGCCGAGCTGGAACGCCGCTATGCGGCCCGGCTGGCCGCCGTCGCCGATCCGATCGAACGCGCCGAGACCCTCGCCGAGTTGCTCAGCGCCGACGGCTACGCGGCGGCCGCGGTCGCTCACGTCGGGGGAGCAGGCGCCCAGTTGTGCCAGCATCACTGCCCGGTCGAGCACGTCGCCGCTGAGTTCCCGCAGTTGTGCGAAGCCGAGACCGAGGCCTTCGAGCGCCTGCTGGGCACCCGCGTGCTGCGGTTGGCCACGATCGCGCACGGCGACGGTGTCTGCACCACCCACGTCCAGGCCGGTACTGCTCCACCACGTCGAAGGGTCACGTCGTCATGACCGCATCGCAGGATCTCGAGGGCCTCGGCCGCTACGAGTACGGCTGGAGCGACACCGACACCGCCGGGGCATCGGCGCGGCGCGGGCTGTCCGAGGAGGTCGTCCGCGACATCAGCGCCAAGAAGGGCGAGCCGGAGTGGATGCTCCAGATGCGCCTGAAGGGTCTGCGCATCTTCGAGCGCAAGCCCATGCCGGCCTGGGGTGGGGACCTGTCGGGGATTCACTTCGACACCATCAAGTACTTCGTGCGTTCCACCGAGTCGCAGGCCGCCTCCTGGGAGGACCTGCCGGCGGACATCAAGAACACGTACGACCGGCTCGGGATCCCCGAGGCCGAGAAGCAGCGCCTCGTCGCCGGCGTTGCGGCACAGTACGAATCCGAGGTCGTCTACCACAAGATCCGGGAGGACCTCGAGGAGCAGGGCGTGCTGTTCCTCGACACCGACACCGGGTTGCGCGAGCACGAGGACGTGTTCCGGGAGAACTTCGGGTCGGTGATCCCGGCGGGCGACAACAAGTTCTCGGCACTGAACACCGCGGTGTGGTCGGGCGGTTCGTTCATCTACGTACCCAAGGGTGTGCAGGTCGAGATCCCGCTGCAGGCGTACTTCCGGATCAACACCGAGAACATGGGCCAGTTCGAACGGACGCTGATCATCGTCGACGAGGGCGCGTACGTGCACTACGTCGAAGGCTGTACCGCACCGATCTACTCCAGCGACTCGCTGCACTCGGCGGTCGTCGAGATCATCGTCAAGAAGGGTGCCCGCTGCCGCTACACGACCATCCAGAACTGGTCGAACAACGTCTACAACCTCGTCACCAAGCGGGCGTTCGCCCACGCCGGCGCGACGATGGAGTGGATCGACGGGAACCTCGGCTCGAAGGTCACCATGAAGTACCCGGCGGTGTGGCTGATGGGTGAGCACGCCAAGGGCGAGACCCTGTCGATCGCCTTCGCCGGCGAGGGGCAGCACCAGGACGCCGGCTCGAAGATGGTCCACGCCGCGCCGAACACCTCCTCGTCGATCGTGTCGAAGTCGGTGGCCCGCGGGGGAGGGCGGACGTCGTACCGCGGGCTGGTCCAGGTCCAGCCCGGGGCACACGGCTCCCGCAGCACGGTGCGCTGCGACGCGCTGCTGGTCGACGACGTGAGCCGGTCCGACACCTACCCGTACGTCGACGTCCGGGAGGACGACGTGTCGATGGGGCACGAGGCGTCGGTGTCGAAGGTGAGCGAGGACCAGCTCTTCTACCTCATGTCGCGCGGCCTGACCGAGGACGAGGCGATGGCGATGATCGTGCGCGGCTTCATCGAACCGATCGCCCGCGAACTGCCGATGGAGTACGCCCTGGAGCTGAACCGCCTCATCGAGCTGCAGATGGAAGGTGCGGTCGGCTGATGTCGGTTTCCACCATGACGCCGCCGGCGACCAAGGCCACCCGGGTCGTATCGGCCCAGCTCGCCGACCACCCGGTCCCCTCCGGCCGGGAGGAGGACTGGCGGTTCACCCCGACGTCCCGGCTGCGGCCGCTGCTGGACGGTCAGCCCGCTGACGGCGAGCCGGACGTCAGCTGGCAGGCCGATGGCGCGTCGGTGGCGACCGTGCGGCGCGACGACCCGGCGTTCGGGGCCGTCCTCACCCCTGCCGATCGCGCGTCCGCTGTGGCGTACGAGCGGGCCGGCTCGGTGCTGGCGGCCCGCATCCCCCGAGAGGCGACCGGCGCCTCCGCCCTGGTGGCGCTGCGGGGCACCGGCGGCGTGCAGTACACCCACGTGCTGATCGAGGCCGGGGCCCACGCCAGCGGTCTGGTCGTGCTCGACCACACCGGTGCGGGCACCGTCGGCGGCAACGTCGAGATCGCCGTCGGCGACGGTGCGGACCTCACCGTGGTCAGCATCCAGGACTGGGACGAAGGCAGCAGCCATGTCCTCGCGCACGCGGCGCTGATCGGTCGCGACGCCCGGCTGCGGCACGTGGTGGTCTCCCTCGGTGGCGACCTGGTGCGCGTCACCACGAGCGTCCGGTACGCCGGACCCGGCGGCGAGGCGAACCTGCTCGGGGTCTGCTTCGCCGACGCCGGGCAGCATCTGGAGCATCGGCTGTTGGTCGATCACGCCGTACCGCACTGCCGCAGCGACGTGCTGTACAAGGGCGCCCTGCAGGGTGCGAAGGCCCGCACCGTCTGGGTCGGCGACGTACTGATCCGCGCGTCAGCCGTCGGCACCTCGACGTACGAGATGAACCGCAACCTGTTGCTCACCGACGGCGCTCGCGCGGACTCGGTACCGAACCTGGAGATCGAGACCGGCGAGATCGTCGGCGCCGGTCACGCCAGTGCCACGGGAAGGTTCGACGACGAGCAACTGTTCTACCTGCAGGCCCGCGGCATTCCGGAGAACGTCGCCCGTCGGCTGGTGGTGCACGGCTTCTTCGCCGACATCATCGCCCGGATCGGCGACGACGGCCTGCGGGATCGGCTGCTGCGCAACGTCGACGACCGGCTCGGGCGGTTCGGACCCGACCCGGCCGCAGCAGCCGGCGACGACCGGCCGGACCCCCTGACCGACTGACCCACGGCCGGAAGCCCGCGCCGATCCACGTACTGAGGAGATTCGATGTCCACCCTGCAGATCCGCGACCTGCACGTCACGGTCTCGACCGAGACGGGTCCGCGCGAGATCCTCCGGGGTGTCGACCTCACCGTCGGCGCCGGCGAGACGCACGCGATCATGGGACCCAACGGTTCGGGCAAGTCCACGCTGGCGTATTCGGTTGCCGGACATCCGAAGTACACCGTCACCGGCGGATCGGTCACGCTCGACGGTGCCGACGTCCTGGCGATGAGCGTCGATGCCCGGGCGCGGGCCGGGATCTTCCTGGCGATGCAGTATCCGGTCGAGGTCCCGGGGGTGTCGGTCTCCAACTTCCTGCGCACCTCGGTCACCGCGGTCCGCGGCGAGGCGCCGAAGCTGCGCTTGTGGGTCAAGGAGATGAAGGCCGCGATGGACGAGCTCGGGGTCGACGCCCAGTTCGCCGAGCGCAACGTCAACGAGGGTTTCTCCGGCGGGGAGAAGAAGCGGCACGAGATCCTGCAGCTGGAACTGCTGCGCCCCGGCATCGCCATCCTGGACGAGACCGACTCCGGGCTGGACGTCGACGCGTTGCGCGCGGTGAGCGAAGGGGTGAACCGGGTCCGGGCGACCGGGACGACCGGCACGCTGCTGATCACCCACTACACCCGGATCCTGCGCTACATCCAGCCGGACTTCGTCCACGTGTTCGTCGACGGCCGCATCGTCGAGGAAGGCGGCCCGGAACTGGCGGACCGGCTGGAGGCCGAAGGCTACGAGCGCTACCTGCGAGCGCCGGCATGACCGCCACCACCGCGGCCGCCGGCCGGCTGCTCGACGTCGAGCGGCTGCGGCGCGATTTCCCGCTGCTGGCCAGGACGGTGCGCGGTGACCGCCGGCTGGTCTACCTGGACTCCGGCGCGACGTCGCAGAAGCCGCGGCAGGTCCTCGACGCCGAGCGTGCCTTCTACGAGCAGCACAATGCCGCCGCTCACCGCGGCGCTCACCAGTTGGCCGAAGAGGCCACCGAGGCCTACGAGTCCGCGCGGCGCCGCGTCGCGGCGTTCGTCGGTGCGGCCGAGGACGAGATCGTGTTCACCAAGAACGCCACGGAGTCGATCAACCTGGTCGCGTACGCGTTCTCCAACACCACCGACAAGGCCCGACACCGCGCCGCGTTGCCGGACGGGGCGGACCGGTTCGCGCTGCGCGAAGGTGACGAGATCGTCGTCACCGAGATGGAGCACCACGCCAATCTCGTACCCTGGCAGGAACTGGCGCTGAAGACCGGCGCGACCCTGAAGTGGTTCGGCCTCACCGACTCCGGCCGCCTCGACCTGTCCGACGTCGGCTCCGTCATCGGCCCGCGCACCAAGATCGTCGCGGTGGTGCATCAGTCCAACATTCTCGGCACTATCAATCCGCTCGATGCGATCGTGGCCCGCGCCCGCGAGGTGGGCGCGCTGGTGCTGCTCGACGCGTGCCAGTCGGTCCCGCACCATCCGATCGACGTCGCGGCACTCGGCGTGGACTTCGTGGCGTGGAGTGGGCACAAGATGCTGGGCCCCACCGGGATCGGCTGCCTGTGGGGCCGTCCGGAACTGCTGGCCGCCATGCCGCCGTTCCTGACCGGCGGCTCGATGATCGAGGTGGTCACGATGGAGCGGACGACGTTCGCCGCTCCGCCGCAACGATTCGAGGCCGGCGTGCCGATGATGGCGCAGGCGGTCGGCCTCGGCGCCGCCGTGGACTACCTGTCCGCCGTCGGGATGACCGCCGTCGCCGCCCACGAGGAGGCGCTGACCGCGCTGGCTCTCGAGGGCCTGGCCGGCGTGCCGGGGCTGCGGATCGTCGGCCCGACCACGACGGTCGACCGCGGTGGCGCGATCTCGTTCGTGGTGGACGGGATCCATCCCCACGACGTCGGCCAGGTACTCGACGACCGCGGCGTCGCGGTCCGCGTCGGGCACCACTGCGCCTGGCCGGTGGTGCGGCGGATGGGTGTGCCGGCCACCACACGGGCGACCTTCTACCTGTACAACGGCCCCGACGACGTCGAGGCCCTCGTCGACGGCGTCCACGCCGCCCGTAGCTTCTTCGGAGTCAGCTGATGCAGCTGGAGCAGCTGTACCAGGAGATCATCCTCGACCACTACAAGCACCCGCACGGGCGCGGGCTGCGCGAGCCGTTCGACGCTCAGGTGCATCACGTCAACCCCACCTGCGGCGACGAGATCACGTTGCGGGTCAGCCTGTCCGGCGACGCCGAGCCGGTGGTCACGGACGTCTCCTACGAGGGTGCCGGCTGCTCGATCTCGCAGGCCAGCGCCAGCGTGCTGTACGACCAGCTGGTCGGGATGACGCTGCCGGAGGCCGAACGCGTCCAGCAGGAGTTTCTCGCCCTCATGCACAGCCGGGGCGACGGTGAACCCGACGACGAGGTGCTCGGTGACGCCGTGGCGTTCCACGGGGTGTCCCGCTACCCGGCGCGGGTGAAATGCGCGCTGCTGTCGTGGATGGCCTGGCAGGACGCGGTGACCGTAGCGCTCGACGCGGCCGGAGCGGCCCGATCCGTAGGGAGTACGACGCCATGACCGACACCACCACGACCACCTCGTCCGACGACCTGGTCGAAGCCCTCAAGGACGTCGTCGACCCCGAACTGGGGATCAACGTGGTCGACCTCGGCCTGGTGTACGGCGTTGCCGTGGACGACGACAACGTCGCGACGCTCGACATGACGCTCACCTCCGCGGCCTGCCCGCTGACCGACGTCATCGAGGACCAGACCCGGGCGGCGCTGGACGGCCTGGTGAAGGACTTCCGGATCAACTGGGTCTGGATGCCGCCGTGGGGGCCGGACAAGATCACCGACGACGGCCGCGAGATGCTGCGCGCACTCGGCTTCAACGTCTGAGTCGCCCGTCTCCCGGCGCCCTGCGCCGCCAACGCCTGCGAGGAATTCCCGCGTGATCGTCGCCACCGACGTGGAGTTGCGCGCCGGCTCCCGGCTGCTGCTGGCCGAGGCGAGTTTCCGGGTCGCTCCCGGTGACAAGGTCGGCCTGGTCGGACGCAACGGCGCCGGCAAGACGACGCTCACGAAGGTGCTGGCCGGCCAGGCACAACCGGCTGCCGGGACGGTGACCCGTTCGGGCACAGTCGGTTACCTCCCGCAGGACCCCCGGACCGGGGACCTCGACGTCCTGGCCCGCGACCGGGTGCTGTCTGCCCGGGGACTGGTGGAGGTCACCCGCCGGATGCGCGAGGCAGCCGAGTTGATGGCCAGCGACGATCCGCAGCGCCGGGAGCAGGCCATGCGCCGGTACGAGCGGGCCACCGCCGAGTTCGAGTCCCTCGGCGGATACGCCGTGGAATCCGAGGCGGCCGCGATCGCCTCCAGCCTGAGCCTGCCCGACCGCATCCTCAGCCAGCCGCTGGCGACGCTGTCCGGCGGTCAACGGCGTCGCGTCGAACTGGCGCGAATCCTGTTCAGTGGCGCGCAGACGTTGCTGCTGGACGAGCCCACCAACCACCTGGACGCGGATTCGGTGATCTGGCTGCGGGACTTCCTGTCCTCGTACGCCGGCGGGGTGGTGGTGATCAGCCACGACGTCGCCCTGCTCGACACGACCGTCACGCGGGTCTTCCACCTCGACGCCACCCGCGCGGTGATCGACGTCTACAACGTCGGGTGGAAGACCTATCTCGAGCAGCGCGAGACCGACGAGCGGCGGCGCCGACGGGAACGGGCGAACGCCGAGAAGCAGGCCGCGGCGCTGAAGGACCAGGCCGAGCGGATGCGCGCGAAGGCCACCAAGGCCAAGGCCGCCCAGGGGATGCTGCGGCGGGCCGAGCGGCTGGTCGCCACGCTGGAGGACACCCGGCAGGCCGACCGGGTGGCGCGGCTGCGCTTCCCCGAGCCGGCCAGCTGCGGCCGGACCCCGCTGAGCGCGACCGGCCTGTCCCGCTCGTACGGGTCGTTGGAGATCTTCACCGACGTCGACCTCGCCATCGACCGTGGCTCACGGGTCGTCGTGCTGGGGCTCAACGGCGCCGGCAAGACCACACTGCTGCGCATCCTCGCCGGAATCGACCCGCCGGACACCGGTGCGGTCGTGGCCGGGCACGGCCTGCGGCTGGGGTACTACGCCCAGGAGCACGAAACGCTGGACACGTCCCGGACGGTCCTGGAGAACATGCGCACGGCCGCACCGGAACTGCCGGCCACCGAGGCCCGGCGAGTCCTCGGTTCGTTCCTGTTCACCGGCGACGAGGTCGACAAGCCCGCCGGGGTGCTGTCCGGCGGGGAGAAGACCCGGCTCGCGCTCGCCACGCTGGTGGTGTCCAGCGCCAACGTCCTGCTGCTGGACGAACCGACGAACAACCTCGACCCCGCGAGCCGCGACGAGGTGCTCGGTGCATTGCGGGCCTACCGCGGCGCCGTGGTGCTGGTGACCCATGACGAAGGCGCGGTGGCCGCCCTGGCGCCCGAACGGGTCCTGCTGTTGCCGGACGGCGTGGAGGACCACTGGACGCCGGACTACGCCGACCTGATCTCGCTGGCGTGACGCTCGGCGACGGGTAGCGGAGCGGGACCACCTGAAGGATCATGGGCCGCACTGGGCGCGTGGGCGCATGGGCCGGTGGCCTTCAGCCCCGGCGGACCGACCGGGAGGTTGTCGTGGCTGAGCTGGGCAAGGGTCGCCGGGTCACCGGCACGGAGCGGGACAAGCTGGCCGAGAGCCTCAAGAAGAAGTACGCCGCCGGACGCAGTATCCGCGAGCTGGCCAGCGAATCGGGCCGCTCCTACGGTTTCGTGCACCGCATCCTGTCCGAATCCGGTGTGGCACTACGGGGCCGCGGTGGCGCGACGCGCGGCAAGAAGGCCTGACGATCAACCTGGCCTGACTGTCGACCAGCCGAACCGACCGGCCGCCGGTACGCCGCGGCGGCACACTGACGGCTGAATCGGGAAGGGATCCGGCGTACCGCGGGTTGGCCTGCGACAGGTCCGCACGAACCTGGCCGGCGGTCACGGAAAGGCAGGCATGGCCCAGCACAATTCCTGGAGCACGCTGCGGTCGTACACCCGCGACTCGTCGGTCAAGAACCGGCGGGTCAGCCGGGCGACGTTCCGGCGGATCCTCGGGTTCGCTCGCCCCTACCGCGCTCTGGTCGCCGGATTCCTCGTGATCCTGGTGATCGAGGCGGTGCTCGGGGTGGCGCAGCCGTTGCTGTTCAAGCGGATCGTCGACGACGGGATCAGCGTCGGCAACAGCACGGTCGTGACGGTCTGCGCCCTGCTCGTGGTCGTTTTGGCCCTCGCCGATGCCGGACTCGGCCTGCTGGGACGGCTGGTGTCCTCCCGGATCGGCGAGGGCCTCATCTTCGACCTGCGAACCCGCGTCTACACACACGTCCAGGCGCAGTCGGTCGCGTTCTTCACCCGGGCCCAGACCGGAGCCCTGGTCTCGCGCCTCAACAACGACGTCGTCGGTGCGCAACAGGCGTTCACCTCCACCCTCAGCGGTCTGGTCGGCAACCTCATCAGTGTCGTGGTGACGCTGGCCACGATGCTGTGGCTGTCCTGGCAGATCACCATCGCGGCGCTGGTGCTGCTCCCGCTGTTCCTGCTGCCGGCGCGCTGGATGGGTCGCCGGCTGCAGGCGCTCACCAGGGAACAGATGCAGCTGAACGCCGAGATGAGCACCCAGATGACCGAACGGTTCAACGTCGCCGGCGCGCTGCTGGTGAAACTGTTCGGTCGGCCGGCCGAGGAGGACGAGGTCTTCGCCGGGCGGGCGGGTCGGGTCCGGGACATCGGCGTCCGTATCGCGATGGCCAACCGGTACTTCTTCACCGCCCTGACGCTGGTCGCGATGCTGGCGACGGCCCTGGTGTACGGCGTCGGCGGCAACCTGGTGATCAACGGGACGCTGACCCTGGGCACGCTGCTGGCCCTGGCGGCCCTGCTCGGCCAGCTGTACGGCCCGTTGACCGCGCTGTCCAACGTCCGGGTGGACGTGATGACCGCACTGGTGTCCTTCGAGCGCGTCTTCGAAGTGCTCGACCTGCCGCCCCTGGTGGCCGAACCCGAGCGGCCCCAGCCGTTGCCGGCCGGTCCGGTCGCGGTGGAGTTCGAGCACGTGGCATTCCGCTATCCGAGTGTGGACGAAGTGTCGCTGGCCTCGTTGGAGTCGGTCGCGCGCACCACCGGACGTGCTGTCCCGCAACAGGTCCTGCACGACGTGAGCTTTACCGCTGCGCCTGGGCAGCTCGTCGCCCTGGTCGGCCCGTCAGGCGCCGGCAAGACGACGATCACCGCCCTGGTGTCGCGGCTCTACGACGTCACCGCCGGCGCCGTCCGGGTGGGCGGGGTCGACGTCCGGGACCTGTCGGCGGCCTCGCTGCAGCGCACCGTCGGCGTCGTGACGCAGGACGCCCACATGTTCCACGACACGATCCGGGCCAACCTGCTCTACGCCCGACCTGACGCCACCGAGGCCCAACTGCTCGCGGCCTGCCGCGACGCCCAGGTCGCCGATCTGCTCGCCGCCTTGCCGGACGGCCTCGACACGGTCGTCGGTGACCGCGGCTACCGGCTGTCCGGCGGGGAGAAGCAACGGCTCGCGCTGGCTCGGCTGCTGCTGAAGGCGCCGGCGGTCGTCGTCCTGGACGAGGCGACGGCCCACCTGGACAGCGAGAGCGAGCTGGCCGTCCAACGTGCGCTGGACACCGCGCTGACCGGTCGTACCTCGCTGGTCATCGCCCACCGGCTGTCAACGATCCGCGAGGCGGACCTCATCCTGGTCGTGGACGACGGGGAGGTGGTCGAGCGGGGCAGCCACGCCCAGCTGCTGGCCCACGGCGGCCTGTACGCCGACCTCTACCGGACCCAGTTCGCCGGCCAGGCTGCGTCGTGGCCGGCCGATCAGATCGACCGCGTCGAACCGCCGTCCACCGCGAGCATCGAGCCGGTGACGTAGGACGAGACCGGGGACAGCAGGAAGGCCGCGGCAGCGGCGAACTCGGCTGGCTCGCCGTACCGGCCGAGCGGGATGGCCACCTCGTTGCGCCGGCGCACCATGTCCGGCGAGCCGACCCGGGCGTCGATGGCGAAGGTCCGGTCGGTGGCCAGCCGCCCCGGCAGCATCCCGTTGACCCGGACGCCCCGCGGGCCGAGCTCGTCGGCGAGGTCCTTGACCACCATCGCCAGGCCCGGCCGCAGGCCGTTGCTCACCGACAGTCCCGCGATCGGGTTGCGGACACTGCTGGACAGGACGAAGACCAGCGATCCCTCCGTCCCGGTCAGCGCCGCCGGGTCCGACGTGATCGCCGCGCTGATCGCGCGGGCCACCCGCAACGGGCCGAGGAAGACCGACTCGAACGAGCTGCGCCACGCCTCGTCGGTGACGGTGAGCGCCGTGCCGGGCGGCGGTCCCCCGACACTGAGCAGGGCACCGTCGATGCGGCCGAACCGGGCCACGGCACCGGCGACGAGGCGCTCAGCCGCCGACGGGTCGGCGAGGTCGGCGGCCAACGCCACCACCTGCCCGCTGTGCCCGAGCGCGTGGGTCGCCTCGGCCAGCGACTCCTCGTCGCGCCCGGCGATGACGACCTGGGCGCCTTCCTCCAGCAGCGTGTACGCCGCGGCCAGGCCGAGCCCCCGCGACCCCCCGGTGACGACGAACGCGCGTCCTGCCAGACCCAGATCCATGCCGGTCATGGTGCCGCAGCCGGCGGCGGGAGTCGCGCGAGGACGCCAGCAGGGTGGTGTGTCGTACCGCCGATCCGGCCGATCCCGCCCGTCGCCGCGAGGTCAGCCGGCCGGGGGCGGCGGGCCGGAGGAGGTGTGCTGTGCGCCGGCACGGGCGTCCTCGCGTGCCTCGCGGCGCAGGAAGAATCCCCAGCCGACCACGGCGACCAGCGCGAACAGGATCCACTGCACGGCATACGAGAGGTTGCGGGTGTCGTCGATGTCAGGCGGCGGCAGCACCGTGAGCGCGGCGCTGTCGGCCGGATCGCTGCCGGTCAGTTCCAGGTACGCCGGATACACCGGCGAGCCGCCACCCGACGCCGACGCGGTCGTGCCGTTGTCCGCCGCCGCGTCGTCGCGCCGGCTGAGCATGGCGATGTCGAGGTCGGTCACCTGACCGGCGGGCAGGTCACGCGGCTGGGCCGACGGGCCGCTCTGCGGCGCCCGCAGCCGGCCGGTCACCGTCACCAGGCCGGCAGGCGGGTCGGGTGCCCGCTGGACCGCCGTGGCGTCCGCGGTGGCCGGGATCCAGCCCCGGTTGATCCACAACAGCCGGCCGGTGTCGGTCCGCAGCGCGGTGGCGACCCAGAAGCCGTTCGCCCCGTTCAGCGGGCGCTTGCGGACCAGGACCGTGCTGGCCGGCTCGTAGCGCCCGGTCGCGGTCACCGAACGCCATTCGACGTCCGCGCCCAGCTCGCCAGCGCCCGTCACAGCTGTGCCGGAGGCATCGGTGGCGGCGAGCACCTGGTCGATGGGGGTGGCGCCATGCGCGCTGCGGTCGACGACCGCTGCCCGCTCGGCTCGCTTCGCCTCCGCGCGCGACCACTGCCAGCGGCTCAGCAGACCGAAGGCGACGATCGCCAGCAGAACGGTTACGGTGAAGCCGAGCCAACGACGGGTGCGCAGCAAGGCGAGCACTGCAGGAGCCTAGCCCCGCCCCAGACGCGCGCCGACCGCGGCGTCGGCCCACCGCGCGGCAAACCGGCTCACCCAGAGCCGGTTTGCCGACTCGCTGCCCCGGAGGTGACCGTGCTGCTGGACCAGTTCGGTCGGGCTGGGCGGGATCTGCGGGTGTCGCTGACCGATCGCTGCAACCTGCGCTGCAGCTACTGCATGCCCGAGCAGGGTCTGCCCTGGCTGCCGCGGCAGGAGCTGCTCACCGACGACGAGGTCGTCCGGGTGGTCGCGGTCATGGTGGGTCTGGGCGTCGACGACGTGCGATTCACCGGCGGGGAACCGCTCCTGCGCCCCGGCCTGGTGGACATCGTCGCCGCCGTCGCCGGGATGACGCCACGACCTCGGATCTCGCTGACCACCAACGGCATCGGGCTGACGGCCCTCGCTGAGCCGTTGGCCGCCGCCGGACTGGACCGCGTCAACGTCAGCCTGGACACCCTGGACCGGCAGCGCTTCATCCAGCTGACCCACCGGGATCGGCTGGACGACGTCCTCGCCGGCCTGACGGCGGCCCGAAGCGCCGGGTTGACCCCGGTGAAGCTCAACGCCGTGCTGGTCCGCGGCAGCAATGACGCCGAGGCGGTCGACCTCGTGCGCTTCGCGCTGCGCCACGACTACGAACTGCGGTTCATCGAACAGATGCCGCTGGACGCCCAGCACGGCTGGGACCGCACCGCGATGCTCACCGGGGACGAGATCCTGGGCCTGCTGCGCACGCAGCTGTCCGTCCAGCCCGACCCCGGCCGGCTGCGGGGCAGCGCGCCGGCCGAGACCTTCCTCGCCGCGGACCCGGGCGCGGGGCTGGGCCCGGGCCGGATCGGCATGATCGCGTCGGTCACCCAGCCCTTCTGCGCAGCGTGCGACCGGGTGCGGCTCACCGCCGACGGGCAGGTCCGCAACTGCCTGTTCGCCCGTGAGGAGTCGCCGCTGCGCGACCTGCTGCGCAGCGGTGCCTCCGATGCCGCGCTGGCGGACGTCATCCGCGCCGCGATGTGGGCCAAACGGGCCGGGCACGGCATCGGCGAGGCGGGCTTCGCCCAGCCGGAACGGCCGATGTCGGCCATCGGCGGCTGAGCCCCGCCCAGGCGACGGGGGCCGCTTGCGAACGGCAGCGGGTCAGCTGGCGGCGTGCGCCGGTTCGCCGCGCTCGGTGTCGCTGACGACGGTCGCGGCCACCGGTCGGCGGATCACCAGCAGCAGAGCGACTCCGATCAGGATGACCACGGCACCGAGGCCGGCTGCCATCGCCGCGACGCCGAACGCGACCACCGAGGTGAACAGCGACGCCTGCAGGAACGACGCCGTCATCACCGAGTCCCGGTTCGGATCACCCTGCGGGAGTTCGGCATACGTCTTGCCACCGGCGATCTTCTCCGCGTGCCCGGCGATCGCCTCGGCTTCGGCGTACGCCTGCCAGGGCTGTGTCACCGACTGGCCGGCGAAGTGCGTGGCGTCGTCGGACACGGTGATCTTCTGCGCTGCCAGCGTCGAACTCACCACCCCGTAGGTGACCACCCCGGCGACGAGCAGGATCGCGCCGGCCACGATGACCAGAATGGCGATCGTGCGGACGCCACCGGTGCGGTACGTCGGCTGCGGTTGACCGGTTTCGTTGACCGTCGACATGGGACCTCCCGACGTCGGATCGCGACGACCCGACAGTAGAGGCCAGCCGCCCGCCGAGCCAGAGTTTCCCAGCACTGATGGTTACGGCGCGATCACGGTGTGCTGGAGGTACCGCCTGCCGGCCCGGATCCGACGGTGCCCGGCCCGAGTTGCGGATCCGGCTGGGGCAGCAGCGGTCCGACCGGGGGAGCGTCCTCGTTCTCCCGACCGCCGTTGGCCATGACCACGGCGAGGTAGGGCAGGCAGACCGCGCCGAGGACCAGCAGCCAACGCGGCCAACCGGGCGTGATGATCGCGCCGAGGAAACAGACGGTCCGGATGCCCATCGAGACCAGATAGCGCCGGGTCCGGCCGGCCTGCTCGACGGACAGGCCACGCCGGGCGTCGGTGATCCGGTACACATGCTCGGATCCACGTCCGGTCACCATGACTCCCTCCGCCGCAGCTGGCTGCGCCCCACCACGGTACGTCCAGCCGGCTCGTCCGGTGCGACGGCGTCTGACGGCGTCAGACGGCATCGCTGCGGGTCGAGAAGTTGACGTCGGCGACGCGCAACGGCGGCATGGCAGCGCGATTGAAGTAGTCACCCATCTCCCGGGCCAGGGTGGGCGTCGTCGCGCCCGCGTCGGTGGTCCGCCGCAGCATGTCGACCGGGGAGTCGTTGAACCGGAAGTTCCCGACGCTGCCGACGACCTCGCCGTCGGACACCAGGTACACCCCGTCGCGCGTCAGCCCGGTCAGCAACAGCGTCTGAGGATCGACGACGCGGTTGTACCACAGGCAGGTCACCAGCAGCCCGGAGTCGCTGCGCGAGACCAGATCTGCCAGATCTCCGCCGGCGCCGGGCAGCGACAGGGACAGGTTGTCGATGCCGGGATTGACCGGCAGGTCGCACTCGCGTGCGGTGAACCGTGAGGTCAGCAGGCCACGCAGCCGGCCCGCGTGCAGCCATTCGGTCCGCCGCAGCGGCAACCCGTTGTCGAAGACCGAGGCCGACTCCGACGACGAGGTGACCAGCTCGAACGGCGAGCACTGAAGGCCCGGCATCGCCGGGTCGCTGACCAGGTCGAACGGTTGCGGCGAGAGCGCCTCGCCGATCCGGGTGCCGCCTCCCGGTCGGCTGAACACGCTGCGGCCCTGTGCGGCGTCGCGGCCGCCGGCGGACCAGTAGAGGTCGATCATCAGGTCGGCCACTGCGCTCGGCGACAGCAACGCCGCGTGCCGGCCAGGGGCGATGTCGACCGTGCGGGCCTGCCATTGCAGGGCCCGGCGCAGGCCGGCGTCGGTGGCGGGCAGGTCGATACCGGCGAAGTCCCGGGTCGGGATGCCGGCCCACGTGGAGCGGCTGCGCTGGTGCGATTTCGCGGTGAGCTCGAGCCGGCCTTCCGGCTGGACGTGCCGCAGCAGCAGCCCGGTCGACGAGCCGACGTACGTCGTGGCCACGCTGTGTTCGGCGTACCCGAAGTGTTCGATGCCGTCGGCGCGACCGGCCGCCAGCACGTCGCCGAGCACCGGCGCGATCGTGCCGAACACCCCGCCGCTGGTCGTCCCCGGCGGTTCGGTCCAGTCCACGGCGGCGGCCGTACCCGTCGAGCGGTCCAGCAGTGGGGAGGCGTCCTCGGCCGGATCCGCTGCAGCCGCGGCCGCTTGCGACCGTTCGACGAGATCGGCCAGCTCCGCGACGGTGACCCCGCTGCGATTGACAGCGCCGACCGCCGTACCGGTCCGACCGCCACCGGAGCTGCCGACGAACGACAACACCGTCACACTCCTCGATGCCCCCTCACCGTTGGTGGTCAGGGTGTTTCGAGCCCACCGCAGGTTCGCCTGCCACGATTCGCGCACCACGACCACACAACCGTCCGCGGTGGACAGGGCGAGGCATCGCGCGACGATCTCCTGCGCCGACAGCGGGCCGCTCACCGGCCGGCCTCGGCGGCGCCGTTGAGCACGTTCACGTTCTCGAATACTGCGGCCGGGCAGCCGTGCGACACCGGGGCCACCTGCCCGGGCTGCCCCTTACCGCAGTTGAAGGCGCCGCCGAGCAGGTACGTCGACGGGCCTCCCAGCGCGATCAGCGAGCCCCAGAAGTCCGTCGTCGTCGCCTGGTAGGCCACGTCTTTCACCTGTTCGGCGATCCGGCCGGACCGGATGCGATAGAAGCGCTGACCGGTGAACTGGAAGTTGTAGCGCTGCATGTCGATGGACCAGCTGCGGTCGCCGACGACGTAGATGCCGTCCTCGATCCCGGCGGCCAGGGCAGCCACGTCACCACCATCGGGGTCCGGCTGCAGCGACACGTTCGGCATCCGCTGGATCGCGGTGTGCCCGGCGGAGTCGGCGTACGCACACCCGTTGCTGCGCGGCAGCCCGAACTCGGCGGCCATGGCCCGGTCCAGTTGATAGCCGACCAGCGTGCCGTCCCGGACGAGATCGAATGACTGCGCTGCAACGCCTTCGTCGTCCCAGCCCACGGTGGACAGGCCGTGCTCGACGGTACGGTCTCCGGTGACGGTCATCAGCGGCGAGCCGTATCGCAGTTGCCCGAGCAGGTCCGGGGTCGCGAACGAGGTGCCGGCGTAGTTGGCCTCGTACCCCAGCGCCCGGTCCAGTTCGGTGGCGTGTCCCACCGATTCATGGATGGTCAGCCAGAGATTGCTGGGATCGATCAGCAGCGTGTAGCGGCCGGGCGTCACCGACGGGGCGCGGACCTTGGCGGCCAACAACTCCGGCAATCGTGCGAGCTCGGCGTCGAAGTCCCAGCAGCCGGGGCCGCCGGTGAGGTGTTCGAAGCCCCGGCCTACCGGCGGCGCGCAGGTCCGCATCGACTCGAAGGCGCCGGTCACCGGGTCGACGGCGACGGCCGTCCAGTCGACGTCGAGACGGACCCGTTGCTGCAGCGT